>DASRIZ010000161.1:0-49629 GCA_035649735.1 Blastocatellia bacterium | reverse complement strand
CGGTGGCGCCTGGCGACATAATTTCAACAACGTCGACGACATAACGCTGCCGGTGTTTGTCTCGCAGACCTTCTGTGTCGGACCCGACGGTCGGCCCTGCGTGTCACCGGCCGCCAAAATCAAACCCAATTTCTTCATTATCAATCCGCTGTTCAGCACGACGCCTCAGGATTTCGAGTCGAAGAGCCAGAGCGGATTTGTTGGTTACTTTTCAATCGGAACGCGACGGCGTTGCCCGTTGCCGCCGGCTCCAACGTGTGTGCTAGCGACCAGCGCAACCACGGTTAACAAGGGTGAGCGGCTGTCACTGACAACGACGCCGACGACGCCGGGATATGAGGCAGGAGTAGTCACCTACGAGTACCGATGGGTAGTGACGGATGCGCAAGGCCGCCCGGTAACAGTCAGCGGCACCGGAACTTCGGTTGACGTTCCTACCGGGTCTCTTGCTTGCGGCAGATATTCGGTCACGACTACCGTGACGGCGACTGTGCCTGCGGTTGATTGCCCGAGTGATTGCGTGACCACGGGTCAGACCACGTGCACCGCGAGCTTCGAGATAACCGAGCCGCCGTGCCCGACGGTCACTTGTGACATCAGAGCCTCCAGTTCGTCGGTGACGTCTGGGGATCGTGTAACCTTCAGCGCAACCGCTAGCGGTGCCGACGGTCCAAGCTTTACCTGGTCGACGACCGGCGGAACCCTGTCGTCAACAACTGGTGCGGAAGTCACTCTGGACACCACTGGGATGGCGGCCGGCTCAGTTACGGTATCGGTCAATGTCAGCACCTCCAGGACTCGTTGCGATCAGCCGTGTCCGGGTGGAAGCTGCACGACGAGCATCACTGTAACCGTTCCCGATGTACGACAACCTCCACCGCCACTCTCGCCGTGTGGTCCGATCTTCTTCCCGTTCAATTCGGCGAGGATCAACAACGAACACAAGGCGTGTTTGGATGAGATCGCGCTCCGGATGCAGCAGGATCCACGAGCGTCGCTGGTTATCGATGGCCATCGCGACTCATCAGAGCGCGTAGGCATCTCGCTCACTCGCGCCAACAACGCGCGTGACTATCTGGTGAACGAGAAGGGCACCGATGCGGCGCGAATAACGGTGCGTAACTTTGGCGATACCTGTCCGCACGACTCCGGCGATCCGAATCTGAATCGTCGAGTCGAGTTCTGGATTGTTCCTGCGGACGGCAGCGCTTCAGGCATCGACGCGTTGAAGAAGTGCGCAAGCGGGGCTACGCCTCAGGTCATCACGACTGAGGAACCGGCGCCGTCGGTCGAAAAGAGACCGGCTCGCCGCGTACCTCGACGACGCCGATAACTCCGGGAGCCATCTCGGACCAACAACGGGGCGGTCTTCGGACCGCCCCGTTTCATTTATGGCCCTCTGAAAGGGTTACAATGTCGCTGGGAGTGAGGGAGCCGAGCGGACGTTCTATTTGGTCAATTCCAGCGCGCCACTCTCGAGATTCCAACTGCGCAAACTTATCTGTGGGAGTTAATCTGTAACCGCGACGGTGACGGTGACCGACGAGAACCTCGATCATCCTTCCGGCTGCGTACCTCCCGCGCGTCGACTTGCACCGCTTCATTCGACGTTACTGAGCCCGCCTTGCCCAACGGTATCGTGCAGCATCATAGCTTCGGCGTCGACTATTACCGAAGGCGATAGAGTTGCGTTTCGTGCAACCATCGTTGGGCCGGGAAGGACGACCTGCGCCTGGACGACGAGCGCTGGGAGGAGGCTATCCTCCACAACGGGGGCTGAAGTCACATTGAGCACCGCCGGGGTGACAGGTCCGATTACAGTTCGAGCTATGGTAACTACTGATGTCAATCGCAGAGTCGAAATGTGGATACTGCCTGAAAGGACGACTACAACTGACATCGACGCCATAAAGCGATGCCGCGCAGTTCGTCGCCGCGGGAGGTCGTCAACGAGGAACCTGCTCCTGCGGAACCGTCGCGCCCGTCCCGGACGAGGAGACCTGAGCCGATCGGTGAGGTAGACGAACCAAACGACTGGTTCGCTTCTGGTAGGCCGACTGTTACCAGCGCCAGGAGTGATTGAGCACTCTCAACCGCAACGCTGCTTCGTTCGGTCCGCACCGAAACGTCGAATGGCGCACTGCAAATAATCGTGGACACCGATGGAGCTGTTCAGTTTAAGGACTTTATTCTGAACGGCCCTACGCGCATTGTCGTTGATCTCGCCGGCGTCCGGAGCACAATGGGAAGCCGGACGATTGAGGTTGCGTCGGGTCTCGTGGATCGATCTGCAGTCGATGACCCGCTATCGAGTGGCGAGACGCGGGTCCTCGTTGATTATCATTATCGGCGAGGAAGGATCAGCGGCCCGATCTTCAGGCTCACGATAGCATCATTGTGGCCGGGGAGGTGACTGGATCTGAGCGGGGGGTTGCTGCGAGCCGCGAACTGCTGCGGTGGCGTATGCAGCGACTTTGGCGAACGGCAGAGCGACCCGCTTGAGGTCCTCGACGGTTACCTTGGACAACTGGTCCGCAAAATTATCGGCGTCAGCGGGTTGTTGTCGATAAAAGATTGCGTTGGCGTACTGAAGCGCTTGATGCGGCTGTGATTGAAGCAGCGCAATACGCGATGTCGCCGCAAGCGCGCGGGCGCTTGTAATCTCGTCAGCACTCAGGCCGCCCCGGGCCAATCGCTCAAACTCGCCAAGCAAAGCAGTGCGCGTACGCTGCTCGAGATCCGGAGACGTAATCGCAAAGGCGGTGATTAGCCCTCCCGCAAACATAGCTTCGCTGGTAAATGCGGCGGTAGAGACCAGCGTCTGTTTGTCGCGCAGCTCCCGCATCAGACGCCCGCCCTCTCCATTCATCGCCAATTCGAACAATTGAACCGCTAGCAGATCTCCGCTACCAGCCTTCGGTCCGGGGACCCCAACCGCAATTGCGGTCTGATCGCTTCGGCGTGGCTCGGCTTTTTCTCCGGCGGCGGGTTGTGGTGTTCTTACCTGAATTGCTGCATCGACGTCCCTTCGCTTGAACCCTTCGGCGATCTGTGAAGACACGAGCGCGGAGCCGTCTGTGTCCCCGACGATTAACGCAAGCGGAAGTTGTCTTTCAATCGCGCGGGAGTACCATTCGGAGAGCTTCTCACTAGTGATCGCGGCGACTACTTCCTCCCGACCGTGCGGCGGCAGCGAATATGGATGCTGGGGGTAGAAGGCTTGATGCAATAACTCGCTGGAGCGGGCAAGGCTCGAATCTCGCGCATCGCGAATTGCAGCCAACTGGCCAAGTCTTGCCCGTGTGATGTCATCACCGCGGAACGCCGGTTCTTCAATGACGTCTCTCAAGAGCTTTAGCGCGCGGTCCGCGTTGCGGGATAAGGTACTCAGCATGAACCCGAAAAAATCGGGTTCGACGACGATGCTGACGTCCGCACCCAGTTGTTCCAGTTCCTGCGTGATCTGCGCGTAAGTTCGCCGCTGAGTGCCATAGAGGATAGATCGAAGCATCAGCTCCGTGGTGCCGCTGGTCGTCGCATCTTCGATTAGCCGGCCGCCCTGAAAAAGGATCGCGACGGTTACGGTTGGTTTCGAGTGGTCCTCGCGTACGAATGCCTTCGGTCCGTTGAGAGTAGAGAAGTCTCGTACGGCGAGCGGCTGGACCGATTCCAGCATTGCTTGACGTTCGGGAGATCGATCCGAGCCTTGCGGAACAGGGAGGAGCGATGAGCTTGCATCAGCTGCCGGTACGGCGCCGGCGGCCACCGGTTGAGCGAACCCTGGCGCCCACGCTACTACGGTTGTTGCAAAGCTGTCGGCGTCGAATGTCCGCGCAGCGGCATTCAGAGGCTCGAACTCATGAATCGTTGTATTTGCGAGGGTAAGATATTTTGCAGCAACGCGTTGCACATCTGCGGCCGTTACCGCGCGAATTCTAGCACGATAGTCGAGCGACGCTCGGAACCCGATCCCGCTGGCTTCATCGCGCGCAAGGGAGTCAGCCCTTCCGAGGTAAAGGGCCGACTGATCGACAAAACGCTTCTCGAGGATTGTTTTCGCGCGCGCAAGTTCACCTTCGGTTGCCGTTTCGCGCCGCAGTTGGTCCAGTTCCTTGAAAAACGCCGATTCGGCCTTATCGATCGCGGACCCCTGGCCTCCGTCTTTAGCCGGCCAGATTTGTACACTGATTAGTCCGGTGCCGGCGTAAGCCAGATATTCCGATTCAATTCGGTTCGCAGTCATCTGTGCGTCAATCAAGGAGCGGCTGAGTCGTGATGCTCGGCCCTGACCTGCAAGAGCGGTAAGCAGTTCGATCGCCGGATAATCCTTTGAATCGGCTCCCGGTACGTGAAATCCCGCGGTTATGACTGACTGGGTGATCTCAGCACGATCAGCTGCGTATCTTAACTTTAGTTGCTCATTCGCACCCCATGGCTTAATCGTTGTCGATGTTTCTGAGAGCGATGCGTCGGGCTTTACCGGTTCCGGCTGCGGGTCGGTGGGGCGAACTGCGGCGGCCTTTGGCTTTGGTGCATCAGGTGTCCTGGTCTTTGCCTCTGCGGGTTTTTGCGGGCGTACGCCAAAGTCGCCGAATAGCTGCTGAATCTCAACCAGCGTGTTGAACGTCGACACATCTCCGGTGACGGAGATGATCAGGTTATCAGGGCGATAGTGGCTTCGGTAGAATCCCAGAAGCTGCTCGCGGGTGATGGAGCGCAACGAATCGGTGTTTGGGGACGGTGCAGCGTTGAACGCTATATTGAACGTGCGTGCCAGCGAAAACCCGCCGGGTTCGTCGAACCGTGAAAACGATTGATCGGGAACGTTGTTTGTAAAGCTCCGAGTCGAGAAAGCCTTTGCTGGAAATCCGAAGCCTTCATCCAGTAGGGGTCTCCTTTTCTCTTCCTCGGTAAGAAGCTGGATTTCGCGGCGCAGTGACTCGGGATCAAACGCCGCGTTCTGTAGCATATCTGCCTGAATCCCCAACACCGCTTTTAGTTTGTCAGAGGCCGCCACTACGGAATACGCTGCGCCGTCATAAGACGTATGGGCGCGGACTAGAGCGCCCAGCTTCCGAAGATCGGCTACTGCGTTATCGCCGGGCCGCAGCACGGTTCCCTTTAGAATCATCCTCCCCGTTAGTTTCGCCAGGGCGCTCAACGACCAGGGTTCATCGACCGTGCTCGCCTTGAAACGCGCTACGACGGCCGAGAGCGGAGAGGAGTGGTGTTCGTGAATGATGACAGTGATCCCGTTACGCAGTACGAAGCGCGAAGCGTTACCCAGCTGTTCTTTGTTCGTCACCGCAGTGGCTGCGGGAACGTTTACGACGGGTGCAGGTTGCTCTGTAGTAGATGTGGGCTGAGGAACTTTCGGGCGGCCACGCCCGCTTTGCGCCAGCGTCGGAGTCGCTAGCAGCGTTGCCGTGAGTATCGCAAAGACCTTGGTAACCGACTTCGTGTATTGCACTGCCCGCTCCTCGCTAACTGCTAGGAAGAATGATAGAGGTCGCTCCTATTGCAGTCAACGAAGGTGGCATTCTTAGGTACAGGCGTGGAATTGGGGGCTAGTTTTCTTGAAGACCCATTGCGAGTGGCCAGTTTTAACGTTTGACCCTGCGATTCAGACGAAGGAGTTACAGATCCTTGCCGGAGACAGTGTGAGCGACTCTCCACTGGTAGGTTGTCACCAGAAGGTCAATGTCTTTTTGGTAGTTAATAGATATCTGGACTCTACCTTGCTCCCGAGATACGAGAGTAATGCTATCCTCCGGAAGATCGTATTCCTTTCGGATCACTTCGATGGCCTTGTAAATCTGGTCTTCCTTTGAGTTTCGGACAGCAGATTTATTTGCAAGGTCGTCTACTTTGTAAGTCACTTGCCGCTCGTCGATATAGACCGGCGCGATTTTGATCACAATGAAGGCTGCGCCGCCGATTAAGATTAAGATAAGAAGCACTTTGATTGAGATTGCTCCGCGCTCACGCGAACGCGCATCCGTGCCAGTGACGTTGCTCATAGCATGTCTCCAGTCGTTAGTCAAAATACTCGAGGAGGAGCCTTACAAGCACGCTCCCAAACTGCCGGGGCTTGTTGAGCTTTTATCCTTACGCAAACTTGCGTTCAGCTCAGCGTATCTTTGAGGGCAGCTCTTATTACCTGCGGGGGCACGTCGGATCTGATCACAACCTTTCCAATCTCAACCGGCAGAACAAAGGTTGCCCGTCCGGCCTCAACCTTCTTGTCGCGATACATTGCTGAAATTATATCATCGAGCGCAAGAGTATTGGCGTTTGGGAGGCGGCCAACGTCAGCGATGACCGTCTCAATCGTCTCGCGTATATCGGCTCTCAGCAACCCCAGACGTTCGGACATCCGCGACGCTGCGCGCATGCCAATGCCAACCGCTTCGCCGTGTAGAAAGCGCCGATAGTTCGTAACCGCCTCGAGCGCGTGGCCTACAGTGTGGCCAAAATTGAGTATTTTCCTAAGTCCTTGCTCGTGCTCGTCAGTGCGGACTACGCTCGCCTTTATGCTGCAGCAGCGCGCGATCAGGCTTTCGACCTCAGCCGGATTCAGGTTCTTTAACTCTTTTATGTTCCGAGCGATGCGATAGAACAATCGGTGATCGCGAATAATCCCATATTTGATGGCTTCGTAGAGTCCCGCCTGCACTTGTCGCGGCGGAAGCGTTCGAAGCACATCGGTATCAATCACCACGAGCGAGGGCTGGTGGAACGCGCCAATCAGGTTCTTCCCAAGCGGATGATTTACGCCGGTCTTCCCGCCAACCGAACTGTCGATTTGAGCCAGAAGAGTCGTAGGGACTTGAATTAGACGGATTCCTCGCAGATAGCTGGCCGCAACGAATCCCGCGAGATCACCCACCACGCCTCCGCCCAGCGCCACTATGACATCGGCTCGCTCGATACGTCGTTCGATCAGAAATGCAAACAGAGTCTCGGCGGTTCGAAGATTCTTGTACCGCTCACCATCCCCTATCGAGAACCGATGAATCTTAAAGTCTTCGCGAGCGAGGGATCTTACGATCTGGTCGCTATATAGTGAGTCGACCGTGGCATTGCTGATAATTACCGCGCTTCTTGCATTCTGACCGAGCGATGTGCGCGCATGCTCTCCAAGCTCGCCGAGCAGACCACTTGAGATTTTGATCTTATAGCTGCGCGGTCCAAGATGTACGGCCACTGTTCGCATACGTGAGTCTTAGGTAGTTGAGCTTAAGGGGCTATTACCTCAATACAGCGTTGAACTCATCGATGAGCGGGTCGAACCTGATGGGGCCGATGCCGATCTCGTTGGCCATTTGATCGGCGGTGTAACGATCTCCGGTTTCCCAGATCTCTTTCAAGAAATCACCCGCGCGCCGCGAGCCCCACCATCGCGACCCAAAACGGGTTTTCAGGTGTTCGCGCATTGAAACCTCGAAGGCCCAGGCTCGAAGATAGCTTGCCGAGTAAAACGAATCGTCCAGATCGAAGAGAAACTCTCCAGGGCCAGTCTTGAAATAGGTCGAGCTGGTTTGAAGCTCCGCATAAAGTTGCGACGAACCGTCGAGATCTTCATCGACGTGAAGCCTCTGCTCGTACATAAGCTTTGCTACATAGCGGCGCACAGTCACCAGCCTCGAAAGCACAACCGAACGGACAAATTCAGCATTGTCCTTCATACCCATAAAAACCGACAGCCATTCGCTGTCCGAGATCAAGTGGTTGAACAAAAAGGCGTAGGTTTCCGTGAGCGCGTAGTCGCCGGTGTATTTGAACTCGGGCGCCAGCTGGGCTGACGCCCAGCCGTATTGTTGTGCGTGCCCAGATTCGTGAAGAAACGACTGATAATCCGATTGTCCTCCAGCGGGCCGGATCACCAGCTTGATGTCATCGGGGACCGATATCGGCATGCAAAACGCGCGCGGACTCTTTCGTGGCCTCGGCACGCTGTCAATGGCAATGTTTGGCTGAGTGTCCGTTTTGATACCGAGGCCAGCCATCGTCTCCTTATATACCTGGAGCATTCGCCCCTGTGGAAAACGTTCGTCAAAGCCGGTTAAGTGAAGCAGGTACATTGCGTCTGATCGTTGGGCCTGGTCGATGCTGATTTCAAGATCACGCTTCAGAGCCTCGTGAAGGCGAGTTACATATACGTGTTCGGTCCGTGAAAGTAGACTATCGGCTTCCGTGGCTATCGCCGAATAGTCCAATTGGCGAAGCTGCTCGAACAGGTCAACATAACTGGAATAATCGAGAGATCGAGCGGTCCGGTGCAGCGTAAAAAGACGCTCGGCGCGCAGAGTGTTAGAAGCTTCGATAACGTCAAGACGAGCGTTGTAGATTGACAGGCGAGACTCGCGGTTGGATTCTGTTGTAATTGCCACGGTCGAGTCCTGAAAAGTCATCCTTCGACCGATGCACTCGACTGTAGCCGCCGCTTCGGATTCTCCTATTTCCGCGGTTAGCCGTTTAACCGCGTTTTCGAGAAATTGCTCAACTGCGAAAGTGAACAGGCGTCTTATGGAGACGCGATCAATCTCAGAGCGCGATGAGGATTCCGAGAGTTCGCGTTTGAGCCAATCTAGTTGATCGCGATCAAAAAGATGCCCGTAGCGTTCATAGATTGGTGCGATCTCGAGGGTGTTCTTTTGGCCGGACAGAAATAGATAGTGCTCGCGTGCACACGCGATATTGAACTCAGAAAAGTCGCGTCGATATTCATCCAGCATGCGATTCTAAGGGCTGACCGATCATTGACCATATCGGCGCGACAAAACCAGTGTCAAGCTGGAGATGCGAAATGGACAGCCCCTCCTGCAAATCGTTCAGTTTTCTGTTCGCGAGAAAGGCGTCCAACTGAAACTAATGCGAATCGGCCGGGGATGAACTGCTTATCAGAGCTGCGAAAGGCTGCCGAAAGTCGAACGGCCACGGGACTGGCCATAAAAAAGAGGCGACGCAGCGTGGGAAGACTGCGTCGCCTTTGTCTCTAGTTACTGTCCTCACCACAGTAACCGAGAATCGAGAACAGGAAGTGATGTTGTCATCACCCGTATCTCTTGCCCCACTCATCCTTGAGCAATCAAAGTGCCACGAGCACGGCGGCCCTCATATCGGTAATGTTACTTCACGTTTTGTTGATCGATAAGGCATTTGCCGTCCTCTTTACAATGAGATGGTTTGCCCATTACGTGTAAAAAGTACATAAGTTGGAAGAAATATTTACCGTCGTTGCCGCGACAGGCCCGCACACAATATCAAATTTCTTGTATGTAGCTCGCAAGAAGTGGTCGTGCGCCTGGTTCTTACTTCAAGCGAGCTTGCGTCTGGAGGTTCGGGGTAAGGCTGCGATGATATACTGGAGCTCGTGAGCATCTTGTTGGCTACAACAAACCAGGGCAAAATCGCCGAGCTGAGATTGATCTTGGGCAAGCATATGATTGACGTAATGGGCTTAAGAGAATCGGCGTCTACGGACGGGCTCGAGACGGGCGCCACCTTTGAGGAGAACGCCCTGTTAAAAGCCCGGTATTATCACAAGATCTCCGGTATGCCCACGGTTGCGGATGACTCCGGACTCGAGGTCGAAGCGCTTGGCGGGGCGCCAGGTGTTTACTCGGCCCGCTTCGGGGGACCCGACGCGGATGATGCATCTAGAATGGAAAAATTGCTCGAGAACATGAAGGGTTTGCCGGGTCACCGTCGCGGCGCGCAGTTTACCTGTGTTGCGGCGATTGTCTGGGACGGGGGCGAGAGGGTCTTCAAAGAAGGTGTGAAGGGCTTGATACTGGAGTCCGCCCGGGGTGATGGTGGATTTGGCTACGATCCGGTTTTCTTTTACGCGCCGTTGGGGAGGACCTTCGCTGAGCTCACTCCTTCGGAAAAAGAGGAAGTCAGTCATCGCGGGAGGGCATTTCGGCGGCTTGCCGCGTGGTTGAGTGCCTCAGGTTTGCTTGACACCCCGAGGTCGGGTGATAGAATTGGGACTACCGCGGATTAGACCTCTGCTTTATCAGATTAAGAGGTGACCTGAATGAAACAAGCATCAAGACTATTGGCTTTGGTTGCGCTAGGGGCGATTGCGTACGCGCCGACTCAGGCTGCTGCCGGACGTGGCTCCATAAGGGGAGTCGTAATGGATGCGAGCGGCAGCCCCTTGATCGGGGCCGCAGTTGTCGTCCTGGCGGACGCCGAAGCGGCTAAGGCCGAGAAGGTTGTTCGGCGCGCAAGCACCGATGGCGAAGGTAAGTTCACAGCCGCCGGCATTGCTCCCGGCCATTATCGCGTGAAAGCCGAAGCTGAGGGATTCAAAGCTGTCGAGCTTGCGGCCGATGTAAAACCTAACAAGGTCACCGTTTTTGATTCCATCTTCTTGCGACGGATAACTGCGCTCGCCGACGAAACGAGTCTCAGCGCTGACTCGAAGTTTGCCGCTCGTAGAGTTCGCGGTACCATTTTCCACTACGATGAGGTAAAGAAGGATCCCGCCACCGTCGATCCGACTATTGCTTTGACGCCTCGCTCAACCGAGCTACACGGAGCGGTGAACATGTTCGGTCAGGCGACTGCGAGTGGAAACACAGAACCCCTCGCGTTCGCTGGTGCAAACTTCGGCGTGTCTGAGCAGATCGGTAGAGATGCGAATCTGGTAGTCAGCGGACAGCTTGGGTATGGAAGCGGCGCGCCGCAAAGCTTAAGAGCGTTGACCACGGCTCATGTAGGCAACCGTCATCGGGTTTCGGTTGCGATGGGGTACGGACGCTTCACTTTCTCCCGCTACAGCGCGAGTCCCAGGCTTGGCCAGTTTTCGGTTTCGGCTACTGACACGTGGCAGATCTCAGGACCGGTGCTAATCGTCTACGGGTTGGAATTCGCACGATTCGCCGAAAGTGGATCAGGTACTAGCGTACTTCCGAGATTTGGTGTGGCCGTCGATGCAGGTACCCGAACGCGGCTTTTTGCGGGGTTGGTGCCTGGTTCCTCCAGCGACAGTCAGTCAAGAGTCAATTTGGAATCAGGGGAGATTGAATTTTCCGAGCCAAAACCGGTCGCGATCGCGGGAGGCCAGCCGGTGCTTGAGCGGAGCTACCGACTCGAGTTCGGGGGAGAACAAATCCTATCCGACAAGTCATCTCTTGAAGTGGCGGCATTCCTCGATACGGTCTCCGGACACGGAGTTGGACTGCTGTCGATACCAAACGACGCTCCTCAGGCCGACCCGGCTTTTCGTGTTGAAGACCAGTCCGGCCGCACTCGCGGCTTGCGAGTGGTTTATCGCCGACATGTTAATAAGGTTTTAGACGGCTCAGTAGGCTATGCATTCGGCGAGGGACAGCAACTTGATCCTCGCGGGATAACGACGCCTGCCAACCTCTTTAGCAACGGACTCTTTCACGTCGTCTCCGCGAAATTGGACGCAAACTTCATAGGAACGGGAACCAAAGTATCAACCGTCCTTCGGCTTGCTCCCGGACAGGCCTTGTTTGCGATCGATCCGTTTCAGGGGCAGATATCTACCTATGATCCAAATCTGAGCGTTTCGCTGACTCAGGAACTTCCCGCTTTAGGCTTCATACCCGGACAGTGGGCTGCTGTCATTGATTTAAGAAACCTGTTGGACCAACAAACATCAGTGTCAGATGAGCGTCAGGAGCTGGTGGCAAGTCGGTTCCACAGGTTGATTCGGGTGGGGCTGTCGCTCAGGTTCTAGTTTCCCGAAGCCAGTTCAGTCAAGCCGTGTTCATTCGGGATCAAAAATGCCCTCGTGCGTAACGTGTCGGGCACGCCAACGCTCCACGGACTAAAAGCTCGGAGGTCGGCTTCTTGTTTGAAAGACAAGGACTTGCTGGTATCCGAAAAATTGGAGCCCCTTCCAAGAATATGGAAATCCGGCTGCGAGCGGACCTCGGCGACAGCGTTAAAACCGTGAGTTTGCATAGTATTAGGCGGGTTTAACAGCAGGAATAGGAGTTGCACGAGCGCACTATAGGTCTCGGTGCCCTCCTTTCTTTGATTTCAGCGCGCAATGGGGTTTGAGATGAGAGAACCAATGAGCACGACCAAGCTTATCGCCATATTGGCGATAACCGTCGCGCTTTTCGTTCTGGGCATACTCAATCTCCGCGACCGATTGAGTCTTCCACCCGTCGCCGATGATGGTATTGAGTGGGTTGATACTCCGGACGGCGTTCAAGCCAAGTCGGTGAGGCCCGATTCACCTCTTGCGTCGGCCGTAAAGAAGGGCGATTACGTCCGAGCTTTCTTCTACATCGGCAGATACGACGCCGCCGCCGGTACCAAGACGACCCCTGGCCAATTGGATTATGAAGAAGTCACGCGAGCGGAAACGCTTTCGCGCTACCTCGAGAACCAGGGTGTCGGGAACAATGCCAGATATGCGATCGTGCATCAGGATCCGGTTCTCAAAGGCATCTTTGGAATTAAGCGTCCCGTTTATGACGTAGATTTCAAGGTGGGAACTCTCGACCAGGATCTCCAACGCGGTCTGTACCTGGCCTTTATAGGATTGGTATATCTCGCGATCGGGTTGTTCGTTCTATTCAAACAACGCCGTGCCGCTCTTACTTATCATTTCTTCGCGTGGTCGCTGCTCTCATTTGTAAATTATTTCTATACTCCGACTTTGGAGTTTACGAAACTGGATCGGCTGGTTAGCTTTCTTGATGGCGCGTCGTGGTTCCTCCTGGCTCCGCTCTTTCTCCACTTCTGTGCAAACTTTCCATCGGGTGGGTTATCGGTGCGCCGGCGGCCGATCATAGCATCTCTATATGTGCCCGCTGTAGCGCTGGTTATTGTCGAGGCATTCTGGCACTACAAGCCGAACGTTCAGATCGGGTCGACCCCGTTGTTCGGTAAAGACTCGCTTGTTCAATGGGGTAATCTCCTCCGCCAGGTCGAGCTAATTCACTTCGCGATCTTTTTCCTGATCGGCGGCGCGCTCTTGCTGCGGACATTCATTCGAACGGAAAAACCGCTGCTGCGCCAGCAACTCAAATGGATCATCTGGGGGCTGGGACTGTCAGCGCTGCCGTTCGGGGTTTTGTATCTGATCCCCTATCTCTTGAACTTCGAAATTACCCCGGCAATGGAGAAGATTGCTTATGCGCCGTTGATTCTGGTTCCGCTGTCGTTTGGTTATTCGATTGTCCGCTACAGGTTGATGGACGTCGATGTGATAATGCGCCGGAGCTTCGTGCATGCGATGGCAAGCATCGCAGTCGCGGCGATCTACATGGCGGTTTTGCTGGGAGTGGGCGATCTGGTGAAGTTCATCTGGGCAACCGCGGATCTGAACTCCTGGCGGACGCGGGCGGTTGTTGTCGCGGGTATGCTCATTGTCGCCATGCTGTTTGCCCCGATCAAGAACAAGCTTCAGGTGTGGGCGGATCGATGGTTTTATGGAGAGAGATACACCCTGCGAACAGGGCTCCAGGATTTTGGAAGAACCCTGTCGCAAACTACGGCCCTTCCGCAGCTGCTCGATTCGCTTGTCCGCCGGTTGTCGAACATGCTTTCGGTTGGCAAAGTAGCAATCTTTATCGAAGACATCAATGTTCCTTCCGGCTTTAGACTGGCGCATGCCGCCGGAATCGAAGGCGATGTGAGTTTGCCGGTAGACGTCAAAAAAACAATACGAGTAAGATCCGCAGGACGGGGCTTTATCGTTGCACACGATCTTCGCAGAGAAGATGTCGTGCTGGAGACGGACGGTGGCGAAGCGCTCGGACGGGCATACGACGAACTCAACTACTACGTGCCCTGTGTTGTTCGCGACCGGATGGTGGCAATTATTGGAATCGGGCGAACGACGGCCGGCGCAATGCTCACCAGTGAAGACACTGACTTGTTGAGGGCGTTATCCGGTTATGTTGCGGTTGCGATCGACAACAGCTTGCTCTACCGGTCGGAGATGGAAAAGGCCGAAGAACTGGCGCGGCTCAAGGAGTTCTCGGAGAACATCATCGAGAGCGTTAACGTCGGGATTCTGGTAGTCGACTTCGACGGCCGGATCACCACCTGGAACAGCGCGTTGGAGGAAGTCTTAGGTATCGCGCGCGAGCGGGCATTGCGCCGAAGCATCAACGATGTTTTTGATCGCGACCTGATTGAAACTATTCAAAACGTGATTGGTCAGGAAGGCTGGTCGATTCGCGACACCAGACATATCTACAAATACAACGCTTCGACTGAAGATGGCCGGCCGCTGACGCTTAATATCTCGCTGGCACCTTTCGAAGCTGCGCGGGGAGTGGTCACCGGCACGCTGGTGGTTATCGAAAACGTAACAGAGCGCGCCCAGCTTGAGCAGCAGTTGCTCGAGCGCGAGAAACTTTCGTCGATCGGACTGCTGGCGGCCGGCGTTGCCCACGAAGTTAACACTCCGCTGGCAGGTATCTCTTCCTACGCTCAGATGTTGTTGCAACAGGTGCAGGAGGACGATCCGAAGCGAAGACTGCTCGAAAAGATTCACGTGCAGACTGTTCGCGCTTCAGGAATAGTCAATAATCTTCTCAACTTCTCGCGTACCGGAGACGCCCAGTTCCGCGAAGTGGATATCAACCAGGTCCTGGAGGACACGCTTCAGTTGCTGGAGCCGCAACTAAGAAACGCGAAGTTCACAATCTCGTGCACTTATGGCGAGCATCTTCAACCGGCCTACGGCAGCGCGTCAAAACTTCAGCAAGTGTTCATGAACCTGATACTGAACGCTCGCGACGCTATGCCGAATGGAGGCAGGCTTTCGGTGCACACTCGAGCGGTCGATACTTCGCTAGTCATTGACTTTCGAGACACCGGCGTAGGAATCGCGCCGGAAAACATCGCCCGTATTTACGATCCGTTCTTCACGACAAAGGAAGTCGGGCAGGGAACCGGGCTTGGTCTGGCGCTGTCGTACGGGATCATCCAGGAGCACAACGGGCGCATTTTTGTTGAAAGCCGACCCGGAGAGGGCGCGCATTTCACCATCAAACTACCCACCGCCTTCGCGCGACAAATGCAAGCCGCGAGCGACTAAACAATCAGCAGTTCGTTCTGGAAGTGGTACCAACTCATATGGCAAAGAAAGGCAGCATCCTCGTTGTGGACGACGAGGAAGTGATGCGCGATGTGCTGGAGAGCCTGCTGGCCACCGAAGGCTATCAGGTTGAACTTGCTCGAAGCGGCGAGGAAGGGCTGGACAGATTTCAGCAGCGTCCATACGACCTGGTTCTGCTCGATGTCTCGATGCCGGGCATGGGCGGGCTGAGCACGCTTGAAGAGATACTCAAACTCGACGCCGAAGCAGTCGTTGTGATGATAACCGCCTACGCGACATTCGACACCGCGATATCTGCAATGCAGCGCGGCGCGTTTACCTGCATTAGCAAGCCGTTCGACAACAAGGAAATCCTAAAGCTCGTTACCTCGGGAGTTCGCCGACGACGCAAAGATGAAGAACGTCGCACGCTTAAGCAAACCCTTAAACGCAGCACCGAGCCAAGGGAAACAGTCGCGCGCAGCGAAAAAATGCTCGAGATACTTGCATTTGTTGAGCAAGTGGCGCCGGCGCGCAGCACCGTGCTAGTCACTGGTGAAAGCGGAACGGGTAAGGAGCTGATCGCTAGAGCAATCCACAATCATAGCGCCCGCGCAGACAGACCTTTTATCACTGTCAACTCAGCCAACCTGCCCACCGAATTATTGGAAGCTGAGCTTTTTGGTCACACCCGAGGCGCGTTCACAGGAGCTGTCAGTGCAAGAAAGGGTTATTTCGAGGTCGCCGACGGAGGCTCGATTTTTCTTGACGAGATAGGGAACATCTCGATGGAAACTCAAGCCAAACTCCTGCGAGTCATTCAGGAACGCGACTTCACGCCACTGGGCGACACCACGCGACGACAGGTGGACGTTCGGATTATCGCTGCGACAAATGTCGACCTGAAGCAATCGGTCGACGAAGGCACGTTCCGCGAAGATCTTTTTTACCGCTTGAACGTCATTTCCATAGCGCTACCGCCTCTTCGGGAGCGTCGCGAAGATATCCTGCCGCTCGCTCAGCATTTCATAAGAAAGTACACCGCCGAAAACAACCGAGATATCTCGGATCAGATCGGCGCGGAAGTTCTGTCGGCACTCGAAGCCTATAACTGGCCCGGAAACGTCCGCGAGCTTGAGAATGTGATTGAGCGCGCCGTAATTATCGCGCGAGGCAAGAATATCGAGCGAGAGGACCTGCGAGAAGAAGTCCTTAACCCGCAACGGGCAGCCTCACAGGTGGGGGGCCAAAAAGTTGCGACTCAGATCGATTTATCTCGCGGGATTTCTTTCTATGACGAAGTAAATCGATTCCAAATAGAGCTGATCAGGCGCGCGCTGGAAGTAACCGGCGGCCATCAGTCTCGCGCCGCCAAACTCCTCGGGATGAACACCACCACGCTTAACAGCAAGATCAGGTATTACAACATCAGACCGTAGGGCAGAAAAGGCAGAAAGCAGAAGGCAGAAAGCAGAAAGCAGTATCAGCGTAAAGCCCAGACTGGATTTTCCATTTCGACTTGCCATTTTTCATTTGTCATTTAACTCTCAGTCTCAATTCGGTAGTGTCTCAATTCGGTAATGTGATCACACGCGTTGCAAAACTGTAATCTGCCTTCTGCCCTCTGGCTCAACGTACCAGGACGTATGGTTGCGAACGGAGGGCGTTCTCGATCAACACAATTTGATTGGGTCCTTCGGTGAGATTCAACTTGCGCGGTTTCAGCTTCAGACCCAGCGAGTTGTTAGTGGCGTTGAATTCAAAGTCCCTTTCAATCACCTTACCGTTGATCTCCACTCGAGCCGCGGAGGTAAAATCGCGCCCGCTAATCGTGATGGTTTTCTTCACATACGTCACTTCGAAGATGAGCGGGGTCTTGTTGGGGGGTGGCGGAGGCGGTCCCTGGATCGGCGGCCCGGCGTTGTAAACCAACAGCGCGAAATCCTGATCCAGAACGGTTTCATTGCCGGGTACGCCGTCGCCCGCGATGTTCGTCGCGCGAACCGTAACGATAAAGTTTCCCTCAACCCCTGCTGGGATAACTCCGGCCGGGATGTAAATCGACTCAATGTTATTAAGGCGGTCAGCCTCGCCGCCCTCTATTGAATGAGCACCGGCGAACACATTACCTCGGTAAACCGTGACGCCGCCAATTGCCAGCTCAAGATCCAGGTCATTCACAATCGCCGGCCCAAGCAGTGAGCCCGGGGCATCGGTCCACGCGAGTGTCACTCGCAATGGTGCTGTCCTATCGGCGACTGAGCACTGCAACTGAAACGTCTGACCGCTCTCGGTAAACAGGTTTGTCTGGTCGACCAACCGCCGCATTGCCCCGTCGAATGCACGCGACAGATTGGCCAGTCCCCATCCCTGTCGCTCACCAGGAAAATTGCCTCCGGCATTTTCCCCGGTCATATAAGACGCCGAGTTTACCAAACAGGCCTTGGTCATCGCCGGCGAAGGCGCTCGATTCTGGCCAAGCAGATCCTGCGCAACGAAGAACCTTCGCGCCAGGGAGGCGGCGCCTGAGACGTGAGGCGCTGCCAGACTCGTGCCTGATGACCACGTGTACAAAGATTGGTTTGGTGGCTGAAACAGACCCGCGCCCGCGCACAGACCATCACCAAAAAATCCGGGGCCTTGCGACGCGGCGCCGATGACGTGGGTTCCGGGTGCGACGATATCCGGCTTTGCGCGTCCGTCGCTGGTGGGTCCTCCCGACGAATAGCGCAGAATGTCTTGAGCGTTATTGGCGCCTTCGGGGCCTATATTGCCGCCACCGTCGAGGTTGCAGGCATCGACCCCCTCGGGCCGGTAGTTTTCGCTTGCCGCGACGGCGATGCCGTTCTTGGAGGTGGCCGGCGAACTGATATGTCCTCCGCCACCGGCGTTCCCAGCGGAAAAAACAAAGACCATCTCCTGGTTGCCGGGTATTGCGGGTTGAGCGTCGCGAACTAGCGCGTCGTATTCCTGGGCGGTTGAGTCGTACTGATTGGAGGAGTTTCCCCAGCTATTGTTTGATATTCGCGCACCTGCTGCGTAGGCGGCCGAGGCAACGGTAGTGAACCGAAGGGTCCCGGGCAGCTGACCGTTTTGGTTAAAAATCCGGGATGCGCCAAGCCGCGCGACCGGATCGACCCCCAATCCGTACATGTACCCGGGCGCGTCTTCACGTTCGCTTGAGCCTCGCCCACCCGCAACTGAGGCCACGATCGTGCCGTGTCCACGCCGGTCATCCGTGCGCCCATCAGACGCGTAATTGATGATGTACGGTATACGGCTCTCGAGCGCAGAATCCAAAAAATCCGGATGAAGCAAAGCCCTGTCAGTGGAACCGCGGTCGAGTCCCGAGTCCGTGACATCGATGACAAAATCAGGCGGATCGTCCAACCCCTTCGATGCAAGCCAGGAAACGTAGCCAGGTGCGCTGGGCTGCGTGCCTTCCGCATTTAGATTGCCGGCGACGATCTGAGCGCCCCTCTCGTCGTGGAGACTCATCTCGGAGGCCGGGCCGGCGAACAGCACCTGATCCAGATCGGCTATTTCCGGCAAACGTTCTACCGGTACCCTCACTGAAAGGACCACAAGATTGAGGAACCTCCTGGGTTCGCGGTTCACGTTTGAAGCAAATCTATTGATAGTCTCGATCGCCGATTCCGAATCGGTCGAATCGATCAACTCGATTTCGGCGTTCACAGTGGCGCCGGTTGCGGCGAGCATCTCGTCGGTGAATTTCGGGTCGAGCTTGTGAACCGCATTAAGCCGGCCCATCCATCGGATTGGTCTCGCGTCGTCCCAGGCAGTTCCCGAATCGAGCGCGGCTACCTGAGCCAGTTGGTGCTGGTCACCGTGGATAATGTAAGCGTTGTTCGGAACGTAACCCGCTATCGCCACTCCGGTTGCTCGAAGCGCGTCGATCCACCTGGCTCTTATTCTGCCGCCAAACTGAATGATGCGTGTCTGTTTTGAGCGTGACAGGCCCATCGCGGTCATCGCCCGCTGATCTTCGTAAGAAGTGTCCAGAGCGGCGCTCACCGTGGTGTCGAGAGCCCCGCGCCTAAACAGGATCAGATTCTGGTCGGCAATGGCGCCGCGTAGCGGATCGCTTGTGTCTGACGAAACGTGGCAGGGACGTAGCAGCGTCGGCCAAAACAGCGCTAGCCCCGCAAAACCTATCAGGCACAGCTTGATCGTTTGTCCGTTTGCTCTTTTCATCTTGACGCGGTCAACTTGTTTTCGCGCTGGCTCGGAAGAGGGCTGTGCGCGGGCCGGAGAATTATATCGGCTGATAGCGTCAATGAAAAGAGATAAGGTGGGAACGCGAATGATGGAAAGAGTGTAAGGCCTTGAGTTAGCGTCGTTGGACCACATTTCTTTTAGCCCAGGACATCCCAGACTTTGTGGGAAATCCCCCAACCGGAAAGGTTGAAGGGTCTGGAAGCGCGCTGTGTGCTTACCCTGCTGGGCTGGAGTGAAAGTTCCCCAACCGTCTCGTTCGGTTGGGGAACTCTCACTTTGTCACCGTTATTTGACCTTGGAAGACGCGGGAGCGCCGTTGTTTGTTCCAAGCTCGAGCCGGTCTCTAAACAGGTTCAACAACAGCAGAGTGCCAATATTGCCTCCACCGTCACCCGCTCCTCCCGAAGCCATAACATCCGGGGTTATCCGTACGCCTTTCTCACCGATCACTTTCAACGTCTCTACCAGCGCCACGCCTTGCGGGCCGATCGCGTTTACTTGCTCGGCATAAGCGACGCCCTGCGCCTCGCCCATCAATCTAACCTTTTCAGCTTCCGCTCTACCGGTCGCCAGAATGTAGCTCGCTTCGCCTTCACCCTCGGCTTTGCGCTGTTCTGAGCGTTTGCCGGCTATGTCCACGCCGACGGTCGCTGCCATCAGGTCGCGTTGATTGTCGGCCTGTGCTTTGGTTTTCTCCAGTTGAATGCGTCGTTCTTCGGCTTCGCGCTGCGCATTGAACATGTTCTGACGCTGCTCGGCCAGGATCTTCTCTGTCTGAGTTTTCATCAGCTCTTCGGGCAGGTGGATATGACAGATCAGCACGTTTACGACGTCTACGTGATACTTCAACAGGTGGGCTCGCACTCGAGCTTCAGCGCGTTCCTGCTCTTCGTGCCGGTTTTGCAGGTATGCCATTGCCGACGATTCAGAAGCCTGATTGCGAAAGATTGAATCGATCAGAGGGTGCATCACGTTCTGAATGAGCCGGTCGACCGAACCGATCTTTGCCACCATAAAGGGCGCGTCTTCGGGTTTCACGCGAAACACGACTCGCACTTCAAGCTGCATAGTGAAACCGTCTTTCGAGATCACTTCGAACGGATTGAACGTGTTTGCAACCTCGCCTGAGGTCCACTCGACGGTCTGGTTTGTTGTTGGTATGACGATCGGCGTAACAGCGAGAGTGTTGACGTAGTAACGGCCGGGTCCTACTACGGTCTCCTGTATTCCTCGAAAGCCCGCGGGTACAACGTAAGCTTCGTGTGCGCCTGCGTCAAGCCGGCTATCCGCTGGATCGCTCAGTGAAAGGTCTTCTTTGATCTCGGCGACGGTCTCCTTGTCATCGAGCCGGGCGGCGGCGTGGGCTACTTGCTCCTGCTCTTCGCGCTCAAGGCGATCACGGATTTTCGCGGCCATGGCCCGCCGCACTTCTTCGGAGGGATCTTTGCCGACGTTCGAGACTACGACGGCGACCTCGCCGGGTCTGACCTCCTTCGCAGATTCGAGAATCACCTTGAACAACATCGAGTTGATGTAATAGGTGCCCGGCAGAAGTATGTCTTTCTGCGGACCGCGCTGACCGCCATGCCCGATGAATTCGTTGCCGTCCTGAAAGTTATCGTGGCCATCGATCGAAGTGGCGACGTAGTCTCTGGGATCCAGTGGCGATCCATCCAGGGCTTCAACAAGACCGATTTGATTCTCTTGAATGACGGTTGCGTCATTGAGCCGAACGAAAAACAAACCCGGTTTTCTTTCGCCGCCGCCTTCAAGCGGCGTGGAGTCGGTCAATATACGATAGGTTCCGGGGGTAAGAATGTCGACCTGCGGCCCCTTCTGACCGCCCGACGCGATGAACTGCTCGGCGTCCTGGAAGTTGCGGTGATTGTCGATCGCCTTCGCCAGCAAGCGGCCGGGATCGAGCTCCGCTCCGTCAGCCGATGTGACGATCCCGACCTTGCCCTGGGGGATCACTGTCGTTTTGGTAACCGAAACTCGGAAGAGATATGGGTGAATCGGCCACAAACCCGGAGGCAGCGTGCGAAGCTGAATGCCTTTGACGCCGCCGCGTTTGATAAACGCGATCGGGTCCTGGAAGTTGTTGTGCGCGTTTTGCGCCCGATCGGCGGCAAAGATCCCTCCGGGGGGCATCGGTTCGCCGTCGATGGCTTCGATGACACCCATCTCATCGGGCCCGATTTCAATCAGCGGGAACTTACGAATCACCTTCTCGAAGGGCCACTTGATCAAGTGGAGCCCGGGCTTTAGTACGTCGGCTTGAATGCCGACCTCGCCTTCGGTTGCAACGACGCGGCCCGGGGGCATCTTTGCGCCCAAATAGCGTCGTTCTTTTATCGCAATTTCTCTCGCGCCGACGTTAACAAATATTCGCCGCACGATCACCAACAGAAGTATGAGTGCGACGAACGCCACTACAACATAAGGGAGAAACGCCTGAATGTCTTTTGGGTTCATGGTTGACCTCGATTACAACTCCGTCTTTAGGGCAATTTCAAAGTGTGGAAGCCGCCGTTGCCAGTTCTCGGCGAACGTTCAGGAGGCTTCGCTTTAACGCAAAGCCCACTCCTCCGCTCCTCGCTTCTGGCGACACCAGCCAATATTGACTGACCAGGAGATCCGCCAGTTCTTCCGGTGTAAACCAGGGAAGCTTCCCCGATCGCCAAAGCTCGATCGTCGCTTGAACAGCGTTGCCATAAGTCTCCGGGTCATCCGAAAGCGCGGCGATGTGGACCATCTCGGTTGTCGAACGCCGATCGGGCTCGCTCTTCCACGTCTCAATTAACAGTTGGGCCAGCTTTTTATTTGCTCTCAGCTCCCTGCTCGTTGAAACGTGCGAGACGAGGGCTGCCAGGTTTTCCTGACGTGCAGTTGCCCACTCGATCTGGGCATCAAGAGCTTCGGCGTAGAACGCAGCATCAGTGGAGTGCGCTTCATCAAGCGCGCTTAGATCACCGCCACGCGCGCGTTCAAGCACCTTCTGTCGGCCGGATCGAATTCTTGCTTGTCGCTCTTCATCGAGTACGCTTGCATCTGGGTGATCAAACAAACCTCCCTTGAAACGAGGGTCCGGATTGAGAGGTTGGCTGTTGTCAGAAGGCGTTTGCTGCCAGAAATAAATCGTGAAGACAGCACCGATCAGCGCGAGAAACGAAATTACGATTATGGCGATCATTGCCTCTTACTTCCTGAGCGACAACCGAGTGCCAGTGCCGCCCACAGCATGATAGCGGTTGACGCATTGGTCAAGCGTTTACTGACGAGCGGACCCGGGAGTGCGCCGCGTGTTGACTTTCGTCCCTCAAGTGGTCTACAAAACATTCACCCACTGTCAAAATTGAGGCGACGATCGGAGAGACAAGAATGAAAAGGCTGATACGATTAGTTGCATTAGGTTTGCCCGTTGTGCTGGCACTAGCATCTGGCGTCGTAGCGCAAACGCAAATGACCACTGGAGTAATTCAGGGAACGCTGTCGGATGAACAGGGTGGGGCGGTCTCCGGCGCGAACGTGGAGGTCAGGAACCCCGACACAAACTTCTCGAGAACCTTAACCACCGATGCGGACGGTCGGTTTGTGTTTCTTCAGTTGCAGCCAGGCCGGCACGTCCTTACGGTATCAAAACAAGGGTTCAGTACAGTAATCCAGGAGAATCTCGAGCTCACCGTCGGGCAGACTATCAACCTCACTCTCAGTATGAAAGTGTCGCGGCTGGAGGAAAAGATAACAATCACCGCCGCTCCAACAATCGATACGGTGAAAACCGAATCAAGCTCGACCTTGAACGAGCTCGCCGTAAGCAATCTGCCAATTCTTGGCAGGAAGTTCGAAGATCTTCTTACTCTGACGCCGGGAGTCAGCATCACCCAGGGCCCTGACGGTGATGAGATAAATTTTGCCGGGCAACGAGGCATCTTCAACAACATCAGTCTCGACGGCGGCGACTACAATAACGGCTTCTTTGGCGAGCAAGCCGGGGGACAGCGTGCTGCGATCGACATAACCCTGGACGCGGTCAAGGAGTTTCAAGTGATCGCTACCGGAGCGGGCGCCGAGTTCGGCCGCACGGCTGGCGGCGTTGTTAACGTCATCACAAAGTCCGGAACGAACGACGTTCGCGGGAGCCTGTTCTATTTTCAACGCCTCGAGGGGCTGACCGCCAATACATCGGACGGTAAGCCGCTCAAGGATTTTCATCGCGAGCAGTTCGGTGGAACGATCGGTGGACCCATCATCAAGGACAAGGCCTTTTTCTTTGTTGCGGCCGAGCAGATCATCTCAAACCTGACCCGCGCTAATTTGAGCGAGCCGATCGGCACTCCGTGTTCTGTTTCGGCGCCTACAATTACGGCAAACGCAGCGTTGATCGACAGCAGTCCAGATTGTCAGCGACTCGCTTTGATCAACTTTATTCAGGCACGTCTTGGGCAGAATGAAGGATTGCCGGTCGAGCATCCAATCCGGAATTCGGCGGTGTTGACCAAGTTCGATTGGAACCTCAGCGCCGATCACAAACTAAGCGCTTCTTACAACTTCAATTACTCGAAGAACGAGAATCAGACGTTTGATGTCGCTACGTACGGCACTTCGGCTAATGGTACTGAGGGGCCATCCAAGATCAATGTGTTCAACTTGAACCTGTTCAGCTCGATATCGGCGACAAAGCTTAACGAGGCGCACTTCACATACGCGCGCGAATCCCGTCCTCGCTCTGCCACTCCGTCCAATCTTCTTGCCGATACCGGAATAGGATTCGCCCCTGATTTTCGATTCGGCAACCCGTTCTTTCTCCATCCAAACGTCGACGAGCTGATCTGGCGAACGCAGCTCAGAGACAGCTTCTCGATCGTCTCGGGCAAGCATACCTATAAGTTCGGAGGGGAGTGGTTGCACACTCTAAACGATCAGGTATTCCGCGGATTTTTCGCCGGACGCTACTTGTTCGACAGCGTGACCGGATTCTTGCGCTACGCCTCACCAGCTTCGCTTGGCCCCGGTTTTGGCCCGGTGGCGAATGCGTCTCATCTCCTGCTCTATTTACAGGGCGCGGGCCGCTCAGGACCAGCGACCGATGCCGCAGGCGCGTCGACAATCGACAACGAAGAGTACGCGCTATTTATTCAGGATAAGTGGCAAGTCCGGCCGAACTTTACCTTCAATTATGGGCTCAGATGGGAAGCCCAGATATTCCCCGACCCGGTTGTGCCACCTTCCGAAACCGCCTATGGGAAGTTTCTGAGTGATCCGAGATTCCCATCTGACGGGACGCTGCCTAGTCAGAAGAAGATGTTTCAGCCGCGTCTCGGCTTCGCCTGGGATCTACGAAGCAATGGCAAGTCAGTGTTGCGAGCGAGTTGGGGAATTTACAACGCTCGACAAAATATGTTGTCGCAGGTCGGTTCGATTACAACAAACGGCGTTCAACAGCAGACCATCGCCGGCGGGCTTTTTGCAAATCCCACAATCTTGCCGGTATGGCCAGGACTGATAACGCCTACCGCTCAGAGCTGCGGTTCGAATCCATTCCCGTGTTTTAGCGGTGTTCGCGTCTTCGCCCGCGATTATGCCAACCCGCGGATCTACACAACCAATGCGGCGTTCGAGCAGGAGCTTGCTCCGAACTGGGCTTTCTATCTGGACTTCACGCACGCTAAGGGAGTTCATCTGACCCGCTTCCTGAACGTCAACCGCAACAACTTCTTCGGTCCGGATCTCGGCGAAGTCTTTGTTACAAGCAGCCCCGGGAAGTCGCTTTACCGGGGGCTCACCATCGGCATACGAAAGCGATTCAGCGATCGCTTCCAACTTGAGGGCAACTACGTTCTTTCGAAGGACCTGGATGACGATTCAAATGAGCGGGATCCGTTCACCGATCGCGCTTTTGATATCAACAATCTATCACTCGATTACGCGCTGTCTGACCGCGACATCCGGCATAAGTTCAACCTTTACGCTTATGCCGAAATGGGCGGTGGCTTTCAGTTCAGCGGACGCATTCAGGCCCGCACTGCCCAGCCGATCACGCCGGGTGCTCGAACGGCAACCAATCGCAATACGGAACGCAAGGACAATGAGTACTTCTCTTTTGATTGGAGGCTGATGCGGGCATTCAAGCTTGGCGAGCGGTTTGCGCTGACGCCGTCGGTCGAGATGTTCAACACTTTCAACAACGACAACAACGTTAACCCGCTAACCACTCCGGGGCTCTTCAACTTTGACGGCTTCTTGAGACAGGGAGTCGGAGACCCGAGACAGGTACAGCTGGCGCTGAAGTTCACGTTCTAAAACATGGGCCGTATTGGCCAGGCCTGAAGAAACGCGGCTCACAACCTGCTGTTGTGAGCCGCGTTGTTGTTTTCACTTGAACCTCACCGGAGCGGAATGGGCTTAAAGGCGTTTACTAGCGATGCAAGGACTACGATGCTGCCAGCATTTTCTCCACCGCCACGTAACTGGCTTCCAGAGCCTGATCCAGCTTCTCGGGTTCACTGCCTCCACCGGTTGCCATATCGGCTCGGCCGCCGCCTTTGCCCCCAATAAGAGCAGATATCTCGCGCACGAGCTGACCAGCGTTGAGACGTTTGGTGAGATCGTCGGTTACACGGGCCACAAGCGAGGCTTTCCCGTCACTTGCCTGACCGAGCACCACCACGCCTGATTTGAGCTTTTGTGACAACGAGTCCGCGAGTTGACGCATTCCGTTCGAGTCGAGATTAGTCACCCGACGGGCCACAACTCGAATGCCCGCGATCTCTCTTGCGCTGTCGGCTGCTGAAGCAGACTCCGCCTGGGCCATCTTCAACTTTAGCTGCTCGATCTCGCGTTCGTACCGGCGCACCTGATCTTGAAGCTTGTCGACCTGAGCCGGGATATCGCGAACCGGGACTCTAAACCGCGCCGCGAGCTCTTCAATCACTCGTTCGTCCACCTGGAAGCGATTGATCGCCGCATCAGCGGTCAACGCCTCGACACGGCGGACACCCGCGGCGATCGATGAGTCGCTTACGATCTTGAGCGGGCCGATATCTCCCGTCGCGCCGACGTGAGTGCCGCCGCAAAGCTCGGTCGAAAATCCGGGAACGCTTACGACGCGGACATCGGACGCGTACTTCTCTCCAAACAACGCCATCGCTCCCGAGTGTAGAGCTTCCTCGAGGGGCTTGATCTGCGTTTCCACCGCGCGGTTGTGAAGGACCTCGCTGTTGACCAGCCGCTCGATCTCAGCGATCTCGTCTTCGCTCAGCGGGGCGTAATGCGTGAAGTCAAATCTCAGTCTGTCGGGCGCGACGAGCGAGCCGGCCTGCTTGACGTGCGGACCGAGCACCTCACGCAATGCAGCATGCAGCAGGTGAGTGCCGGTGTGATTCGCTTTGATTCGACGACGGCGCTCGACATCGACTCGCAGGTTGATCCTGTCTCCTACGCTGAGCTCTCCTTGCTCGATCTTTGTCCTATGGAGGTGATATCCCGTTACCACCGAATAAGTGTCTTCCACTTGAGCAAGCACATTATCGCCCTCAAACACTCCTGTATCGCCGATCTGTCCACCGGCCTCAGAGTAAAACGGTGATCGATCCAGGATTACCTCGCCTGTTTCGCCTGTCGTCAGCGACTTGCGTTGCTCGTCTCCTGCGATTATAGCCAGAACGCGCGCACCGCTCGTCTCAGTTTCACGATACCCGGTGAACTCGGTGCGAGGCAGAGCTCCTGTCACGTTCGAGTAGATTTCACGCCCCCGCCTCGCGGTCTCAGTCAGGGCTGGAGCGGTCTGCTGCTGAAGCTCTTTCAACGCAGCGTCGAATTGCTCGTTGAATTCGTCTTCGCTCATCTCGATGCCGTGCTCGGCCAGAACGACCCGAATCAAATCTCGCGGCACGCCGTAAGTGTCATAGGTACGAGCAAGCTCGGACATCGGCGGAGCTTCGGGGGTGTGGCGTTCGAACAACTCGGCGAGCCGGGGCTCACCGACGGTCAATATCCTGCTGAAGCGCTGTTCCTCGCCGCGAACGGTCTGTTCGATCAGGTGCCGCGATGCAATGAGTTCCGGAAAAGGCGCGCCCATCAAATCGACCACAAAGTCCGTGACCTTATGAAAGAACGGCGGCTTCAAGCCGAGCCCCTTCACGCCGTGATAAATGGCGCGACGCATTATCTTTCGCAGCACGTAATTGCGGCCAACGTTTCCGGGTGCAATGCCATCCGCAAGCGAGAACGCAGTCGCGCGAGCGTGATCGGCGATCACTCGGATCGACATGCCCGCCGCCGAATCATAGTCGTAAGCCGTATCGGCTAGGTTCGCTACGAAGTCGATAATCGGCTGAATGAGATCGGTGTCGTAGTTTGACTTTACGCCTTGAAGGACGGCGGTCAGCCGCTCGAGGCCTGCACCCGTATCAACAGAGGGCGCCGGAAGCGGATCGAGCTGGTACGAGCCGTCGGGACGCTGCGAGCGGTTGAACTGCATGAACACCAGATTCCAGATTTCCATCGTGGTGTCGCCCGGTCCGTTGACATACTCGACCCGATTGTATTGGGGATCGTCAGGCCGGTCGCCCATGTAGTAATGAATCTCGGAACACGGTCCGCACGGCCCGGTCTCACCCATTTGCCAGAAGTTGTCTTTGCGGCCGAACCGAAGAACACGCTCGGGCCGCGCGCCAACCTGCTGCCAGTACCGCTCGGCTTCTTCATCGGCAGGAACCTCGTCGTCGCCGCCAAAGACCGAGAACCACAAACGCTCCGGCTCAAGACCGAATTCGTTCACCAGTAAATCCCAGGCGAAGTAAATGGCCTCCTTTTTGAAGTAATCGCCAAACGAAAAATTACCCAGCATCTCAAAGAAGGTATGATGTCGCGCAGTGCGGCCGACTTCGTCGAGATCGTTGTGCTTTCCTCCGGCGCGCACGCACTTCTGCGACGACACGGCGCGTTTGTAATCGCGTGGCTCGAGGCCGAGAAAAACGTCTTTGAACTGATTCATCCCGGCGTTGGTAAACAGCAGCGTAGGATCGTTTGCCGGCAAGAGCGGGGAGCTTCGCACGATGCGATGACCGCGTTCGGCAAAGTAGTCCAGGAATTTCTGTCGTATTTCGTGTCCAGTCATAACGGTTGTCTTTTTACTGCGAATTTGAAAATTGAATTATAGCAAACCGGCGGAAAGAAAAGGAAAAGCTGGCACCGATTGCATGTCATCTTCTTTGTGTCTTTGCGGTTCTTGGCGTCTTTTGCGCGGAACTAACCCTTCGCATGGTACTCTTCCGCGCAAAGACGCCAAGGACCGCGAAGACGCAAAGAAGAGAAGGATCGATTCGTTAGCGAGTCCATCGGCCGTTTGGCATTCTGACCGGACCAGGATGAAAGAACTTCTCCGGAGTCATCGCACCATCCTTCTTGAACACCAGCCCGTTTTTCATCACGAACTGCACGTTTCGCAACGAATCGATGTCGGTTAGCGGGTCGCCGGTGACCGCGATCATATCCGCGAACATTCCGGGTTTTATCGGGCCGCGCTCCTTGATGATGTCCGCTGCTTTGTATCCATTGATCGTCATCGCCCGAAGGATATCAGCCGGTGGGATGTTCGCCGCTTTCCACGTTTCTATAAAAGCGATTGTCAGGTCGCCGCGGCTCAACCATTCGCCGGTCTTGTCGTCTTTCATCCGGTCATTCCAGTAGTCGAAGTCGGTGGAGAAGGTCAACGGCACTTTTTTCTCCCACGCGTCGCGCAGTTTCGCCACTGTTTGTCTAAACGCGTTTTCGCTGCCGCGATACTTGGTAAAAGGAGTGTCGGTTCCCGCGAGATAGATTCCTTTGGCAGCCATCTGACGGTGATGCTCTGGTGTCAGAGCATTGCCGTGACCGATTATGTGGATGCCTGCATCGATAGCTCTTTGCGCTCCTTCCGGTGTTTGGACGTGGCCTTCCACTTTGCAGCCGCCCTTCGCGGCTTCGCTGATAGCCAGCTTGATGTCGTCGACCGAGTAGCCCCACGGCTTGCAATCAATGCACAGCTTGATTGTCCTGGCGCCGAACAGCATGTTTTCGCGGATCGCGCGGATTATCTCGTCGGGAGTGTTTGCATCCAAATATTCGGGGTACACGATATTGTGCCGCTTGTACATTTCGGGTGTCGGCCACAATTGTCCCCCGGTTCCACCGATGATGATGCCTGACGGAATTACCGTCGGGCCGGGCAGCCATCCCTGCTCGATTGCCTGGCGCAGAGCGGTATCCGCGTAGAGTCCGTTGTTCCCGACGTCGCGAATGACCGTAAAGCCGGAGTTGAGAAGTTGAATACCGTTAGAGGCCGCCTGGATCGCGCGCAACGCCGTCGAATCCATCACCACGGTCAGATAGTAGTAGTTGTTTTCCGGCTGCTCTTTGTAAGTCAGCGCCATATGCGTGTGTGCATCGACGAGACCGGGCAACACCGTGAGTTTCGATAGATCAATGACAGTAGCGCCGGCTGGGATGGTAAGGTTCGGTCCGACGGCGGTGATCCTCTCGCCCTGGACCACGATCACCTGGTTGGCAGCGGCGACGCCGGTTTCCGGGTCAATCAAACGACCGGCCTTTATCGCGATAATCGGTGCGGGCGGACCCTGCGATTGCGCGAGTGCTAGACTCGATAACAAGAGAACAAAGATTAGACAACACACTGCTATGCGTTCTTTCATAGTTCGCTCCTCGATGCTCTTTTTTGTTTTGTGTGGATCACGATCCGAAAGCGCGACTGCTTTCGAAAGCAGACTCGGTCACTTCGGCGTTTTTGTAAGGCGATCCAGGACTTCGAAAGCCGAACGCGCAGCGGACGGATCATTCCGATGTCGCTTCAGCCGCGCTTCAACTAATTGAAAGTGGCTCTCCGGGACCGGGATCTCGCCGGGACTGTCGGCGATGTGATCCCAAAGATCCTGAAGATATCGAACCTGGTCGGCCTTCGACATATCCGTGAAGCCCGATGGTAATGGAATCGATGTTTCTGCCATTTCTTACCTCGTCATTGTCCCCGATGATACATCACGGGACCGGCTTGAACCAAACGCGGGCAGTTGTGAACCTGGAATTCGTCTGTCCGCAATAAGGAACCTCTTTTCTGGATTTCCGCGTTACACTTGGGATGATCAGACTGCGAGTGTTAGCCTCAGGTTATGCAACAGTGCCCGAATGTGGCTCAACGGTGGCCAGCCAGCCAAGAAGCGTTGATAGCAATAACTCAGGGGGACGCGCAAGGATAGAGACTTATGCTTCACATTCATAACGGAGACTCAACGGCCGGAACATTGCGAGAATTTGGATTCCCGGGAGAGCACAAGGCTTTTCGAGAAGTATTGATGGAAGGGCCGGCGCCAGAGAATCTTTCACCCGATGAGTGGGTTGCCGTTCGAGCCCTTTTTCATTCCGGCTATGAGCGGACGATTGAGAAGTGCGAAAAGGAAGTGCGCGAACAGGAAGCGTGGCTGAGCAAATTTGCTGCACACGATGAGACGATTCTGTGGTTTGAGCACGACTTGTTCTGCCAAATCAACTTGATCTATCTGCTCGACTGGTTCGCAAGGAGGTCAACCCGCCAGACACGGCTGAGCCTGGTTTGCATCGGTGAATTTCCCGGAGTTCAAGACTTCAGGGGGCTTGGGCAACTGACCGGCGAACAACTGGCTTCTTTGTTCGACAAACGTCATACAGTGAGTGACTCCGAACTGCATCTTGCAACTCAGTCGTGGGCGGCATATCGGTCGCCAGATCCAAATAAGATCGCGCGATTGATTGAAGGAGACACATCGGCGATGCCCTTTCTTGGACAAGCATTGCGTCTACACCTGGAGAGGTTTCCCTCGGTGAGAAACGGCCTCGGTCGAATCGAGAACAAAGCACTGGAGCTGATTTCAACCGGCACCATCAAACTCAAGCAACTGTTTCCGCGATTTTGGGAAACCGAGTCTGCATACGGTCTGGGGGACTCTCAACTGTGGGACTCTTTGAAACGACTCGGGACCGCCAAAAGCGCGGTGATCGCGATAGACAATCCCGACAATTCGGATCCGGATATGAAGTCAAATCGCTATTATGACGCTTCGTTTACGATAACCGAGACCGGTAAGGATGTTCTGGCCGGGCAGCGCGATTTTATCGACCTCAACGGCATAGATCTGTGGCTGGGCGGAGTTCACCTGGTTGATGACGCGGTATGGAGATGGGACGGCCGCTTGAACCGCGTATCCCGCTGAGGCAACAGAGACTAAAAAAGGATGAACAGCGTAGCTCTTTCGAGCAATCTGTTCATCCTTTTTACCGGAATTAGCTTCGGCTGAATTAGCGTCGCGGGCCGCGAGGGCGTCGATCGCGGTCGCCGCCCGGTCGGGGCGGGCGAGGTCCCCGATCATCTCGAGGCGGACGATCGCCACCGCCGTCACGATCAAAGTCAGGCTGTCGCTCCTCTTCTCCCGTCTCGCCGCGCTCTTCTCGAAGCACGGCCTTGCGTGACAATCTAATCTTGCCCGACGGGTCGACGTTGATCACCTTCACCAGCAACTGCTGGCCTTCTGTAAGCTCATCCCGAACATCCCGTACTCTGTACTCGGCTATTTCGGAAACGTGTAACAGGCCGTCGGTGCCCGGCATAATCTCGACGAACGCGCCAAAGTCGGCGATGCGCTGGACGGTGCCGAGATAGGTCTTATTAACTTCAGGGACCGCGGTGATTTCTTCGATCGCGCGCTTGCAAGCTTCCGCTTTTTCGAGATTCGACGAAGCGATGTTGATGCGCCCGGTATCTTCCACGTCGATCTTGCAGCCGGTCTTCTCGACCAACCCGCGAATCACCTTGCCGCCCGGCCCAATGACTTCACGAATCTTGTCGACCGGAATCTGGATAGTGAGAATACGCGGAGCGTATTTGTTTATCTCCGGCCGCGGAGCCGGAATCGCCGCCTCCATTTTGTCCAGAATATAGAGCCTTCCATCCTTGGCCTGTTGCAAAGCATCGGCAAGAATCTGCGCGTTTATCCCGGTTACTTTGATATCCATCTGCAGCGCGGTAATGCCCGAGCGGGTTCCGCTGACTTTGAAGTCCATGTCGCCGTAATGATCTTCGGCGCCCGCAATGTCGGTCAGGATCGCGTACTTGTTGCCTTCCATCACTAGCCCCATCGCTACGCCGGCAACCGGAGCTTTCAACGGAACTCCTGCATCCATCAACGCGAGCGACCCGCCGCACACAGACGCCATCGAGCTCGAGCCGTTGGATTCTGTGATATCGGAAACGACCCGCATGGTATAGGGCCAGTCGGCCTCGTCGGGAAGCATAGGCTCTAGCGATCTGCGCGCTAGCGCGCCGTGGCCGTATTCGCGGCGGCTTGTCGAACCAGTACGTCCTGTCTCGCCGACTGAGAAAGGCGGAAAGTTATAGGCGAGCAGGAAGCGACGTTTGATCTCACCCTTTTCCAGGTCATCCATATACTGGATGTCTTCGCTGGTGCCGAGGGTGGCGGTGACGATGGCCTGGGTCTCGCCGCGGGTAAACAACGCCGAGCCGTGCGTGCGCGGGAGCCAGCCGACCTCGATCGAGATTGGGCGGATCTGGTTAAACCGACGGCCGTCGGGCCGATGACGGCGATTCAAGATGTCTTCACGGAAGGTCTTTTCCTTCAGATGATTGAATATCTTTCCAGCCATCAAACGTTTGGCTGGATCATCTTCCGGATAAGACTGAACGGTTTCTTCTTTCAGCTTGTCAACAAGCGAATAGCTTTCAAGCTTGCCATGTTTTGTAGTATCGAGCGCATCGCGCAACGCGTCGGTTGTTCGGCTCTCGATTTCCCCGAGCATCCCCGAGTCCAGCTCCGGCTTGATAACTTCGCGTTTGACGATACCGAGCTTCTGATGCATTTCTCTCTGAAGCCGGCACAACTTTTTGATCTCGTTGTGGCCGAACAGCAGGGCTTCGACCATAACTTCTTCGGTCACCTCCTGAGCGCCTGCTTCTACCATCACTATTGCTTCTTCCGAACCGGCGACGATCAGATTCAGCGACGAAGCCCGCGTTTGATCGTAGGTTGGATTGACGACGAAGCGGTCCTCGATTAACCCTACGCGAACGCCGGCTATAGGCGTCTCCATAGGAATATCCGAAAGATAAAGCGCAGCCGAGGCCCCGGTTATCGCAAGAACGTCCGAATCGTAATTCTCATCCGCCGAGAGCACGAAGGCGATCACTTGCGTTTCGCTGTTGTATCCCTTTGTGAATAGAGGACGGATTGGCCGATCTATTAATCTTGACGTTAGCGTTTCTTTTTCTGATGGGCGGCCTTCGCGTCGGAAGTAATTGCCGGGAATGCGCCCGGCTGCGTAGCCGTACTCGCGGTATTCAACGGTGAGCGGGAAAAAATCGATGCCCTCGCGTGGTTTCGTTCCCATTGCAGCGACAAGAACCATCGTGTCTCCGTAACGAACTATCACTGCTCCGTCGGCTTGCTTGGCAATTTTGCCCGTTTCTATTGAAAATTCTACTCCCCCCAATTGAACTGATTGCTTCAACTCCATAACTTTCTCCTTCTCTCCGCTGCGCGCATCTCCGCTTTTGTTTGAGAGCCACAGCCTGCGTGCGTACCGCATGCGGCTCATTTTGTGGCGCGCTGGTGCAGTAACTGAAATCTTGGGCTAGCAGACCTTTGCCTGCCGGCGGTGTGTTGACAATTGATGTCATAAAGCGACGAGGCCACGGTGAGCGGCAAAACCTGCCGTTTCGCTCCCGTGGCCATCGATGAACTGAATGTGTCTGAACTGTACGCAGCGCGCCAGCCCAATCCCGCGTCCTGGAAAAATCTCGCCAGGATCGATTGCTACTCGGGTTACATCTTGGCGTCGCGCCAGAGAACCGACAATTGACCGGACCGCTCGAAGCGGCTGCCCCTGGTTCCGGCCTTTCGCTGAGGTTATCTCTATTTTCTTATACCCAGACGGTTGATGACTTCTCGGTAACGGTCGGAGTTCTTTCGCCTTAAATAATCCAGCAGGCGGCGACGCTGACTGACCATCTTCAACAAGCCTCGCCTCGAATGGTTGTCCTTGACGTGCGTTTTGAAGTGTTCCATCAGGCCGTTGATCCGCTGCGTTAGCAGCGCGACCTGAACTTCGGGCGAGCCGGTGTCCGTCGCGTGCGTGCGGTACTGACCGATTGTATCGGTCTTTGCTTCCTTAGCCAAAGCCACTATTACTCGTTCTCCTCTAAAGCTAAACTCTTCGTTCTCATTGAACTGCAAAAAGTTACCACACGCCAAGCTGGGGTGTAAAGTCCGGGTCAGCCAGGGCGCGCCCGTCAGAATCTTGCCCGACCCGGCTCCGGCTCGTGGGGATCTGGAAGGGGCCACTCTAACTACTCTGTTTTGCCAGCAAAATGCGGCTATCGCTGGTTGACTGCGGCGCTGGCTTCCGCGGTGAATAATCGAATCTCCTGTTCGGTTCTTAGCAATCGGTTTGACCCGGTGGTGACAACGATATCGGCGTCGGGCCGCTGTGACTTCAAGCGTTGCTCACGTGCGAGAGCAACGGCGTGGGCGCCCGGACGGGTGCCCTGATCAAGATAATCGAGGCTGAACTCGAGCTTGGCGTATGCCTCCGCGAGCTCGTGAAAAACTATTTCGCCGTCTTGAACCCAGGAGTTGGTGTTCAAGTTGAACCAGCGTGCAACCGGATTCAAGGCTATTAACGAGTCGAACCCTGCGGGCGGCAACTCGGAGTCCAGCTTCTTTCCATCCTTTCTGTACGGGTTAATACGACTGTCAATGTTGTTGTCCAGGTTGATGCTTCCGGCAATGTCTACGCTCTTTCCGTACGTGAGCGCCTGCCTTCCCAAGTGAAGAAGGTAGCGATGACGGCCCAGTGCGACCTGTACGAGGAGCAGCAAGCCCTCATTTGACGAGATGTATTCAACGGCTTTCAAGGGGTCGTGGACGCTGCTCTCGCCGAGTCCCGCTGCCTTAGCCAGCAGCTTTTTGTCGAATCGCACCCGGCCATCGGGATCGAGATTGATCAATTCCGCGTTCCCCTCGCCAGCGATCCAACGCAGCCGCACGAGTGCTTCGTCGGCGTCACCGCTGATCCACAACCCGCCCCGCGGTTTAGTGGATCCCGAGGTCTGTCGCTGTTCGCCAGTCACCAGTTTGAAGGCAAGGCTCGCCGGGTCGGGACGAGGGATCAGATGAGTGTCAATTCTCGGCACGAGTCCAGCGATGGCCACCTCGACAACCGGGAGCGATGTGCTTGCAGCATCGCGGAATTTTCGCGCGAGATTGTATTCAATGTGTTTAGCGGTTGAAAACGCGCTGGAGCCGTCTCCTTCGCTGTCTTTAACCCTTCTCGGACGGGTGAGCGCGAGGATGGAATCCGCCTTCCGAACCAGGAACTCCTCGATGATCCCGCGGGTTACCAGCGAGATGGCATGACTTCTCGCGTCATCGGCGGAGTTGAACAAGCCGATAAAGACTCTGGTCCAGAACCCGCGGCCTTCGATGCTTACCGTATCAAAAGCAGGGTCCTCTCCCACCCCCGCGAGTCCGACTGCGAAGCGTTCAGCCTGAGCTTTGTCAGGGAATGACGCGACTTGAATCGTGAAGTGCGAAACCACGGAATCTGATCTTGCCGCGGCCGGGCTGGCTGATATCAACACTGCGATTAACAATACGGAAAGCTGCGAGTGCATTGACCCTCCGTGAAAAGGGTTAATCAGCGTCCATTGCTTGGGGAGGCACGATTAAAGCATTGGGTGGCTGAACAACTCAGCGTTAGAGGCGAGAAGCTGCGGCGTCTAACCCCGATAGGGAGCGGGTGCCGCTGACGAAGTTCATCCTAAGTTGGCGCACTTAGAGAGTCAAGAATTAACTTCTGCTAATAAGGCGCCTGTCCTATCCACGTACGAGGCGAGATACAAAGATCGTTCCACCGAGGTCAATAGCTCCCAAAAAACTGCAGCCCCGCAATTATCATAAGGACGCTGGTTTTCCAGGAAGCGATTGGAAATCTAGGTGCTTGCCCCCTGTACGGAGGTCAGTCAGAGTGAGACGAATTGTACGAAATGAGTCTGGCAAACTTACACGTTTGTGGTATGCGCACCGCAATCCGAAACACCACCGTTGAGAGGCAACCGTTGAGAGTCAACTTGCCTTCTAAAGCGGTCGTGACTAGCATACTCACTTTGCGCGCGCTCCAAAATGCCGACTGAAAACACGCCAATGCCCGTTCACGAAGAAACAATCGAAACATTGATCGAAGCTGTCCGCAAAGTCAGCAGCTCTCTGGATCTCGACGAGGTGCTCGACACGATCTTCGATTCAATCAAAGAGCTAATCGACTACTCCGCCGCGGTGATTTACGTCATCGATGCCCACAGTGGCGAGGTCCACGAATTCAAAACACGCGGTTACCTTCCGGAGTCGATCTCTGAGAACTTTCTTGCAACAGGGAGCGGAATAATAGGCTGGGTTATCCGGAAACGCGCGGGTGAAATAGTAGACGATGTAAAACGCGATGCCCGTTACGTAAAGGTGCGACCCGAAACGAGATCCGAGGTGGCCGCTCCCATTATCCGAGCGGACGGCCGGGTAATCGGTGTTATCAATCTGGAATCCGATACGGTCAGCGGCTACGATGCGCGCGATCTCGAGCTTTTGACGATGTTCGCGACGCTGGCCGCGTCCGCCATCGATCACACGCTGCTCTACCGGCAGGTGATGCGGCAACGTCGCGTCGAAAGCGAACTCGAATTAGCGCGCAAGGTTGTCGAGGGCTTGATGCCCCGCTCATTCCCGCTGATTCAGGACTTCGACATCTACGGCACGACGGTCCCTTTTCGCGAGGTAGGAGGCGATTATCTCGATTTCATAGACTCGATCTCCGAGCGGCTGGTAGTGCTTGTCGCCGATGTCTCGGGCAAGGGACTGGCCGCCGCGCTCATCATGGTGGCGTTCCGAGCTTACTTTCACGCGACGGTTATCAACGAGCTCGCGATGCGGGTTGTGATGGGCCGAGTGAATCGACTGGTTTACGACACCACTGACGGCGAGAGATTTATTACATGCTTTTACGGTTTGATCGATCCGGAGAACAAGCGCCTGCTTTACATCAGCGCGGGTCACAACCCGCCGTTGCTGCTGCGCGGTGATGGGACTCGCGAACTCCTGACCCAGGGCGGTCTGCCACTGGGGGTCTTTGAAACCTCCAGGTATTCAGAGTCGGTGTTGGAGTTCCGCTCCGGCGATATTCTCGTACTGTACACCGACGGCGTGGTTGAAGCTCGCAATCAACGCGACGAAGAGTTTGGCTTGAAGCGGCTTGAAGAGGTTGTGCGAGCATCGCGGGACCGCCGTGCCCACGAGATCGTCGAGGCAATCACCAGCGCTGTCGACGAACATTCCGCGGAGGTCGGCGGTCCGGAGGATGACCTCACCGTGTCTGTTGTGAAGGTGAAATAGCCTTTCTCGCGTCCGTCAGTTGCGGTCCAGTTTGTCCTTTTGCTTTAAATCGATATCAAGATCGGCAGCCTTGTCGGCAGCTTTGCTGTCGCGCATCAGTATGAGACCGAGCGCCCACGCTGCCTTCTTTCGAACTTCCGGGTTTTTATCCTTCATTGCCGCGCCTAGCGCCTGAACCGCGCGATGATCGCCTTTGAGTCCGAGCGCCCACGCGGCTTGCGCTTTGACTTGCTCATTCTCGTCATTCAAAGCGGCGATTAGCGCTTCAACAGCGCGATTGTCACCCTTCAGCCCTAACGACCAGGCAGCTTTCTCTCGAACGTGCCAATCGGCGTCCTGTAACACATTCATCAACGGTTCGACTGCGTTCTTATTTCCCTTGAGACCGAGCGCCCATGCAACCTGTTCGCGCACTTTGGCATTTTCATCTCTGAGTGCGTTGGTCAACGGCTCGACCGAGCGAGAATCACCTTGAAGCCCCAGCGACCATCCTGCTTTTTCGCGGACCTTCCATTCGCGATCAGCAAGAGCGGCTATCAGAGGCTCTACGACGCTTTTGTCTTGCTTGAGGCCGAGTCCCCACACAGCCTGCTCGCGCACTCGCGGGTCAGCATCTCGCGAGGCAGCAATAACCGGCTCGACTGTTCGTGGATCTGGAATGATTCCGAGCGAGAAGACGGCGTTTACACGGACTATCGGATTGTCGACTCTCACGACGGCTAGCAGCGGTGCAACCGACTGTTCACCTATCCTCGCAAGCGATTGGGCTGCTATTCGTCCCACTGTTGTTGATTCCTGGAGTCCGTGTTTGCCACGCCAGGTGTCGCCGCAATCAATTGCATCGTTTATCTGCGAGTCATCGGCGAGCATTTGAATTAGCGCCGGGATCGCCGCGGCCGCGCTTTTTCCCATCTCACCAATCTGACAGGCTGCGCTAGCCCGTTCGATCGGATTTGTCGAACCGAGCGCTCGGATTTTGTCAGTCAGGCGAGCCTGTGCGTCGTTCGAATTCTGGTTGAACGCTGCATTATCTGATTCAGTGGCAACCGAGCTTCTCACGTGCGTTACGCACATCGCTGCGAGAAAGCCAGAAAGAACCAACACAATCATTGTTTGACGTTTCATCTCAACCCCTCCGTGCATATAGGTGGATCGCTATCTTAGGCGGCGCTTGAGAATCAATCGACGCCCAACACCGATCGCGTCATTTTGGCCGCCTCGTCCTCTGCCGAATGGCGTTGACCATCTGGGCTATGGCTTCGGTAACTAATTCGGGGTCATCAAGCTGAACATGATGACCGGCATTTTTCGCGATTGTCTGTTTGCCGTTAGTCGATAAGCTTGCAAGATCCGCTTGTAAGCGATCGTGACTCTCTCTCAGTTGCTTTTTCGTCGGGTTCTCTGCGACATCTGATTTGCTCGTGGCGCGAGTCAATACGATCAAAGGAATGTCTCCTAACGGGTATTTAGTTTTGCTTCGTCCGGAATATATTCGAGCTAGTTCTTCCGGCAGGAAATCAAATTCGCTCGATCGCGCAGACCCAAAGTTTGGTAGAGACATCGCCCACAGCCGCACCTGCTGTAAGCGCGAAGAAAGTTTGTCAAAAGGAGCGTCGACTTTTGATTGTGCCGGAGATGACTGTTGCGGCTGCTGAACCTTGTTTGAAGTTCCGGACATACTCGTCTGGATTGAAGGGATTTCTCTTCCGCGAGAGAGTTCACGAAAACGAACGATGTTTTCTTGCCTGCTCGTTCGATCGGTAAGACCGATCAGCATGTCTTCGTGCGAACTATCTACCAACACGATTCCCGCGACCTCTTTTGGGTACTGGCTCGCATAGGTGCGCACAATCAGTCCGCCGAGAGATTGACCAACCAGAACATATGGCCCATTGATTTTTGCATTGAGCAACCCTGTGTGAAGTTCAAAGGCGATCTGCTGCATCGTACGGGGTGTTGGGCCGGGTTCGCTCCAGGCATAACCGGCGCGGTCATATGTGCATACACACGAATCCCTTGCTGCAAGGCCGTGTACCAAATCCCAATCGAAAGAGAAATCGCCCGCTCCGCTTTCCATCACGACTGTGGGACTGCCTTCTCCCTTGCAGTTGATGTGGAGGAGATGCCCGCCTGCATCGACCAGCTTCCCGGGAGGTCTCGGTGTTTCACCGCTGTTGGGTTGTTGGGCAAGTACTGAGCTGAGCAGCAACAATGCTATCAATGCACGAAGCGTGTATCGCGCCGACATTGCAAATAGCTTCTGCATAGTTCGTTCCTTTCCTTTTCAAAGAAAGGCCTGACGACCGCAAGTAATATCGCGTGGCACAGCAGCTCGACAAACAAGATCGAAGTAGTGTTCGAAGCGTTCGGTTAAACAAACCCAGCAGCGTGCGGCTTATTTTTGTTTCACCCTGCCCTTGGTCTTCCGATCAATCCCGAGTCTACCGCTCACGCCGCCACCGATGCCCGCCCCGGTTCCGCCACCTGCGCCGCGTCCAACACGTTCGCCCTTGCCAAGTACGCCCTTGTTCACGAAGTGAGCTTTGCCGGAGACCCCACCCGAAACGCCACCGGGAACCCCACCCGGAACACCACCGGGAACCCCTCCCGAAACACCACTCGGAATGCCCCCGGGAACCCCTCGCGAAACGCCACCCTGAACGCCTCTCGGAACGCCACCGTGAACGCCGCTGGGAACGCCCCCGGGAACCCCACCCGGAACGCCACCGGGAACTCCGCTCTGAACGCCTCCCGAAACCCCGCCGGAAACGCCTCGGTTGGATCCGATCTGACCATCAACGCCATCCGCGTCGGGCAATCCAACCGGAGCTCCCCCCAGCTTCATCAATAGCATCCCGAACGCCCACGCGGCTTTCTGTCGCACTTCTTTGTCCGGGTCCTTCAGCGCGTCCTTTAACGCATCGCCGGCGCGCGTGTCGCCTCGTAGCCCAAGAGCCCAGGCGCCCATTCCCCTAACCCTCGGGCTTGGGTCCTTCAACGCCTCGATCAAACCTTCGACAGATCGACGATCGCCTTTGAGCCCAAGCGCCCACGCTGACTTCTCTCGCACGTCAACGCTTTCGTCTTTCAACGTATCAACCAGCGGTTCTACTGAGCGGGCGTCTCCCTTTAATCCTAGTGCCCACGCAGCCTGTTCACGCACCTGCCAGTTCGTGTCTCTCAATGCGGCTACCAATGCGTCTACGTTGTTGCGTCCGCCTCTCAGACCGAGCGCCCATGCCGCGTTCGCGCGCACTTGCCAGTTTGGGTCGGTGAGAGCTTCCAAAAGTGCCGCGATTGAGGGCTCATCGCCGGCTTGAGCCAGGGCAATGATCACCTGTTGTCGCACCCCGGGATCGTCGTCCTTTAATGCTTCGCGTAATGCGTCCAGTGCCGGGTTTTCTTTTTGTTGAACGGCGCTGTCCGAGTCGCTCGCCTTTTGATCCGGAGATGTGTCATCCGAGTGCGACGTTTTAGACGCCGGTTGAACAACTTGCTCGGCTCGGGACTGCTCTGCCAGGGCGACATGCTCGGGATCTGAGCCCTGCGCGGCAATCGACTTTGCCTGGGCCGGATCGTTGGGGTGCGCCGACAGTTGGACAGTAGCCAGCGGAAGCACAACACCTAAGATCACAGCTGCGATGGCTACCGCGACTATACGATTTAGTCCCCGCCGCTTGAGGTCCGGGTCAAGGATGGCAAGAAGCCGCCCTTCTAATTGAGAGCGTCGAGCGATCGCGAGCGTTGCAAGCGATGAGCATCTCGAAGACTTAAACATTCGAGCCATATCCAGGAGATGACCCGCGTAGTCTGAAGCCTTCGTCCCGAGATCTATCACCTGATCATCACAAGCGCGTTCACGTTCGACTCGAAGCTCGCGGCTCGCCAGCCATACCAGCGGGTTGAACCAGTAAAGGGAGCACGCCGTCTGACCCAATAACTGGGTCAGACAATCCCATCGCTTTACGTGCGCGAGCTCGTGCAACAACACCACCTTGAGACGCTCTGGCGGCCACTGATCCGAGTCCACCGGAAACAGGATTCTGGGGCGAATCACTCCGCAAGTCACAGGCATTGTAGTTCTGGAAGACTTGAGTATTGGGACTTTTCGCGTCAGTCCTATCTGGACTGCGATATCCTCCGCCAACTTCAATGACCAGGCATCCATAACCGGGGCCCGGCGCGAAATCCACCAGCTGTTCGCGATGCCAATGAGCAGCCGGCTTAAAAACAACAACGCTCCGGCAAGCCAGATCAGCAGGGCCCAATTAACCCAGCTCGACGACGAAATGGTCGCGACAGCAGATTTGCCGGCTCGCGGATCTCTTTGGAGATTGGTCGCGATCCAGTCGTCGGTTATTGGGTTTGCATCGTTGTTCGATTGAACCGGAATCGCTACAACGGATGAGATATTAGTTTGTTCCGGAGAGCTTCGAGTGACATCAAACCGGTTGTCCTCGAGTGACGTGGAATCAGCATGCGGGGCGGGAAGGACGGCGACTCGCCATGACGGCAGCCCACTCGAAAGCAGCGGAAGCGCAAGTAAGGCCATGAGCGCCAGGAACCAAACGAAGTGTCGCACAGCGGCCGACGCACGCCTCAGCGAAATGCAAAGCGCGGCGGCGACGATCACGATCACGGTTCCTCTTATCGTGGCGGCAAGGATATGGCCTTCCAGGACTGAAAGCCCGGCAAACTCGAATAACGAAGTCATGCTAACGCCCTTCCTTTCTGGCTTTTTCAATTAGCTGAGACAGACGTTCAAGTTCCTCGTCCGACATTTTTGACTTTGACATATCAAGTAGCGCGGCGACGGTCTGCTCGGTAGAGTTGCCAAAGAAGGTCTGCACCACTTGCTTCAACGCCGACTGCCTGGCCCTATCGCGTGAAATTGTCGGCAAGTAGACATATCGCGGCCCTTCCTGATCGTGTTTGAGATAACCTTTTTCTTCGAGCAAACGCAGCATCGTCCGGACAGCCGAATACCCGGGCGGCTCCGGCATATTCTCGAGCACCTCCGCGGCCGTTGCCTGTCCGAGGCGATACACGACGTCCATGATCTGTCGTTCACGTCGGCTGAGATTCACATGAGGGTGCTTTGGCATCTTCCGTAGCCGTCTCCTTTCGGTGTGCTAATTTTTTAGCATCATGCGGGCGGGCGTGTCAATAGCAAAGTGCTAATTTTTTAGCATCACGAAGGTGGGGATAAGTTTCTTCGCGGTCTTCGCAGTCCTTTGCGCCTTTGCGCTATGTGTTTACAGGAGGGATTTGGGTCGCCCGCCACCGAAAATTGGACGACGCGATCCAGATGTTCGTGGTATGATAACGCCCGGACGAACCAGCGAAATCCCTTCCAGATCGGATCTACACGATGTTTCAGTCAATTGGTTCCGCTCTCGTCCTGTTGGTCACCCTCAACGGATTAATCTGCAACCTGTCACAGACGCAATCGCCCGCGGATGATCAGACGCTAAAGCTGAGGTCTGATCTGGTCCTGGTCGATGTTTTGCCTGTACAGAAGAGAACCAGCCGGGTCATCCCTGATCTCAAGCGGGAAGATTTCACGGTGCTGGAAGACGGAGTCCAGCAGACCATCTCCCACTTTAGTAAGGATAAACTTCCGGTCTCGATTGTTTTGCTTGTGGATCGGGCCGGGTGCGTCAACGCCTTCTCGCCTCAGATTCGTGCAGCGACTGTCAATGCCATAAGCAATCTCAAACCTGAAGATGAAGTCGCGATAATGACGTTCTCGAATAAGGTCGCACTCGCACAGCCGTTCACCCGCGATCGCCGGGTTATCGCCGAAAAGATTATGACTGTTGAGAATCAGCACAGCGCCGAACAACACTACTTCAATGCGGGCATATACGAAGCTTCGGAGTACATGAAGAAGGCCGCCAATCCAGCCGGACGCCGGGCAATCATTGTGCTGACTAGTCTTGAGGCCAGTATCGACTTTTCAAAAGTCTCGGAAAAAGAAGCTCTCCTTTCGGTGCTTGAGTCCGGTGCGGTAGTGTCTGGAATTTTGGTGCAGAGCCTGGGTGGCCGATTCGAACAGGGGATTCGCGGAAAGCCAACAAGTCTACTTCGGCATCTGGGTCTACGCGCGGGAAGCCTGAGAATGTTTGTGACAGAGACGGGAGGCGAGCTAACCGGCGCCCCACCGGACAAGATAGATCCAACTCTCAACCGGCTGGTCGATAACATCTCGCAGAGCTACTCTCTGGCTTACGTTCCCACGAACACTGCGATAGACAGCAAGCGTCGTAAGATCAAGGTCAATCTATCTCCGGAAATCGAGAAGCGTGAAGGACAGGTGGCGCTGCTTGCCCGGCGGAGTTACGTGATGGCTAAGCAAGCGACCGCGAAGAAGTGAAATCTGGTCAGTAGTCCGTAGTCCGTGGTCCGTAGTCCGTAGTCATCGGTTACTAAGACTGCTCGGCAGAAGGTACGGACCACGGACTACCGACTATGGACTACGGACTACGTCGCGTCGTAGCCGACGAATTCCTTCAGGTAGGTATTGCCTTTGTACTCCATCTCGGTGTGGATACCAATCTTTGACGAGTAATACGCCCTCGCTGTTCGCGACTTCAGTTCGTTGAAAAACAGCTCTTCGGATTTTACCGGCTTCGTTTCGTTTTGTGAGATCCGGGTCAACAAGGCTATCCGCTGTTCCCGGGAAGATTTGAGAAAAGGCTGGCCGTGCATCTCTTGAGACAGTTCCTCGATGCGTTTCAACCCGTTCCGCCAGAGAGTCTTTGGGTTTTCCTCAAGTGATTCCGACAGTCTGAAATCGATGTAATCGGCCGCCCGAGTCGCTCTCGCGCCGGGTGAGTGATCGTCGGCGGGAATGATCAGCTCGGTAAGCTCGTCTACAAGCGCGAACTCCTCCCGGGTGAAGAACAGCGGTGCTCTACCTTGTGCGGATTCAGCGAGTGCGTTCGTCTCCAGCCCCGTGAGCGCTACGGCGAAGGCCGCGCTTGCGCCCAGCTTGAGCAATTCGCGACGCGACAGTTCGCTCTCTTCGTCTCTGCCCACCGGATTAGTCTCGTTTTGGTCTTCGGCCATCACAGGCTCCCTTTCTTAAACTGGTCGGCGAGATAATCGCACGACCTCCACGCCAACGCCATGATCGTCCAAGTTGGATTCTGACACGACGCGCTTGCGAACGCGCTGCCGTCCACGACGAACAGGTTTTTAACGTCGTGAGACTGTTCGAACTGGTTGAGCACCGAAGTTTTCGGATCAGTTCCCATTCGTGCAGTTCCCAACTCGTGAATTGACCAGCCCTCGGTTAGAATCCTGCGGCTCAGATCGACGATCTCAAAACCCGCTTCGGTAAACATTTCCTGAGCCGTATCGGCCATGTCATCGGCCATCTTCTTTTCATTGTCGCCAAACTTGTAGTGAAAGCGCAGCACCGGGACTCCCCACTTGTCTTTCACCGATGGGTCGATGTCGACGTAGTTCTCGTACCTGGCCAGCACTTCGCCAAAGGCTCCCATCGACATGAATGCTCCGGCGTAGTCCCGGACACTTTTCTTGTAGCTCGAGCCAAAGCCCGGCGTCGAACCCGCATTGCCCGGGTAGATCGAGGTACCGGAGCCGCCTTCAAACCCGTAGCCCCTAATAAACTTCGGATTGCGTTCGTTGAGATTTCGGAACCGGGCCAGGTAAAAGGAGCCCGGTTTGCCGTCGTCGAGAGTTCGCGGCTTGCCAACCAGGTCTTTGACCAGACCGGTGATGTGCGGGCCCATAATGTGCTCGCAGAAGTTATGTCCAACGTGGCTGCTGGAGTTGCCTATACCGTTTGGATGCGCGTCCGACTTTGACAACAGCATCAGCCGCGCCGATTCGAGAGTCGAGGCCGCGATTACTACAACCTTCGCCTTTGCTTCGTAAGTCCTGCCGGTTTCGGCGTCGATAAACGCTACCCCGCTAGCTTTGCCGGTTTTCTTATCGATAGTCACCTCGCGGGCGATCGCGTTTGTTCTAAGCGTGAGATTGCCGGTGTCCATTGCCGGCATGATCAGCCCGGTAGGCGAGTCGAAAGCGGCGTGTATGTCACAACCGCCGGTTCGCCGATTACACGCGCCTCGTCCGAAACACTTGCTGCGATACTTGTTGTGTTTCAGCCCGTCTGTCGTGACGCCCGCTCGATACGGGGTGAGCAGGCGGTTCATCTTCTTTATGCTCTGACGAAGCTTGTTCTCAGCATAGGTAAGCTTAATGGGTCTCTGAAAGATGCTGTCCGGCAGGTGAGCGACGTTCTCTTTCACGCCCGAGATTCCCAGATAGAGATCGACCTTATCGTAATAGGGCGCTATGTCTTTGTAGGAGATCGGCCAATCCTCTCCGTAGTCGTCGTGGCTCTTCGCTTTGAAATCCAGATCGGAAAGCCGGAGCGCGAGGCGCCCCCAGATGTTTGTCTTTCCGCCCAGAAGCCTCGCACGCACCCACGCATAATTCGTCCCGGTGTAGGGGTGGTCCTTTTCATCAACCACAATGTTCTTGCTGTAGTCCGGACCGCCCCAGCCCTGGACGTATGAGTAAACGTGTTGGGCCTTGCTATTTGCGGCATACGGCGGCTGACGGATGTTGTATTCGTTGAGCGAAAGCGCGTGAAAACCAGGCGGCATCTCGCCGCGCCGTTTGTGTTCATAAGGCCACTCGGTGGACTTGAGTTCCTTATCGATGTCGAGCTTCTTGCCTGCTTCGAGCATCAACACTTTCATTCCATGTGCGGTCAAAACGTGCGCGGCCATTCCGCCGGCAGCGCCCGATCCGACTACTATCGCGTCATAGGTTTTTTTGAGATCAACTTCGGCTGCGCTTTGTCTGGTTAAGCGAATGAGCGTCACGTGATTCTCCTTGTCGCAGTGTGTGACGGTATAACTACTCTCATTGTTTCATCGAGTCAATCCAGCTTCACCTTTGACCACGCGGAGGATTAGAATGACCGTGTTCCACGACATTTGGTTGGTATAGGTTGAGGTATATGAAGAGATCATTTGCCGGGTCGCTGGCCCTCGTGCTGCTATATGCGTGGTTTTCCAATGCGGACGCGTTCGTTTTTCAAGCCGTCAAGAAGCCGGGGCAGAGCGGAGCAGTTACCGGGACGTACAAGTTTGTGCTCAACTCGGTCGAAGTCGTCGAGCTGCCTGAAAACAAGGTCCGAATCAGGTTCGCGGGCTTCTACCCAAACGACCGGAAGCGCGTCGAGACCAGAAACTCGGGAGGTTTCGACGAGATAGTACCGCTCGAAGGCCAAACGGCTAACGTAAAGATCCAGTTTGGCGACAATCCCTGCACGATCAAGCTGGAATTCCGGCCGGGCAAGGTAATAGTGGAACAGGGCGGCTCGTTGATGGGTTGTGGATTTGGTTTCAACGTTGAGCCGGATGGAACTTACGTTAAGGTGAGCAGCAAGCGCCCGAATCTTCCACCGCGGCAAGACTAACAGTGGAGCAAAAACTCATCGAATACGGAATCACGGAGAGCACGCTCTCGCAGCGCGAGCGTGAATTGCTCGATAGCGAGGGCTATGTAGTGCTTCCCAATCTCATCGACGCCGATTGCCTTGGACGGCTCAGAACGGCGTTCGAGACAGAGCGTGAGAGAGATGGCCACGCTCCGGTTGCGAAAGAGAGCGGGACCCGTCAAATCACCGATCTCGCGAATCGCGATCCCGTTTTCGAAGTGACTTTCACTCACCCGCGGGTGCTTGCAGCCGTTCATCACGTTCTTGCGAATGAGTTCAGGGTTGGACAAATCGGCGGGCGGGATCCGCTGCCCGGTTACGGACAGCAAGGCTTGCACGCTGACTGGAGCGCTCGATCCAAAGGTGAGCCATTTCGAATCGTCACGACAATCTGGCTGCTGGATGACTTCACAAACGAGAACGGCGCTACGCGAGTCGTGCCGGGAACACATCGGTTGCTGGGTCCACCACCAAAGAGCTTCGCCGATCCGGCAAGCCGTCATCCTGATCAGGTGAGCATCATTGCGACAGCAGGCTCAGCGCTGGTGTTCAACGGTCATCTCTGGCACAGCGGAACGACAAACCGATCGGGCCGCTCGCGACGTGTGGTGCAGTGTTCGTTCGTCGGGCGTGACGAGCTTCGTTTTAGCAAGGTGAACGCTAGACAGCCTGATCGATTGTCAGCTGTAGGTCGCTCAGTCCTGGGCTGAGGGCTAAGGGCAAAGAGCAAAGGGCGAAGAGCTCTTAGCCCTTTGCCCTTTGCTCTTAGCCTACTGCTTTGGGAACTTTGGGTCCGCTTTCACCTCAAGCAGCTGCTTCGTGTGACGCTCGCTATGCGCGGCGACGAACAGAATTCGCTCGAAGCCGTCGATCTTCCCCAACAGCCCGCTATCGACCACGTGTTCCCTGAGGTCAGGGGTGTTCTTCATCAATGCGACCGTCTTCGCCCGGCTCTCGATAAAGTGCTTCAGAGCGGCTTCCGGTGAGCCGAACTGATTCGTTGGGCGTAGCTGCTCGGGTGCCTGAAATTTTCTGGAGCGGTCGGGAATTACCTCCAGCACCCGGTCATCCGTCTTTTTGAGGTCGCGATCGGGAACCGCCGGAGCCGTCTTGATCTGACTCTCGGCCATCTGTCGCAGCAAGTCCTCGCTCGCGGCGATGTGCTCCATAACCTGGGCGATCGACCATTTGAAGGGGGAAGCCTTGAAGTTCCACTGAGCCTCGGATAGACCTCGGGTTGCGTCCACGATGTTCTTCTTAGTGGTCTCCAGATACTGAAGCCCCCGGTCGAGATCGGCCTGCGAGAGGCTCTGCGCATTCGCACTTGCTCCGCTCGCGATCAACACAAGAGTTGCCAGAGTGGCGCCAAGCAGGTTTTTCATAGCTCTTCCTTTCGCTAGAGATCTTGGTAGCCCAATGCTACTACACTCCACCTGAAGTCTTCCAAGATTACGCGACTGTCTACGAGGGTGATGGACGGCCGGACTTATCAGGGGCGCGGATAGATGCCGTTCTTCAAACCGTGAGCGCGAAGTCCGCAACGCTCCAATCCTGGCTGGGCGTGGTCATAAAGGATCACAATTGTGCTTGTTTTAGCCGAGGACGGTAGTATCATTTTGCCTGCGACCGTCGCGGGACAGATCGGGAGGTCACTCCGTGAGGATACTGTTGTTGATTGGGTTATTGGTGTTTTCCTGCGTTAACCTTGCAGGTCAGTCGCCTTCATTCAATGCTCGCGCGCAGAACGGCAATCCGCCAACGGCCAGAGAGCAACTTACAGTAAACGGAGTGCAGCCCGAAGAAGTGACCTTCCCGGGGCCCGAGCGTATGACGCTTCACGGATTTCTCTATAAGCCGGCGGGCAAGGGGCCGTTTCCCGCGATGCTTTGGAATCACGGCAGCGAAGCCAAACCCGGGTCGCGACCTGACTTGGGAGAGTTTTACACCAACCAGGGTTTCGTTTTCTTTGTCCCTCATCGACACGGTCACGGGAGATCAGCAGAAGCGGGTCCGTACCACGCTGATCTGCAGCGCGAATGCAAGTCGCAAGACTGCGTTATTCAACTCCACGAGTTATACAACAGGGATGTGGTCGCGGCGGTCGAATGGCTGAAGGATCAACCATTTGTCGACAAACAGAAGATTGCGATGTCGGGAGTTTCGTTTGGCGGCATTCAAACGTTGTTGACCGCAGAAAAGGGACTGGGCATTCGGGGCTTCGTGGCGTTCGCACCGGCGGCGATGTCCTGGAACAGCTTCCCGGACCTTCGCGCCAGATTGCTGCGGGCAGAGGAGAAGGCCGAGCGCCCAATCTTCCTGATACAGGCCGAGGGTGACTACAATACCGGGCCGTATGAAACGCTGGGCACATACCT
>DASRIZ010000160.1:0-3316 GCA_035649735.1 Blastocatellia bacterium | reverse complement strand
ACGAAAGAAATGTTTTCGCAAAGACGCCAAGTCGCAACTTCCGGCGAGATTGAACTATAGACAGGATTAACAGGATTTACAGGATAGGAACAGCCTGATCGGAGCGAGGCTGGTTCAACCAGGGACAAGTTTCAAGTGGAGCTCAAAATAACTCGTCCCTCCTTCTCTTATTCTGTAAATCCTGTAAATCCTGTCCAAAAAAAATTCAAAAACTTGTTGCGCTACACGAGAGATTTGAAGCGTGAGCATCGCACAACGACGGGAATTCGTCCAGCGAATTCCATGGTAAATCTTTGCCTTCAGATGGTACATTTTCCTGCGGGGCAGGGATGCCCGCGAACCGCACGCCGGATGCGTGCTGTCATAACCGATGGAAGCGCAAACTCTCAATTGTCCAAACTGTGGTGCGGCTGTTTCCTCCGACTCGCCGCAGTGTCGATATTGCGAATCGAAGCTAGCGGCGGTCGCTTGTCCATCGTGCTTTGCCCTGATGTTCATTGGCAGCAAGCACTGTCCGCGTTGCGGCGCGTCGGCAATTCAGCGCGCGCCGGCAGAGCTTTCGGTAATGCGTTGCCCGCGATGCAAAGTCGATATGTCATCGGTGCAGATCGGAGGTCAGACTATGCGCGAGTGCGAAAAGTGCGCAGGGGTCTGGCTGGATGTGGCGGTCTTTGAAAAGATTTGCGCCGAGCGAGAGCAGCAATCAGCGGTGCTGGGCGGAGCTGCTCCGGTTCCCGCGCATGAACTGCGAGGCGAGCAGAGAATCCGGTACGGCCCCTGTCCCCAGTGCGGTCAATTGATGAACCGAATAAATTTTGCGCGTTGTTCTGGCGTGATCGTCGATATTTGCAAAGGCCATGGCACCTGGTTCGACGCCCAGGAATTGAGCGCCATCGTGCAATTCGTTCGCGGCGGTGGACTGGAAGTGGCACGGCGGAAAGAAAAGGATGAAATCGAATTTCAGCGACAGCAATTGCGAATGGAAGAAATGATGGCCGCCAATAGGGCGAACTCGGATGTGTTTTATCGGTCGGATGCCGAGCGCCTGAGCGGGCTTTCGGCAGCAGGTGGGTTGCTGAAGTTTTTGATTGACTAAGTTTTAGAACGAGCAGGACAACGCTACCTAACCAGGCTGCAGCGATCGGGATTTTTCAACAAGTTAAGGTTCCACGCGGCAGAGCCGCCAGATCCACGCTGCGGTTCCCGTAAGGTCAGTGATCGACTTTGTGCAAAGACTAACACTCCAGCATGTTTCTGCCTCGCCGCCCTTCGCCACAAAAAATCAAAACCTTCCTCGAAAGATCTCAAAGCCTGCCGCTTTCATACGAGCCCATCGGAATTGCCCAGGAGTCTCCGCGCGGATTCAAGATCGATGAGGCGAGTTCAGTCATTGGCCACGGCGTGGAGTCCTTTGCCCGGGCTAAACAGGCGTTGACGAATTGGAGGCAATTTGAACTGGGATGGGTCGAGCTTCATCCGCGCGGCGCCTCGATTGAAGTGGGAACGGTCGTAGCCGTGCTGGTGCGACATCTCGGCTTCTGGTCGCTCAACGGCTGCCGCATCGTTTTTCTGCTTGAGAAAGAGGAAATGACATTCGGTTTCGCTTACGGAACGCTGAACAATCATGCTGAATTGGGTGAAGAGATTTTCGAAGTGAGCTTTGATCCGGGTTCACAAGCAGTGACTTATCGGATTCGAGCGGTCTCGAGAGCGCAGGCAGCCGCGGCGCGAATCGGGTATCCGTATACTCGATTTCTTCAGGAACGTTTTCGCCGCGATTCGATAGCGGCCATGCGGCGCGCGGCCCGCTAATCGGTACGCACGCCTCTGGCGTGCTCAATCGAGGATCGTGGGATTAGCACGCCGGAGGCAGGCGTGCCAATTCATTCGCTCCAGGGGTGCCGATTCCCGTTGCCGGATATAGTCATTTGGTTGCCATGACCATTGGCGATGACCTTCTTATAAATATCAGTCACGAACGGCAGGACCACCTGGGGCGAAAAAAATCTTTCGTACCGTGCGCGGGCGGCCTGGCCCAGGCGTTGTCGCAGGGCGGGATCAGTTGCCAACCGCAGCATCGCGATCGTTAAAGCCCCTGGATCCCCGGCCGGGACACTAATGCCCGCATCGTCGCCAATCATATCCGGTATCCCACCCACCTCAGAAGCAATGATCGGTTTGCCGCAAGCCATCGCTTCCACAATGCTGTTCGGTGTGCCCTCGCTGAAGGATGGCATCACAAAAACGTCCAGATTCTCCATGAACGCGCGGCAATCTTCAGGCCGAGTATATACGCCATGATACCGGTAGGCTCCGCCTACGTTCAGGGCTTTGGCCCGGGCGGCAATCTTGCGGCGCTGCGATCCCTCACCCGCCATCGTCAATCGAACATCGTTGCATTGCTGGTGCATGGCAGCGAAAGCCTCCATTAGCACGCCGCTGCCCTTCAGCTCTTCCATGCGCGCGGCAAAGCCGAAAGTCACTTTCGTGCTGTTCTTGCCGTATGTGTGTATCCCGTTTTTCGGCTCGGCGGACATGATAGGCAGAATGCAAAGAGCGTCCGAATGGGTCAGAACTTCGCGGCAGTGGCTGAGGAGCTTGGGTGATAGAGCCGCTATTTTCGAGCATAGCGGCAACACGGAGGTGAATTCCTGGTAATAATCGAAGCCCGGCGGGTGATAGGGAATGCCGAGTTCCTGGTAGATGACCGGAATTCCAGCATTGTGGGCTGCGCGAATTATCACGCTGGCTCCCGCGTTTGGCGTCATCACGTGAACCAGGTCTGGTTTCTCTTTCTTAAGAAAATCGTGGCATTGCAAGTAATAGCGATTCGCCATCGCCGTCAAGAAGGGCTGGGTCCGGCGGCGGAGGAAGGCTTTCGAGCCGGGGAAACTATGAAATACCTTCGAAGCAAACCTCCGGCCGGCTCCCAATGAGCTTTGGGTCAGGTTTGAAGCAATCCAGCAAACGGGAACATCAGATTCAAGCAGTCGCTGATAGTACTGATCTTCTTCAGCATGCAGGTACATCAAGAGAACCGAAACGGACAGTCCTGCTTTCCTCAGTTGCGCCGCATAAGTGACCAGCGTCTCGTCCGCGCCGCTGATTGGCCCCTCAAGATGGCTCTTGCAAAGAGTAATTTTCATCGTCGGGGTATCTTTGAGCGGACCTGTTTGAAATGCTCTCTAGCATTTGGCAATTCCGCGCGATCGCACAGGGCATTGAGGAGAGTAGCGATCGTTGCAGCGCTAGTCCAGCGACGTGCGAGGCCGGCGACCGCGGCCGGATGCAGTTGCAGCAAGGTTCGCAGGCCTCT
>DASRIZ010000159.1:0-4938 GCA_035649735.1 Blastocatellia bacterium | reverse complement strand
TGTGGAATCGAGAACTGCACGTTCCATCGCGGTTTCTCTGGTTGGATGCCTCGGGTACCTCCGCGCCATGCCGCCGCGCGCTTCCGCCGAGATGTTATGCTGAGCAACTAAGTGAACCATCTCGCCGTCGAACCGCACCACGCTGCATCCTGAGCCCTCGCATAGTCGGGCAGCGTTCTTGACGATAGTATCGAATACCGGCTGAACGTCCGTTGGCGAACTGCTGATAACAGAAAGAATCTCACTCGTGGCGGTCTGCTGCTCTAATGCTTCAGTTAGATCTCGATTTCGTTCTTGCAATTCCTTGAACAGCCGAACGTTTTCGATGGCGATGGCCGCTTGATCAGCGAAGGTCTTGAGAAGAGCAATTTGCTTGCCCGAGAAAGGTCGAACTTCCTTTCGACGAATATGGATAACTCCAATTGGATTGCCTTCTCGGAGTAATAGTGTGGCTAGCACCGTGCGATCACCGGTGGCTAAGCCTCGCGCATTCGGAAATTCAGCCGCAACCGCCAATAGATCGTCCACATGAATGGTTTCTTTATCTAAAACTGCTCGACCGATCATCGAGCCACGGTCTAGCGGGCGCTCGGCACCAATTTCTCGCGATGGCAGCGTACCGCAAATGGCAGCGAGCCTAAGAGTCGTATCGTCCCGACGCCAGATGAGCGCGTCTTCCGCACCGCAAACACGTACCGCGTTTTCCGCAACAGTATCGAGAACTGGTTGGATCTCTGTCGGCGAGCTGGCAATGACGCCTAGAATTTCACTCGTCGCAGTCTGCTGCTCCAGCGCTTCTTTGAGTTCCTGGAACAACCGCACATTCTCAAGCGCGATCACCGCTTGATCAGCAAACGTCTCCAGCAGCTTGATCTGCGCTGGACTGAAGGGACGAACGTCAACCCGTCTTGCGACCAGTAATCCCACAAGTTCCTGTTGCTGACGAAGAGGAGCAGCTAGAATGGTGCGGAAGTAGCCGCTGGAACCCAACGTTGGAAAATCATTCTGGGCGCGGATATCGGGAACATGGAGTGTCCCCTGATCCCGCATCCAGCGAACCCATGATTCATCATTACTGATCTTGAGGCGTTTAATGGGTACAGAACCAAAATGAGCCCGCCAAACCAAACTGTCACCGTCACGGAGCCGTAGCACCACGTCATCAACGCCACAAACCCGCGCGGCACTCTCGACGATGGCGTCGAGCACCGGTTGCACATCCGTCGGCGAGCGGCTAATGATGCCGAGCACCTCGGCAGTCGCCGTCTGATGCTCAAGGGCCTCCCGCAACTCTGCATTGCGCTCCTGGAGCTCGTTGAACAGCCGCACGTTCTCGATCGCGATGACCGCTTGATCGGCGAAGGTTTTAACCAGCTCAATCTGACGGTCCGTAAACGGTTCGACTATGTCACGCCAGATGGTGATTGTTCCGATACCGGACTCTTCGCGCAGCAGTGGCACTATTAACATCGTTCGTGCCTTGGCCTGCGCTGCCGGAGCGCGGTAACTTGACTCTGTCTGAGCATCGAGAACGTGAATGGGCTTTCGCTCAACCAGTGCACGCGTACCCATGCCGTCTGGACGCGGCCGGTGGGGCAATTGCTTGAGAGCATCCACTAGTTCGGGGCTCTCGTTATAATGCGCAACGTATCGCAGGACCTCACCATCATGCTGGCGGATATGGCCTTTGGAGGCACCAGAGAGCTTTACAGCATTCGCCAGAAGGGTATCGAGGACCGGTTGTAGCTCAGTCGGAGACGAAGCGATCACTCGCAGCACTTCGCCTGTCGCGGTTTGCTGCTCCAGTGCCTCGGTAAGATCGCGGTTGCGATCCTGCAACTCTTTAAACAGCCGCACGTTCTCGATGGCAATCACGGCCTGATCTGCAAAAGTTTTGAGCAGCGCGATTTGTTTATCCGAAAAGGGACGGACTACTGGTCGGCGGACATGAATAGCCCCGATCGCAATCCCTTCGCGTAGTAACGGTGTCACCAAAATAGTTCGGATATCGCCGGTGCGAAAACTGTCAGAAAATTCCGCGCTAGATTCCGGCGTAATAATGTCATGGATGTGCACGGTTTCTTTGTCGATCATCGCTCGGCCGCTAGGGATCGAGCGAATCATGGGCCGACGCAGCTCAGACTGGGGCACCGGAATCGAGCCATGCGACGCGACAAGCCAATATTCATCGCCGTTAGTGCGCCAAATCGCTGCATCTCCCGCATCACACAGCTGCGCGGCAGTCTTAGCGACGATATCGAGCACGGGCTGAACATCCGTTGGCGAGCTGGCGATCACTCCCAGGATTTCACTCGTCGCCGTCTGCTGTTCCAGCGATTCCTTCAGTTCATTAAATAGCCGCACATTCTCGATGGCGATCACCGCCTGATCTGCAAAGGTTTCAAGTAACTTGATCTGCGCCGGGGTGAAGGGACGGACCTCGATGCGGCGTGCGGCCAGCGTTCCCACGAGTTCCCCCTGCTGACGCAGCGGAACGATTAAAAAGGTGCGCGAGCCGCTTATATTCACTATTGGGAAGTCGTTCTGCTGGCTCACGTCGGGAATGTGGAGCGACCCATGCTCGCGCATCCAGAGAAATCGTGGGTCGCCAATATTGATCTCGGCGCGGTCAGTCGGTACGGGTATGGGGCCAAAATGAGCCCGCACAACCATTGTGTTCCCCTCGTGGAGCCGCAGCGTTACGTCATCAATTCCACAAACCCGAGTGGCGCTCTCGACAATCTCGTTAAGAACTGGTTGCACATCCGTCGGCGACCGGCTGATGATGCCGAGTACTTCGGACGTTGCCGTCTGGTGCTCCAGCGCTTCGCGCAGTTCCGCGTTGCGCTCCTTCAATTCCTGGAACAGCCGCACGTTCTCGATCGCGATGACGGCTTGATCGGCAAAGGTTTTGAGCAGCGCAATCTGCTTTTCTGTGAAAGGGCGGACTTCAGTACGACGGATAAAAATGGCACCAACCGGCTCGGCTTCTCGCAAAAGAGGTGCGGCTAGAACCGTGCGGATTCCTCTACTTTTTGCCGTGAGTAAACTCTCCGAATATTCATTATCTGCAACGGCAAGCCGATCTTCGATATGTATAACCTGTCGCTCTAGAATGGCACGGCCGACCACAGACCCACGGCTTATCGACCAAGTGATCGGTCCTTCTTTCACCGGACCGAAGTGCGCTGCCAGTCGCAAGCCATCATCTTTCACCAACCGGATTACTGCATCGTCTGCGCTACACACTTGGGCGGCACTCTTAGCTATCGTATCCAACACTGGCTGAATGTCCGTTGGTGAACGCGCGATCACGCCAAGGATTTCACTTGTCGCCGTCTGCTGTTCCAACGATTCCTTGAGTTCGTTGAACAGACGCACGTTCTCGATGGCGATGACCGCCTGGTCGGCGAAAGTTTCGAGGAGACCAATCTGCTTATCTGTAAAGGGCAGGACTTTAAGCCGACGAAGGTGAATTACCCCAATCGGGATACCGTCTCGCAATAAGGGTACGGCCAATGCAGTCCTAATACCCTGCGGAATGGCATAGGTCTTCGCACCAGGAAAGTCATTCTCTGCTTCCTGCGCATCGTGAATGTGGACAGTCCGCCGCTCTAGAATCGCTCGCCCAGGCCCGCTGCCGATGTCCACAGAAATTTGATCACCACTATGCGGGATCGACCCAAAATGGGATACGGTTTGGTAGCTAACACCGTCGGTTTGCCGTACCAGTACGTCGTCGGCTTCGCATAGCCGCGCCGCATTTTCCGCAATGGTATCCATCACGGTCTGCAGCTTGGTAGACGCGGTTGCGATCACACGCAGGATTCGACTCGTCGCGGCCTCCCGCTCCAATGCGCTTCGGAGCTCCTGCGCCTGCGCGTCGAATCTTTTCTTCAGGGCGGAATAAGCCGCGCCGGATGACGATCCCTGTATCTTTGCCTCTGGACTCGCAGACTTCCCTTTAGCAGTAGATCGAACTCGGCTTTTTGTGGTTTTATTCTTGGGCACCGGTCAATGCTCCCTGAAGTCAAAAAGCCCGGCTGGAACAGACCCAGTCCGGGCGACGACATGCTATGCAACAACGCTGTGTCTGGATCGAGCGCCCGCTTTTGTTTACTCTCAGCGCCGTCCGATTGGTCTTTACTACAACACGCGTTAATGGGCGGTCAAGAAGAAATCCCGCAGGTTTGGGTCGTCGGCGTAATCAGTTCAACCCTGGCGTTATTTGATCACCTTATCCGCTCTCACCAGCACGTTCGCTGGTATCGCCAAGCCGATCTGCTTGGCCGCTTTCAGATTGATGATCAGCTCAAACTTTTTCGGCTGCTCGACGGGTACCCCCCGGTTTCGCGCCTTTCAAAATCTTGTCCACGTACGTAGCGGCACGCCGGTCCAAGTCATTGCCGTTTACACCGTAGAAAATAAGTCCTCCGGCTTCCACATCTTGCCGCCCGCCAGAAATCGCGGGGAGCCGGCTCTTCAGCGCGCGATCTGCGATCTGATCTCGCTGAGAATTGATGACGCCGCTCCCCACTAAGATCATCGCGTCAGCCCGCTCTTTCATCGCGGCCCGGAACGCGGTCTCAATATCCTTGGGGCTTAGAACGTCTAGGTATTGAACCTTCACTCCAAACGCCTTTGCGGCGAGTTCGATCTCTTTTAACCCTTGTGCGTTGCCTGGCTGGGTAGAAGTCCCGAGGACAGCTACACGGGAGAGGCTGGGAACGATCTCCTTCAAAAGCTCAAGTCGTTTTCCACTTAGCTCAGGGGCGAGAGTAGACAACCCAGTGATGTTTCCACCGGGTCGCGCCAGGCTGGCGATGATGCCGCTGCCAACAGGATCGCTATCGCCCGTCATGACAATAGGAATCGTAGAAGTTGCTTCCTTGGCAGGACGGGTCGCGGACGCGCCAGCCGTGACGATAATGTCTACCT
>DASRIZ010000158.1:0-7891 GCA_035649735.1 Blastocatellia bacterium | reverse complement strand
TTGTGGGGGATTGTTGGGCGGCTCGAGTCATTTCAAAACCAACCCCAGTTTGTAGTTTCAGAACTGAGACCAATAACCATCGAGAAGTATCGCGAGCTTCAAAACGGCGATCCGCTTTTTCCGCGGGCCTTCACCATCGATGTCGAAACGATCCCGCTACCCGGGTTCAAAGAACGCGCAGCGCAGCGGTTGAAACGCTCAATGCAGCGCGGCAAGATGAGCGAGGAGCAGCAACAGCGATACTTCGAGGACCAGACAGCCGAAGAGGAACGTGCGTTCAGATCCGGCTCTCTATTGGCCATATCGGGGCGGGTGCTCTCGATAGCAGTGCACGTTGGTTCGGTCGCGGGCCTGGAGATCGAAGGCGCCGAGCACATTGAAAGTGAACACGTCTTTGGCATCGACTCCGATGGACAAGAGCAACCAGAGCAACAAACGCTCACCGATTTTCTTGCGTTGATGGAAACCTTTGATCCTGACATCGACGAGATCGTTGGACACAACGTGATCGGGTTTGATTTGCCATTTATCTTTCAGAGGTGTCTGGTCAACAAAATCGCGTTTCGGCCTTTCGTTAATCTATCGGAGTTCAATGTGCGCGGGGTGTACGACACGATGCATCGGTGGTGGCTGGGTTCACGGAATCGCGTCGCGCTGGATGATTTAGCGTGGGTGTTTGGGATCGAATCGAGCAAGACGGATGAAGTAGACGGAAGCCGCGTCTTCGAGTTGTATCAAGAAAGGAGGCTGGCGGAGATTCGCGAGTACAACCTGAACGACGTCCGGGTGACGCGCAAGGTCTACGAACGTCTGATAACGGGTTTTGGAAGGTAATGCCTCCGTTGAACGAACCTGAATGGTCGCGTAGAATGCTCTTGACTCAAGGTTGCTGATCAAGATGACGGAGTTAGCACAAAAGCTCATTCAGCAAGCGCTTGATCTTCCGGCAGACGAGCGCGCTCAGGTGGCTGAGCGACTGTTGACGAGCCTGAACCGCCGCTCTCAGGCTTAGATGAGCTTTGGGCTCAGAAAGTGGAGGAGCGGATTGACGCGTTCGAACGGGGTGATCTTGAGGCGATCCCAGCCGAGGATCTAGTCAACTCGATTGAGAACAGGAATTTTGATTTCTCTCGCGGAAGGAATTGAATCGATGACGGAAAATGCTGAAAGAGTGAAGGAGCAGGTCCTTCAGCTTCCGGAAGCCGACCGGGCTGAACTTGTTCGGTTGCTGATCGATTCACTTGATGAAGCCGAGGATCCGGATGCTGAGATCGCTTGGGACGCGGAACTTCACCGGAGAGTCGAGCGCGTAGAACAGGGGAAATCGCATCTGCGGCCGGCGCACCAGGTGCTCGCTGAGATTAGAGACAAATACAAATGAAACCGCTTGTCATAAATGACGAAGCGGCAGATGAGCTCGACGAAGCTATCCGATATTATGAAAACAAGTGTCCTGGCATCGGGGTGAACTTTTCCGATCGAGTGAGTGAAGCCTTCCACCGAATCCAACGCAATCCTCAGCTTTATCCGTTTCATAAGGACACGAGAGTCCAAAAGTGCCTAACAAAAAGGTTCCCATATACCGTGTTTTATCTAGAGCTCGATGACACATTGTGGTTATCGCAGTTGCACATCAAAAACGGAGGCCGGATTATTGGAAATTCAGACAATCAGCAGTAAACGAAAACTCGGAGAAGGTCGAGGCATACGGTGATCGCAAATCTTAGCGCAATCTTATCGCTTCTGGGCGGTCTTGTTGTTGGCGCGCTATTTGTCTGGCTGCTTCTCCGCCCGCGCATCAAGCACGAGTACGACCGCGCTCGGAGCGAGTCTGAAACCGAGCGCGCCACCTTGGTTGAGCGGCTGCAAGGGAAGCAGGACCAGACAATCAAGCTTGAAGCCGATCTCGACGGGCTGAACTCAAAGCTCACCGAGTTTCAGGATGAAAACGCCGGGCTGCTCGCGAGGATAAGCTCGCTTGAAACCCAACTCGAGGCCGAGCGAAAAGCCGCAACCGAAAAGCTCGGCCTGCTTGAAGACGCCCAAGATAAACTGTCGGATGCCTTCAAGGTGCTGTCCGCCGACGCGCTCAACGCCAACAGTCAGAACTTTCTCCGCCTCGCGCGCGAGACTCTCGGTCATTTCCAGGAATCTGCCAAGGGAGATCTCGACACTCGTCACCGGGCGATTGGTGAGCTCGTACAGCCTCTCAAGGAATCGCTGGAGAAGGTCGATTCGAAAATTCGCGAGCTCGAATCTACTCGCGCATCTGCCTATTCGACGCTCACCGAGCAGGTGAAATCTCTGGCGACCACGCAGACTCAGCTACAAAGTGAAACTTCCAACCTGGTCAAAGCGCTGCGGTCCCCGACGGTTCGCGGACGTTGGGGTGAGATTCAACTAAAGCGGGTTGTCGAGATCGCCGGCATGGAGAACTACTGCGACTTTGACGAACAGCCGAGCGTCGTTGGTGAGGACGGCAGGCTGAGACCCGACATGATTATTCGGCTGCCTCTCGATCGGAATATCGTCGTTGACTCGAAGGCGCCGCTGCAAGCTTATCTCGAAGCCCTTGAGGCTCAGGATGATGAGACCCGGGTTGGAAAGCTGAAAGATCATGCGCGACAGATCAGAACCCATTTAACAAAGTTGGGCGGCAAGGCCTACTGGGAACAGCTTCCCAGCACTCCTGAGTTTGTGTTCATGTTCCTGCCCGGCGAAACATTTTTCACCGCCGCGCTCGAGCAAGATCCCGGTCTGATTGAATTCGGCGTCGAGCAGCGAGTAATCGTTGCTACACCGACCACTCTGATTGCGTTGCTTAAGGCTGTCTCCTACGGCTGGCGTCAGGAACGCATGACCGAGAATGCCGCCGACATAAGTAAACTCGGGCGGCAGTTGTATGACAGATTGAAGATCCTTGCCGAACACTTTTCGGAAGTTCGTAAGGGTTTGGACAAGGCGGTCGAGTCTTACAACAAAGCGGTCGGGTCATTTGAAGGAAGGGTCCTGGTGTCTGCGCGCCGGTTTAAAGAGTTGGGTGCGACAACCAGTGAGGAGATCGAGCCGTTGGAAATCGTCGATCGAACAACTCGCCTGCTGGACATTGGCGAGACGGCGTTTATACCGGGGCTGCTTGATGACGACGATCCGGAACAAGCTGCTGAAGACCCCAGTCGAAAGGAGAGAGCTCGCTCCCAAGGAGACGAGTTTTGAAACAATGTCTTTATCTGACGAATTAACGTTGCTTGACGCCACTGCGCAGGCCGAACTGGTCCGGAAGAAGGAAGCGAAACCCATCGAGTTGATCGACGCAGCGATCGAGCGAATCGAAGAGCTCAATCCACAGATAAACGCCGTCGTAAGGCCGATGTACGATCAAGCGCGATCGGCGGCGAACGGCAATCTGCCCGCGGGTCCGTTCACCGGCGTGCCGTTTCTGCTCAAGGATCTGCTCGCGGCTTACGCTGCTGTGCCGATGACATCGGGCTCGGCGTTCTTGAAGGACTTTGTTCCTACCCACGACTCGGAGCTTGTCGCCCGATACAAGCGAGCCGGTCTTATCGTTGTCGGCAAGACCAATACTCCAGAATTCGGAATCTTGCCGACGACCGAGCCCGCATTGTTTGGCCCGAGCCGCAATCCCTGGGACACGACCCGCGTGACTGGAGGTTCGAGCGGAGGATCGGCGGCGGCGGTCGCAGCCGGGATGGTTCCGTTCGCGCACGGAAACGACGGGGGCGGTTCAATTCGAATTCCCGCGTCGTGTTGTGGTTTGTTTGGTCTAAAGCCGACGCGGGCTCGCAATCCGTTGGGACCGGACTTTGGGGATATGTTTAGCGGTCTGGTTGCCGAGCATGCGCTCACGCGATCGGTCAGAGACAGCGCGGCATTGCTGGATGCAACCTCGGGCCCCGACGTTGGAGATCCGTACTGGGCGCCACCGTCGGCTCGGCCGTTCCTTCAAGAAGTTGGGACAGATCCGGGCAAGCTGCGAATCGCTTTCACAACGACCGCGCCTTCTGGAGTGCAAATCCATCGTGATTGCGTCACCGCTGTCGAGGACGCGGCGGGTCTTTGCAGCGATCTTGGTCACGAAGTTTCAGAAGCATCTCCAAAGTTGGATGGTGAGCTTATGGCTCCGATGTTTATGACGATATGGTCGGCGGGCTGCACGTGGACGATTGACAGTGCGGCGAACGCTCTTGGCAGACAGCCGTCGCCGGAGCAGTTTGAGCCGGGAACCTGGGCCCTTTATCAAATGGGGCAAAAACAAACCGGGGCCGGTTATATGACAGCGCTCACCTGGATTCAGGCGGCGTCGCGCGAAGTCGCCCGTTTCATGCTCGACTACGATGTGTGGCTGACGCCGACGTTGGGGGAGCCTCCGTTGCCGCTTGGAAGCTTCGACTCGCCGGCCGAGCACCCGTTTGCCGGGATGGCCCGGGCAGTGCAGTTTGTGCCGTTTACTCCGGTGTGCAACATGACCGGCCAGCCGGCGATGTCCGTGCCGCTGCACTGGACCGAGGAAGGACTGCCGGTTGGAACCCACTTCGTTGGGCGCTTTGGCGATGAGGCTACGTTGTTTCGGCTGGCGTCGCAGCTTGAAGCAGCGCGGCCGTGGGCTGGCAGGCGGCCTCCTGTGAGTGCGGTGTGAATTGCTGTGACCGCGTTCCCAATGGAGCGACGCTTTGAGATAATCAACCGAGGGTTGGAGTTGTCGGCGGGGAATCATGAGTCTTCGAAAGCCAATTGATCGGATTAGTGTTGAGGATTACCTCGAAGGGGAGAAGGAGAGCCCTATCCGGCATGAGTTTGTCGATGGCCATGTGTTTGGAATGGCCGGTGCAAGTGATCGACACAATCTGATCGCCGGCACGGTTTACGCGCGCCTATTGGATCTTCTTAGCGCTGGACCGTGTAGGGCATTCATATCGGATATGAAGGTCAGGGTCCAGCCTTCAATTTACTACTACCCTGACGTTGTAGTGGCTTGTGATCCACCGGGCGCCGACCCTTACACGCGAACACAACCCATCTTGGTTGTCGAGGTCACTTCGCCAAGCACCCAGCGTGTAGACCGCTTTGAGAAGCTACCGGCGTACAAACGAATCGCGGGCCTCGCGGAGTGCGTCTTGATTTCGCAAGTCCAAATGATCGTTGAGGTGCATCGACTTGTTGGTGACGAATGGCAATCGGAGTTGTTAACGCAGCCGGAAGAGCAACTCCGACTGGAATCCGTCGGCTTAGTCCTGACGCTCTCAGAGATTTATCGCAACGTCGAGTTCGACGAGGATCCCGTTTCAGGAATTCCTCATCAGCAGCAATAACAAATCGTCTTTATTCCTATGTCCCCGTCTGTCGATTATCAATCCATGCTGCAAATCGCCATCGAGGAAGCGCGGCAGGGGCTTGCCGAAGGCGGCATTCCGATTGGCGCGGCGCTCTTTGACCGTGAAGGGAATCTGCTCGGTCGGGGACACAACCGACGGATTCAGGAAGACGATCCATCTGTTCACGGTGAAACCGACGCGTTTCGCAAAGCTGGGCGACAACGTCGATACGGCGACAAGATCATGGTCACGACGTTGGCCCCGTGCTGGTACTGCAGCGGGTTGATTCGTCAGTTTCAAATCGGAACGGTGATAGTCGGCGAGTCGGTCAACTTTCAGGGCGGCATCGACTGGCTTCGCGAGAACGGGGTCGAGGTGATCGACCTCGAGTCGAAAGAGTGCATAGAGATGCTATCGAGCTATATTGCGGCTCACCCAAATATCTGGAATGAAGATATAGGTGAAGAGTGAAACTTCACTCTGATAAGAGTTCCCTGAAGAACGCCAACACTCGCTGCCCCGCATCCTTAGCCGCGGCCTCGTCGTACACCTCGCGCGAATCGTTAAAAAATCCGTGATCAACGCCCGGGTAAATGTGCATCTCTACTGACTTCCCGTGCTCCTTCAATCTCGCTTCCAGTTCGTGCACCGCGGACGGCGGTACGTAGGCGTCAAGTTCCGCGTAGATTCCGAGCACCGGAGCCTGCAGGTTTGCTAAGTCGGGCTTAACGTTCGGATGGATCCCGTAAAACACGACACACGCGCCCACCTGAGGATTCTTGCTGGCTGCGTAAAGTGACAACGCGCCGCCCATGCAAAAGCCTATCGTCCCGACCTTTTTGCCGGTCGTAGCTTCGTGATCCAGCAGATAGCCAACGGCTCCGCGCAAATCCTTTTCGGCTTCATCGATGCGCAGAGCCATCATCAGCTTTCCAGCTTCATCTGGTGATTTTGTTGACTCGCCGTGATAAAGATCCGGCGCTAATGCGACGTACCCTTCGACTGCGAAACGATCGCATAAGTCCTTGACGTGCGGAACCAATCCCCACCATTCCTGAAGAACGATCAGGCCCGGCCCTTTGCCCGACGTGGGCAGCGATAGATAACCGTTAGCGGTTCCTCCGTTGCTTTTGAAGCTAACCATTTCACCCGACATAGTCCCTCCAAAGCGTTGTTTGATGACGCCGAGTTTAGTTCAAGAGAGTGGGAAGATTCAATGTTCGACGTAGGATGTAGGATGGAGGATTGAGGATAATGGAAGTCAGTCTCTATCCTCAATCCTCAATCCTCTATCATCTTCTTCCGCCACTCCCAATCGGTGCGCAAGATTGAAGCAAGATCCGGATAAGCTGGTTTCCAACTCAGCAGCGCCCGAGCCTTTTCAGCATTGGCGACGAGATGCGACGGGTCTCCTGGACGCCGCGGTTCGATGTTGATCGCAATCGGCCTGTCGGTAATCTGCCTTGCAGTGTCGATAACTTCCAGTACCGAGTAGCCGGTCCCGTTCCCCAGGTTGATGCATTCAGATGTGCCGCCCCCGCGCAGATAATCCAGCGCCAGGATGTGAGCGGTTCCCAGATCGGCGACGTGTATGTAATCGCGGATCGCTGTACCATCGTGGGTCGGATAGTCATTCCCAAAGACCGATAAAACCGGAAGCCGGCCAAGCGCCGCTGAAAGGACGTTAGGGACCAGGTGTGTCTCTGGCTTGTGATTTTCACCAAGTCGTTCGGTCGCGCCCGCAGCGTTGAAATAGCGAAGTGCGATATATCTCATTCCATAAGCCCGGTCGTAACTCGCAAGAGTCCGTTCCATAAAGAGCTTCGACCAGCCGTAAGGATTGGTTGGCTGCTGCGGATGGGTCTCAGAGATCGGAGTTTGTTGCGGCTCTCCGTAGGTGGCGCAGGTCGAAGAGAACACAACGTGGCGCACCCCAGCTGTGAGCAAAGCTCCAAGCAGCGCGATACCCTGTTCGACATTGTTCTCAAAATAACGCGCGGGCTCGGTGACTGATTCCCCTACGTAAGCCAGCGCCGCAAAATGAATGCATGCCTCTAATTCGAACTCGCCGGCGATTCGCGCGATCAAATCGCGATCGCCGATATTCCCATTGTAGAAAGGCACGTCAGGATCGAGCGCAGCCGGATGTCCACGTGTAAGGTTGTCCAGCACGACGACCTGCTCTCCGCGAGCGCGCAGCAACTCCACGGTCACGCTACCGATATAGCCGGCGCCTCCGGTAACAAGAATCATCGAGTCTTTTCCTTATCTGAAAAGGTGGGCCGTTCCTGCAAGCCAGCCGCTATTTCGACGTCACGGGGGCAAGGTAACCCCCCAAAGCATAGACACAAACCACTCTACATCGAACGATCATTAGAGTCTGTTTCGTCCACTCAGTCAACGTGGTACTGACTTGCTGCGTTGCTTCAGCGGTTCAAGCGAAGTCGTAGTCGGTCGCTCTCTGCCTCCGCGTCCCGGAGCGCTGCTTCAAGTTTCGATCGAGTCGCGGCTATAAGCTCCAGCTGTGCGCTCGCGTTATTTTTCTCCTTTTCGAGCCG
>DASRIZ010000157.1:0-9290 GCA_035649735.1 Blastocatellia bacterium | reverse complement strand
GTGCGCGATCTGATAACTACTCAATTCGGCCCGGAGTATCTGCCTGAGAAGGCCGTGTTCTATCGCTCGAAGAAGGATGCTCAGGATGCTCACGAGGCGATTCGCCCGACGTCGGCGTTGCGCACGCCCGATTCGCTTTCGTCTTTCCTGGCAAAGGACGAGCTCGCGCTTTACAAACTGATCTGGCAGCGGTTCGTTGCGTCTCAGATGATGCCCGCGCTTTTGGATCAGACAACAATCGATATAAGTGCGGGGCCGCGTTATTTGTTCCGCGCGACCGGTTCGGTGATCAAGTTCAACGGGTTCCTCGCTGTCTATGAAGAGGGCAAGGATGAGAAGGACACAGATGACGAAGAGCAGGCGCACAAGCTTCCGCTCGTCGAGGAAGGGGAGCGACTTGCGCTCAACAGTCTGGTAGACGAGCAGCACTTCACCGAGCCTCCGCCAAGGTACACCGAAGCTACGCTGGTAAAAGCGCTTGAAGAGAAGGGAATTGGCAGGCCTTCGACTTATGCCGCGATCATGACCGTGATTCAGGATCGGGAATATGCACAGCGCAAGGAAGGCCGCTTCTACCCGACCGAGCTGGGGATTATCGTCAACGATCTTCTGGTAGAGAGCTTTGATGATCTGTTCAACGTTCAGTACACCGCCCATATGGAAGAGGAGCTGGACGAGATCGAGGAAGGGAAGATGGGGTGGACCGAGGCGCTGGCGGAGTTTTACGAAAAGTTCACCAAAGACCTGGAGGTCGCAAAGCTTCATATGCGCGATGTGAAGCGGCAGGAGATCATCACCGACGAGAAATGTGAAAACTGCGGCTCGCCGATGGCGAAGAAGTTCGGCCGGTTCGGTGAGTTCCTCGCGTGCACCAACTACCCTGAATGCAAAACGACTCGCGATATACCAAAGGTACACGACGAGGCCGGCGAAGAGGCCCACGCAGAAGCCGCAGAGGAGATCTGTGATAACTGCGGGCGTCCAATGGCGATGAAGCGAGGGCGGTTCGGACAGTTTCTGGCCTGTACGGGCTATCCGGATTGTAAGACGACCAGAAAGATTCAAAAAGGCGGAAAGTTTGCAGCGCCGGATGTGATGCTCGAAGAAGTTTGTCCGAAGTGCGGCAAGCAAATGGTGCTCAAACAAGGCCGGTATGGCCCCTTCACCGCTTGCTCGAACTATCCAAAGTGCAAGTACATAAAGCAGGAAACGATCGGCGTGAGCTGCCCTGAATGCGGTTCGGGTGAGCTGGTGGTGAAGAAGAGCAAGCGCGGCGCGTTTTATGGGTGCGCGAACTACCCATCCTGCAAATTTACGCTACGGGACAAACCGGTTTCGCAATCGTGCCCCGAATGCGGCGCGCGTTTTCTGGTTGAGAAGCTGAACAAGGACGGTTCACGCGAGCTTCAATGTCGAGCCGAAGGATGCAAGTACAAAGAGGCTCTTCCCGATGTCGAGCCGGACAACGAGACTTTGGTTCCCGCGTAGTCTTCTTTACGCCGTCGTGCTCTTTCATACGACCTGCCATTATCGATAATTAAGGCGCCGCAATTAGAACCGAATGTCGATCCGTTAAAGGGCTGAGGTGGACGAACGGTACATGGTGAAAAGGCGCGTCACTATCATCTTTTTGACGGCGATGACCGCCGTCGCGCTGTACTTCTCCTATCTGCTCTTCCAACCGTTTTTGAAACCGCTTCTCGCTGCCGTAGTCATCGCGGTTGTCTTTTCCCCGGTCCATTCCCATATCCAACGATGGCTTCGGAGTCCGTCGCTCGCGGCGGCCGCATCGATAGTGCTCGTGGTGCTTCTGGTGATCGCCCCGGCGGTTGCGATTATTCTGGCGATCAGGGGAGAAGTCGCGGACTTGTATGCTCTGATTGAGCAGAAGAGCACTGAGAGCGGCGGACTGAGCCCTTTTCTGACTCAACTACTTCAGCGGCCGATGCAATGGATGGGTCGCTACGTGGATGTATCACAGGTTGACTTGCGGGCTTCATTACTCGGGCGGCTGCAGGAGTTGAGCGCGGTTCTTGTTGCTGAAGGCTGGATGATCGTTGGGGGCGTGACGACGTTCGTAGTGAACTCTCTTATCACCCTATTCACATTGTTTTTTCTATTTCGCGAAGGCCGGTCGATGCGCAGGCGAGTTGCCGCCTTGTTGCCGCTAAACACCGAACAGTTTGAAAAGCTGTTTGGCGGGATTGAAAACACTATCATCGGGACGGTTTACGGTGGACTGGTGGTCGCAGCCGTTCAAGGAATGCTGGTCGGTTTGGCGCTTTGGATTCTTGGAGTGCCATCGCCGGTCTTGTGGGGCGTGGTTGCATCGTTTTTCGCGCTGTTGCCTCTGGTCGGCACTGCGGTTGTCTGGGTGCCTGCTTCGATATATCTGTTGGCCAGTGGCGGTTGGGTCAAGGCTGCGATTCTGGCCGGATGGGGAATGCTGGTCGTCGGTTCGATCGACAACGTGCTGAGGCCTTATTTGATTGGTGGTCGAGTACAGATGCACACGCTGCTGATCTTCTTTGCGGTCTTTGGCGGCGTAAATGTGTTTGGTTTTCTCGGGCTGATAATCGGTCCGGTTATTCTTGCGATCACTATGACCCTCTTAAGCTTGTTGAGGGATGAGGGTCGAGCGTGGAAAGCTTACTGGCGCGAAGATAACGCGGAGCCGGTCGCTGCCGCGGGCGAGGACGCGATCGTCAAACCTTGATCGCCCAGTGATCCCTGCCACTCACGGTCAAGGTAAATAGGTTTGCTGGCGGTAACGCTACCGCCGCGCTGATTCCGGCACGATCCGCCTAGTCGAGACGCGGCGGGCCCTGCGTTATTCGCTTCCCAAGCTTATCCAACGAAGTCATTGCGCTTTCCAACCACCATGTTGCGCCCGCTTGCTCGAAGTCGCTTACGGTCTTCGCTGCTCGCTTTCGGTTTCCGCCAGGTGTCGAGCCTCCGACGACGATATCGAACGGCTCACTCGACGAGCGGTGCTGATCGACGAATTGCCTCAGTTGTCGCGTCTCGTCGGGGGTCATCCGCTCCATTGATTTGTATTTCTGTGGAATGATCCCGTCCCATCGCAGCGCGCGTTGCATTGATTTCTCTTTTGTCCAAACACCCGGCACCCATACCGGTATTCTGGGGGTTTGCACCGGCGCGGGCAGCATTGTCATTTCCTTTACATTGTAATGCTCGCCGCTGAAGCTGAATGGCTTGCCGCTCCAGAGTCCCGCGAGTATGGCGAGTCCCTCATCCAGTCTCTGGGCTCTCACTTTGAGATCCATCGCTTCCCCGACCTTGTGAAATCCGCCGTCGCTCTCGGCTGCTCCCAGCCCCGCGCCGAAGATGAGGCGCCCATTCGAGAGTTGATCCAGGGTGACCGTTTCACGTGCCAGCTTCCAGGGACGGCGGCGCGGTACCGCGGTAATCAACGTCCCAATCCGAATGCGCTCGGTGCGCATTGCCATTGCCGCCAGAACTATCCAGGGGTCAAACCACGGAAAAGGCGGGGAGTTCGGCCATCCAATATCAATTCCGTCGGCAATAAATACTGCGTCCCAGCCAGCGGCCTCGGCTTGCTGGGTAAGCTCGCTGATTGTGTGTGGATCGCCGCCTTCGATGACAAATCCGTATTGCATTTTACCTCCCTCGTGACTTCCGCGATTGGCCGACAAACTTCAGTTTGTCGATTGTTGGTCCCTCCACAAATTTGTCGGACACCTGAGAGTATAGAATCCGCTGTGGACACCTTGTGTCATATTACTTTTCGGGGATGGAAACGATCGATTTTGCCCTGTTAGAGCGGGTAGCGTCGAGGATCAAAGATAAGCGGGCGGTCCGGCAAACCAATTCGAGGATACGCGCATCGAAAAGGCCTTTGCTTTACAACGGACGCGGGCCTGCGGTACCCTTGGGCTGAGGGTAAGCGGCCTCCATCGTTAACCTTGCAATCAGTGAGGAACACCATGCAGTCGTTCAATAGATTCAGGTTTCAGGGCCGAGGATTGGGTCTCTCACCAAACTGGCTTCAGGAATTCTTCCGCCGCTACACATTCCTATCGCTGGTCGCCCTATCGGTTGTTGCAGGGATGATGTTTGGGGCAACCGTTGCGTATCAGGCCAGCATGACCGAGCAGGCTCAGGAGGTCGCCGGACTCGCCAGCTATCGCCCGAATCTTGTGACCCGAGTCATCGCTGATGATGGTAAAACGGTGGTCGGTGAGTTCTCGCTCGAACGCAGGATTCCGGTCACCTATGATCAAATCCCCGAGACAATGAAGAACGCGATCTTTGCGATTGAAGACGATCGGTTCTTTCAGCACATCGGCGTGGACCCGATCCGAATCGTGACCGCGGCATTTAAGAACGTCATCAAGAGCCGCAAGGCAGAAGGTGCGTCGACACTCACCCAACAGCTTGCCCGCTCGCTTTATCTTACGCCCGAGAAAACCTATACACGCAAAATAAAGGAAATACTTTTCGCGCTGCAGATCGAACGTTATTACACCAAAGAGCAAATAATGGAGATGTATTGTAACTACATCTTCCTTGGCGGAGGGGCCTACGGCTTCGAAGCCGCATCTCAATACTATTTCTCGAAGTCGCTTAAAGACCTGACGCTCGAAGAAGCAGCGTTGCTGGCGGGGCTGCCAAAGGCGCCCAGCCTTTACTCACCAACGCGTGATGAAAAGGCAGCGCTTGATCGCCGCAACGTCGTGCTATATCGGATGCACGAAGAGGGCTATATCTCTGCAGACGAATACAATCGGGCGCGGCAGACCAGAATCAATTTGAACATCACGCCGCCGCAGAACGCCAACAACTCGATTTTCGGTTACTTCGTTGAGTCTGTACGGCAGGAGTCGGAGGAGACCTTTGGAACGTGGCAGACTCAGACCGGTGGAATGAACATCTATACGACGCTCGATCCGGTCGCTCAACGCGAGGCGGTGCGGGCGGTCCGCAGGGGTCTGCACGCTTATGAAGACCGTCACGGCAAGCGCTGGCGCGGCAAGCTGACGAATCTACTGGATCAAAAGCCACCGGGTGATGTTTCACATTATTCTCACCCCGATTGGATGGGGGACTATACGGTTGGTGAATACATCTACGGTCTTGTGATGAGCGTCGGAGCCGCCGGAGCCGAGGTCCGTTTCGGCGACTACAAGGCAACCCTGACAGAGGCAGCCACTAAATGGGCTGGGGCGCCTCCGTCCAAGCTTCTGCGAAAGGGCGACCTTGCGGTGTTCAAGGTAATCAAGGCCGATAATGACAAGAAGGTGCTGGATGTCGCGCTCGATCAGCTGCCGTCGGTGGACGGGGCATTGATTTGCCTTGAGTCTAAGACCGGCGACGTAAAAGCAATGGTTGGCGGCTACGATTTCGCGACGCGCAAATTCAACAACGCCACCCAGGCGGAGCGGCAGACCGGGTCGACATTCAAACCGTTTATCTATGCGGCCGCGGTTGAAAATGGTTTCACCCCGGACACAGTCGTAAGCGCCGAACCGTTTGTTGATCCGGTGACTGGCTGGGCGCCGTCGAATTACGACGGCAATTCAGGCGGGGGAATGTTGCCTCTGAGGAGCGCGTTGCAGCAGTCGCTCAACGTGGTTGCGGTGCGGATCCTTTCGATGATTGGGGTGGAAAAGGGTGCGGACATCGTCAAGCGATTTGGTTTGCCGAACCCGATGAAACGAGTGCTGCCGTCGGCGCTTGGCGCGACCGAAGAGCCGTTGATCGATATGGTGAGCGCTTATTCGGCGTTTTCGAATCAGGGGGTGCGCGTGACCCCTCACTTGATAAAACGGGTCACCGACGCCGATGGAGATGTCAAACAGGAGTGGAACGTTGAATCGTCAAAGGTGATATCGCCCTGGGTTGCGCTGCAAATGCAGATAATGATGCGCGGTGTCGTAACCGGTGGGACTGCCGGTTCGATGATGTCCAACAAGGAACTCGCCAAGCGAATGATCTGCGGCAAGACCGGCACGGTGAACGATTTCACAGACGCCTGGTTTATCGGATACACGCCGACATACACGGCCGGCGTATGGATTGGGTATCCCGGGTTGAAGAAGACGCTGGGCAACAAGGAAGCTGGTTCCGTCGCGGCGCTCCCGATGTGGATCCACTTCATGGAAAAGTTTTTGAAGGATAAGCCAAACGATCAGTTCCCCAAAAACGTTCCACCCGACAGAGAAGTGCTAGCGCGCAGATCCGAGGCGGAGCGCTCGGTTCGCGAGGCACAAGCCGGCGAAGCGGCGAAGGCCAGCGATGAGCTTGGCGACAAAGCCAAGAGCGTAGGTCAGGATGAGGAAACTCCTAAAGAGTCTAAGGATCGTCCGACCCCGAAGATGGTTGAGTCGGAACCCGGCGCGCCGCCCAGAACGAATGTCGAGCGGCCGCGACCGGAGACCGACCGCGACTCGTTCCGGCCTCCTCCCGCCCTCAAACGCGATGAACGCGACAAGGGCGGCGCCCCTAAAGACGATAAAAAGAAGCGCGGAAAAAACGGATAAGACGGTTGACGATTTGCGATTGTCGGCGTCCGGTCGTTGTTGAGGCTGCGATCCGGAGGCCGGTTTATCGGCAAGCGGAAATCGTCAATCGGCAATTCCCATGATTTTCGTCATCCTGGTAATCGTCATCGTCGCTGGCGTGATTTACGTCATCAGCGGCGAGCGCCGACAAAGCCTCAACGAAAAACTCTACCTGAGGCGCCGCGGATACGAACCCCCGCCTGAAGTAGCAGAAGGCCCGCCGGTTTCAAAAGACGCACGCCTGTTCGGTCTGATCCAATCGCTTTCGGATATTTCGCCATACGCGCGCCAGCGAGCCGCAGAGGACCTATCAAGGATTGACGGGTCGGGCCAACGCGATCCACGAGTGCTTTCTTCGTTGATCGCGGCTCTGGATGACAGCGACGCTTCGGTGCGCGGCGCGGTTGCGAAAGCGTTGGGTAAGATCGGCGACAACGGTTCCATAGAACCATTAAAACGCAGGCTGGAATTCGAAGAATCAATTCACGTTCGAGCCTTGCTGGATCAGGCACTCGAAGAATTGGGCTAGCGTCTTTATTTGAACAGCTCATCTGTTTTAGTCATTCTTGTTCGTCCTATAATTAGCCAACACGCTAAATATGATTTACAAACATTTAGCCCATGTGCTAAATAAGATGCGATGGCGAAACGCAAGGTGGCAGGTCGAGAGCCGAAGGCTCGAATGGATGCCTACGAGGTGGTGTTTACCGCGCTCGCCCATCCGGCGCGTCGACGGATCCTGCTTACCTTGAACTTCGAGGGCGGATCGATGACCGCCGGAGAGATCGCCAACGTTTTTGAGCACGCCTGGCCCACAACCACCCGTCACATACAGGTACTCGAGTCGGCCGGGCTCCTTTACCACGACCAGCAAGGACGCAATCGTGTTTACCACATCAATCGTCAACGCCTCGAACTTGTTCGGGATTGGCTGGCGTGGTTTTCCAAAGACCCTCATTGATAATGACACGGAGGAATAAATGGCTACGAGAAAAAAGACACAAGCAAAAGTGACCGCGACCAAGGGGAAGGCGTCGAAGAAGCGCGCGCCGGCGGCAGCGAAGAAACGCGCAGCACCCGATGTCCCAAGCCTTTTTAGAATCAACGTCGAGGTGGGCAACCTCGATCAGGCGGCGGAGTTTTACGGCAAGTTGTTCGGGCTCGAGGGCCGCAAGCAGGCGGGTTCCCGCTGCTACTTTACTTGTGGACCGGTGACGCTCCAGGTCGTGGATGTGTCGTCGGGTGGAAAGCCGCATCCGGCCGCCAAGGCATTGTATTTTTTGGTAAATGATCTTGACGCGGTGTTTGTACGGGCGAAAGCGCTGGGCTGCGTTTCCAAAGAGGAAGTGCACGGCGTTTCCGGCGGAGAAATAAGCGTGCGGCCTTGGGGCGAGCGATCTTTCTATGCCGAAGACAAATGGCAAAACCCCTTGTGCTTTGTGGAGGCCGGAACGATCTATCCAGGTTGAGTACCGATGAAGCGGGTCATTCCTATGTTTTGTCCCGCCCATCGAGGAAGATGTTCCATTCTTTGAACTCGCGTGCGACCAAGATATCTTGTTTGGCCCACGGGTCCTCTTGAAAAATCATCCGTGCCGCGTCCGTGCCTTCGCAGTTCAGGATCACCATTGACCCGCTGCGGTCGGCGAACGGACCGGCAAGGATGATTTGGCCCGCATCGAAAAGCGCATCCATGAAGCGCGCGTGCTCATCCCAATACTCTTGTTCTCGAACCCCGAGATCGAAGTTCCAGAGTTTACCGGGATGTAAGAACACGGCAATGGTCTTCATGACTCTAAAATCCGCTTAGCCATCAGCGACTCTCGTCTTCAAGAACTAGATACGCTTAATCCACTCGCGGATAAGATTCATGAAGGCTGATCGCCGTGCGGAGACTTCGGCCAGGTCGCGAAACGTAACCATCGCTCTATCTTTCGCAAGCCACGCAAGCAACGAGTCCGGGTCGGGAATAGCTACACCGGTAGTTGATATGTCACGCTTTTTTGCCCCGAAGTGCAGGATGACCCCGATACCGGTTTTAGCACGAAGATCCATGGTCGCAAAGTAATCCGAGGTATGGAAACTTGGAACTTTCCACTTGATGCCTTCGCCGATCGTTGGATCGGCAGCCAGAATGAGCTGACGAACCGCAAGAATCTCGGGTTTGCACGGATGATCAAGAGACGCAAGAAAAGTCTCGACCTCCCCAGGCTCGGACGCGATCCGCTTTGTCGGTTTTGTACCTGAGTCTTTCGACAACATGCCTTCTCCTGGATCGAACACACCGAAGTCAATCATCGCACGTAAGTCGCGATCTAAGCTTCCTAGTGACAAGACTCCGCAATCGGTTAACGCGCCTCGGTCGTCCGCCACGAAAAACCCAAGCGATTTGCAGCCCGGTTTTGAATCGGGGCGACCATTCCGAGCCCGCCGTCTTTGAGGAACGTTACCGCAAGATACTCTCCAGCGGAATCTCTCACAGGTGGATCTTCGGGTCGCGCCCCGGTCGACCAGCTGTCAATCTGGAATGGCGGCGACTCAACGACCCGAGGCGTTACGTTACCATCGCCGACGTCGATTCGTGCCAGATGAGGCTGCATCGCTTCACCGCTTCCCGAAAACCAGGTCGCCGCCAGCTTGCCCGCCCCGTGAGCTACCAAATATGGGAAGTAACAGAGGTCGCCGCCCTCTACCAGTCGCCACGTCGACCACGTCGCTGCTCGATCGGTCGAGCGCCCCAGCCAG
>DASRIZ010000156.1:0-16259 GCA_035649735.1 Blastocatellia bacterium | reverse complement strand
TTATCGGCATATCGGATCCCGTCTTGGGACAAGCCATCAAGGCCTTTGTCGTTGTCGCCGATGGCGCCACGTTGACCGACAAACAGGTGCTCGCCCACTGCCGCGCTCACTTGGAGGATTACATGGTTCCGAAACACGTCGAATTTCGTTCGGAGCTTCCCAAAACCTCGTCGGGAAAAATCACAAAAAAAGGTCTGAGTTAATCAACTCCTTTGTTTTCCTATGTGTGGTATAGCCGGCATCCTTAATTACTCCGCTGCTCCAGACGAGCAGACCGTGCGGCGCATGCTCGGTATGATTCGCCATCGTGGCCCGGACGAGTTTGGCATTTATCTTGGCCGCGATGTGGCGCTTGGCAACGCCCGCTTAAGTATCGTCGATCTCTCCGGCGGCCAGCAACCGATTGGAAATGAGGACGGCTCGCTTTGGATTGTCTTCAACGGCGAAATCTTCAATCACGTTGAGCTGCGTGCCGAACTGGAAGCGCGCGGCCATCAATTCTCGACCCATTGCGACACCGAAGTCATTCTGCATTTGTACGAGGACTACGGGCCCAAGTGCCTGTCCCGCCTCAACGGCCAGTTCGCGATTGCCATTTATAACGAGCGCGACCGCTCGCTCTTTCTCGCGCGCGACCGTCTCGGCGTTAGGCCAGTCTTCTACACTCGCACCGCGAACAACTTGATCTTCGCTTCGGAGGTCAAAGCAATCCTGGCACACCCGGAAGTAACCGCCGAGATCGATCCCGTAGCTCTCGATCAAATCTTTACGTATTGGAGCCCTCTGCCACCGCGCTCGTGCTTCCGTAACATCCAGAGTCTGCCCCCCGGACACTATCTATTGGCGCGAAACGGCAACATCGAGATTGCTCCCTTTTGGCAGCTTACCTTCCGGGATAGCACTGCAAAGGCTGCTCCTGATCTTTCAAAATCCGAGTACGTCGCGGGATTTCGCGAATTGCTCGTCGATGCCACTCGCATTCGTTTGCGCGCAGATGTTCCTGTAGGCGCTTATCTTTCCGGTGGGCTGGATTCTTCGACCATCGCGGCGATTATTAAGCATCTCGGCCACAGCCACCTCGATACGTTCTCGATCGCTTTCAGTGACCCAAAATTCGATGAAAGCGAACACCAGAAACGCATGGCTGCCTTTCTGGGCACCGATCACCAGGTTGTTTATGCCACCCATGCGGATATCGGCCGTGTTTTTCCCGATGTCATTTGGCACACCGAAACGCCGATCATGCGCACGTCGCCGGCGCCGATGTTCTTGCTCTCGAAACTCGTTCATGATCGCAAATACAAGGTCGTGCTGACCGGTGAGGGGGCCGATGAGTTTCTGGCTGGGTACGACATCTTCAAGGAAGCGATGGTGCGCCGTTTCTGGGCGCGCCAGCCCGACTCGACCCGCCGTCCCAAACTCTTGCAGAGATTGTACTCCGACATTTCGGATTTGAATGCTACCGGACAGGCGTACCTGAAAGCGTTTTTCGGAAGCGGCCTCAAGGAAACCCAGCGTACGGATTACTCGCACTTCATCCGGTGGCGAAACAACCGGCGCGCCTGCAACTTTTTCTCCGAAGAACTCTGCGCCGCGATTGACCGGCAACGCAGCACAGCCGACAGCGAACTTCCGCTTCCAAATGGTTTCAAGACCTGGGGCCCACTCGAACAGGCCCAGGCTCTCGAGATTACCATCTTCCTTTCACATTACCTGCTCTCCTCGCAGGGCGATCGTCCGGCGATGGCCCATTCCGTTGAAGGGCGATTCCCGTTTCTTGATTATCGTGTTGTTGAGTTTTGCACCAAACTTCCATCGCGGCTCAAGCTCAATGGTTTGACTGAAAAGTATTTACTGCGCCAGGTCGCAAAAGAATGGCTGCCGGCTGAGATTCTCGCGCGCGTCAAGCGGCCGTATCGCGCTCCTATTCACAAGAGCTTTTTCAACGAAGCCAAATTGGACTACGTGCGGGAGTTGCTCCAGCCCGAAGCGGTTCGTTCCGCAGGGTATTTCAATCCCGCCGCCATTGCCCAACTCGTTGCCAAGATTGAACAAAACCGCCCGCTGGGCGAAACCGATGACATGGCTCTGGTCGGAATCATTTCTACGCAACTCGTTCACCAACACTTCGTGCAAGACTTCGCTGCGCCTGCCGCGATTGGTGAAGCGGACTCGGTTAAAATTGTAGACCGTAGTTCTTTTCGCCGAGCGGCGTGACCTTCCCAACGGTTAGCATGGAGATTTGTTCAAGGCGTGGCTTTGACGATGCGCTCGCGTTGGCGTAAATTGTGCTAATCGCGGAGGTGCGATACGTTAACAAATTGGGTCACAAACGGTTATGGTGCGAACAGCATGGATGGTTTTCGTCTGGGTTATTGTGGAGGCGTCTCAAGTTTACGGCCTTGGCAATCGTGTTGCCAACACTACTCTGCGAATGCCGGAACAGCCGCCTGCGGGTTCGTACACGCTCTCGAATACCTTTCCAAATCTTTCGCTTCGATGGCCGGTGGGACTCGTAACGCCGCCCGGCGAGACGAACCGACTCTTTATTCTTGAACAAGAGGGACGCATCCAGGTCATTACGAATCTGGCGGCTCCAACGCAGACTCTCTTCATGGACATTAACGACCGAGCCGGTTACTCGGGCGAAGAGGGCCTGCTGTCTTTGGCCTTTCATCCCGGCTATGCGACGAACGGTTATTTTTACGTGTGGTATACCACGAGCGGCACCCGCCATGATCGCCTTTCACGCTTCCAGGTCGATCCAAACAATCCTGCGCGTGGGCTCCCGGACACCGAGTTGGTCTTGATAAGTCAGCAAGACGACGCGGAAAACCACAACGGCGGAACGCTGCTTTTTGGGCCGGACGACGGCTATCTTTACTTGTCGATTGGTGACGAAGGGGGCTCCGCGGCCAACGACAACCAGCAGCGTATTGATCGCGACTTCTTTTCAGGAGTTTTTCGCATCGATGTCGACAAGCGTCCCGACAGTATTCCTGCCAACTCTCATCCGGCTAACACAATAAATGGCACTATCAACTATGCCATACCCCCGAATAATCCTTTCATCGGTGTCACAAGTTTTAATGGCCGCTCCGTTAATCCCGACAACGTTCGCACCGAATTTTGGGCGCTGGGACTCAGAAATCCATGGCGCATGTCCTTCGATCCGCAGACGCGGCTTCTTTACTGTGGAGACGTTGGCTCAACCGACACCGAAGAGGTGAATGTTCTAAGGAGAGGAGGCAATTATGGATGGAATTATTTTGAAGGAACAAATAAGACCGGCGGTATAGTGCTTCCATCTGGATACTCTCCGGTTTTCCCAATTCACGAATACAACACTTTTTCCGGCGGGGGACGGCTATGCATTATCGGCGGCGTCGTTTACCGCGGGAATCGCTACAGCGATCTTTGGGGCTCCTACTTCTTTGCCGACTACGTCAACGGAAAAATCTGGAGCATGCGCTATGAAGTCAGCGGAGGAGTCACGAACATCGTTCCTCCTGTGCAGGTTGCGAGTAGTTTAAACATCAGCAGCTTTGGAATTGATCCGTCCAACGGGGATATCCTGCTGACTTCTCACGCTGACCAACGAATTAAGCGTTTGGTGCGCGCTTCGTCGTCCGGACCATCGCTTCCACCCACACTGGCCGATACGGGCGCCTTTTCGGACCTATCGAACCTGACACCGCACCCCGGGATCGTTCCGTACGATCTCAATGTGCCCTTTTGGTCCGACCATGCTCGCAAGACGCGCTGGTTTTCGGTGCCGAATCCGAATCTCGTCATCGGGTTCAATCCCACGAACAACTGGCAGTTTCCGACCGGAAGCGTCTGGGTCAAACACTTCGATCTGCAACTCACCAATGGCGCTCCGGCGTCCGCAAAGCGACTGGAAACACGCTTTATCGTGCGAAATGAAGACGGTGTTTATGGACTTACCTATCGATGGGACTCGCCTGCGAATGCGACGCTCGTACCAGACGAGGGCCTGAACGAAACTTTTGTTATCAACGAAGGAGGTGGCATTCTTCGCACCCAGGTTTGGCGTTATCCGAGCAGGAGTGAATGTCTCCAGTGCCATACTTCCCAGGGCGGTCTCGCCCTCGGCTTCAATACGGCGCAATTGAACCGCGAATTCAATTACGATGGGACAGCCGAAAACCAGTTGGCCGCCCTCAGTCGCGTCGGTTACTTCAATACCACCGTCACCGACCCGCACGCTTTGCCGGCTCTGGCGCCCGCCTCAAACACGACTTTTTCCGTTGAGCATCGTGTACGTTCCTATCTGGCGGCTAATTGCGTTCAATGTCATCAACCGGGGGGCACAGCGCGGGGTTTATGGGATGCCCGTTTCAGCACTCCGATGTCGGAGGCGAAGATCATCGACGGACTGCTGTTGGATGATCTCGGAAATCCTGCCAACAGGGTGATTAAGCCCGGATCCATCGATCAGTCAATGATGCTCACGAGATTGGCTAATTGGGGGTCCCGGCACATGCCTCCTCTGGCCACGTCCGAGTTGAACCGTGAGGCTATAGCTCTATTAAGCCGCTGGGTTACGAACGACCTGGTTGGCGCCAACAGCCCACCGGTTGCGAACACCGACACAATCCATCGCTACGCCCTCGGTGGAACAAGGGTCCTCATCTCTGCGCTGCTGGCTAACGACTCCGATGCAAATGGCGACGCACTCTCCTTTGTTTCCATGGCATCGATGAGCACTAATGGCGCCGGCGTTTCTCGTGACGGTGAGTGGATCTATTATACGCCTCCTTCAGGATTTACTAACGATGACGCATTTACTTATCAGATCACTGACAACCGTAGCGCTCCGGTGATTGGCACCGTCAACGTGCTGGTAACTTCCGATCCGGTGCCATCACCCAACTTGTCTGTCACGGATCTGGGTAATGGATCTTATCGCATACGCTTTGACGGCATACCGGACCTGACGTATCGGATTGAATACACTCCGGCCCTCAACCCTCCGCAGTGGCAAATGCTAGGCAGCGGTACGGCTGATGCAACCGGGATGTTCGAAATGATCGACACACCGCCGCCCGGCTTTGGCCAGCGATTCTACCGCTCCGTTTATCCCTGACTACTGCGCTCCTTGCTCTCGGCGGGCACTGCTGTGTTCTGCCGGAGGAAATGAAAAGGGCTGCACCCCGTAAGGAGTTCAGCCCTCGTGTTGCAGCGCGAGTTTATGGTGTGGGCGGATCGTCGCAGCTTGAAACATGAAGCTGAAGATTTCCACCAGTGATCGTGATGGGATCAACCGTCGCCGGATTGCCATCTCCATCGATCAGCAGCAGGGTCTTGCCAGATCCATCGAATACACGCAGGAAGTAGCGGTCAATGTCGGCCCCGGCCTTGGCAATTAGGTGCGCTGTAAGGATCCCCGACACTGCGGCGTCTTAATCAATCTCTCAGGAATGGGCATGGCTATAGCAACACCACGTGTTCAAGAGTTGCAACCGGGATCACGGCTTGCAGCGTTTGCCGTCGTTCTCGCAGGTGTTTATGCGTTGCCGCTGTACCGGCTTTTCCGGCACGCCCTGGAAAACCAACTCTGGTCCCACGTTTTGCTTGTTCCCGCAATCTCGCTCTATTTGGTCTGGACCAAACGACAGCAGCTTCCTGCTTCGGTTCCTGCTTTCTCGATCTATTCGGGCATCCCGCTAGGTCTTGGAATCGTTGTTTCCGCGTTTTGGCTGCTCCAGGCAAGGGAGTGGAAACCGGACGCACCCGACTACTTATCAATCACAACCCTCTCTTTCGTTTCATTTTTCATCTCAGGCGCAGCGTGGATTCTCGGTCCCATGCGAACGCGGGCCCTTGCCTTTCCGTTGATCTTTCTGGTCTTCATGGTGCCGTGTCCCGATGTCGTCACACATGGCATCGAGACGTTCTTCCAACACACGTCTGCCGACGCCGCTTCGTTCATGCTGTCGCTTTCTCAGACGCCGGTTTTGCGCGATGGTTTGGTTTTCAAAGTACCGGGAATAACAATCGAAGTGGCTGAGGAGTGCAGCGGGATTCGCTCCAGTCTGGTCCTGTTTATTGTCAGTCTTGTTGGCGGATATCTGTTTTTTCGGCGTAATAGCCACCGCGCCATAATCGCGCTGGCGGTCATCCCAATTGCTATCATTCGCAACGGTTTTCGCATCTTTACCATTGCCATGCTTTGCGTGCATGTCAGTCCCGAGATGATCCACTCCTGGATTCACAAACGTGGTGGCCCTGTCTTTTTCGCGCTCTCGCTTATTCCCTTTTCCGCTCTGCTGCTGCTCTTTTATCGTCGCGAGCGAACCGTTCGAACCAAACGTCTGCAGCCATGTGACCGGGCGGAATTTGCCAAAGGATGAACTCGTAGTCTATCGCGATCGATGCATGTGATTGGTCGACGAAGACGTAACAATTCTAATTACTGCTGGTTCTTGACAGTAGATAATCGGCATCTTATCTACTTCCCGTACCGAGTGAGATGCCCTCACCTCTGAGCAGATAAACCCGGGATTTTATTTTGTCATTAGGGATACCAACAAGATGCAGCGGCATGTTCGTCATGTCGCTGCTCCTTTTGATTCTTTGCCCCTTCGCCGTCCTGTCACAGGACTGGCTTGGTTTTCACGGCCTGGAACGGCAGGGAGTCGGCTTCGATCCTTCCACTCCCATTGACTGGTCGGGCCAGGCCAGTACGCTCTGGACGGCTCCCGTCCAAGGATTCGGCTATTCCACTCCGGTTGTCACGGAAGACAAGATCTATCTCACGACCGCCTACGAGACGCAGAAAGGAAAACACCTCAGATATGCACTGGCCTACTTAAATCCAATTCTTTCGTTGCTGCTTGTTACCGTCGCCGTTGCCATCGTTATTTGCGCTCTCGCCGCGCAGGATGGTGGGCAACGAATGTCCTTCGCCAAGGGCTGCCGTCTCTCGGTAGTCATGAGCGTCGCGCTTCTCGTCCTGGCGGTTTGCGTGTTCGCTGAGACGTTTTTCAGCTTGGGATCTTCAACCGTTCGTTCATGGAAGTATGGTACAGCAGCCGCCTTCATTAGTCTGTTGATGATGCTGCTTTTGATCCCTCGCTCCAAAGCCGCTTCTATTCTGTTTGCCTTTCTCGCGACTTTCCTCAGCGTATGTGCTTATCGTTTTCTTCCTCAACGGGAACTCTTTCTTGATTTCAGTCCTACGGGAAGTATCTGCACACTCGTGGTCCTGCTGCCGGGCGCGTTGGGCTGGGCAGCCTGTCTCGCGTTGCTTTGGGCGACAGCTCCCCCCGAATCTACATTCCGGCGTGTTACTCGCCGGTGGGCGCGATTTGTCCTCTTTTGCGCACTGGCCGCTCTGGGCACCATCGGAGTTGTTTGGGCTTTGCGCTGGCGCATGGAAAGTGATCTGGAGCCGATGCTGTGGAATGCGCCGGACGAGGCCCTGAGCGCTGTCGGTTCTGGTCCTGTCCTGGGCTGGCCATTCCTCCTCATTTCGGGCGTGCTCGCGCTCGTTGCAGCTTTGCTCGGCGCGCTAATGGTTGCAAAGAGGGCGCCATTACTTCGACGCTTGCCATTGTGTGGAGCGACCGCTTCAGTGCTATTGGCGCTAGGTTGCTTCCTTTATTTTGGCGTTTTTCCCTTAAAACGAGAAATGGCGCATGCTGTGGTTTGTCTCGACACAAGTAATGGCTCAATTCTCTGGGTCCGTGAAATCGCGTACAGCAGCACCATTAGCGACCTCAAGGGCGTTAACTCACATGCCACGCCGACGATTGCAGTGGGGAGCGCTGGTAAAATGTGCGCCTATTTTGGGTCCGCGGGCTTGTATGGTCTTGACGCGAAAGGCGAAGTTTTATGGAAGGTTACCGATGCCAACTTCGATAGCCCTTATGGCCTCGGCCATTCCCCTGTCATTGCCGATGACATAGTGATCTTGGCTAATGATAACGAGAAGTATTCGCACGACCCAAGTTCCGAGTCACATATTATCGCCTATAGCCTCAAAGATGGTCGTCCGCTCTGGCGGCAGGAACGGGAACGCTCCGAGGCGCGCTCCGCCGGGTTCAGTACCCCTATTGTCCGTAGGGTCAAGGGCAAAAAGACGATCCTCATGCGAGGATGGGATGATCTGACCGGCTATGATTTGTACACCGGCGAGATTAAATGGACCTGGCCTTTGAAGCATCGCAGCAGTGTTTTGGTCGCGAGTTTGGTTAGTGACGACAAGTACATTTACGTTCTTGATGGAGGCGGAGTCAGGGCATTGGATCTGGATGCTTTGTCAGAAAATCGCGATCCGGTTGCGTGGCTGGTGCCGGCGCCCGCCGAGAAGGTCGCCACGCCGGTACTGGTCGATGGCCTCTTGTTTCTCGCCAGCGACAAGGGCGTGGCCTTCTGCGTCGATGTCAACAACAAGCGCGTTGTTTGGCGGGAGAAGTTGGGGACGCGATTTTTGTCCTCAGTCGTGGCACACGGCGAGACTGTCGTCTTCACCGACGAGTCGGGCAAAGTTTCGATCGTTGACCGCGGCCCCGCGTTTAAGCTGATTGCACAGATGGAAATGGGTGAAAAAATTTACGCGACTCCTGTTCCTCAGAGTGACGGACTCCTGATAAGGGGCGCCACGAATCTGTTCTACGTAATAGCCACTCAGCCTGGCGGCACTACGCTGCCGGCCTCCGAGTGAGCTCGCAGGAAACTGCGAGCAATTGGTGCAATTGCCCACAAGGTTGCCTGAATCGCGTCAAGCATCCTCTAAAAAAATTTCTTTCGCCCCTGTTCGCCTGACCTTCGTCCCGCTTCGGCAGCCTTCGCCATCAAATGCGCAAATGCCCGTCGGAGAGAGTCCACCTCGCTAAGCTCGGTGTATAACTCCGGCATGATAGAAGCCGAAAAACAACAGAAGTTCATTCAGTTACGATCTCAAGGCTGGAGCTTTGCTCGCATCGCTCAGGAACTCGATGTCGCCAAAGGCACCCTGATTGCTTTAAGCCGCAAGTTGCAGTTCGAAATTCAAAATCAACGCGCCCTCGAACTGGAAGCCTTGCAGGAACAGCTCGTAGCCAGTCGTGAGGCCCGCGCCCGTGCTCTGGCCGAGCACTTGTATCGCGTCGAGCAGGAACTTCAGAAGCGCGATCTCTCGCAGGTCTCCACGGGTCGCCTCTTCGGTCTCGCCGAGTCCCGCGAGCGAGAAGAAGCAGAAGCCCACGAGCGACGGCAGCAAGAATATAGGGCAATGCTCGACAGGATTTACAGCGAACCAAAAATCTGAAAGCGGTTCAATTTTGATTCAGAAACAGTTCAATTCCTTCGCTTGCACCGCCGAGATTGGCCAGTAGACTCATATTTTCGAGCACCTGTCGTGAAAACAACCTTTGTAGCCATCGTGGGTAAGGCGCGATCTCCCCATCGCGTCGCACACCTCATTACCATTCTCTGCGCTTTCGCTATTCTCGCCTTCACTACCGGCTGCTCTCGGCAGGCCAAAGTCGAACGCCACCTCAAACGCGGCCAAAGCTTTTTCAAAGCCGAACAATACGACAAAGCCGAGATCGAGTTCCTGAATGTTCTTCGCCTGCAATCCGCAAACGCGGTCGCTCTGCGCCATTTGGGCCTCGGCTATTGTCAACAGGGCAAGCTTCCCGCTGGCTACGCATACCTTAAGAAGGCGGCCGACCTGGAACCTCAAAATGCCGAGGTCCGCCTGCGTCTGGCGAGCATTCTTGTCGCCTCCGGCAAACTCAAGGAGGCGCGCGACCACGTCGAAGCCGTTCTTGCTCGTGACCCGGTGAATGCAGAGGCCCTCATGACGCTGGTTGATACCGTTACATCCACCAACGACGTTGCGGCCTTCACGGGCCGCCTCGAATCACTCCGTTCTGGCGCCGCGAGCAAACCCGGCTTCCATGTTGCCCTTGGCACCCTTCAACTCCGTCAACGGCGTACCAATGACGCGTTTGCGTCGTTCGAGCGCGCCCTTTCGCTCGATACGAACTCGGTTTCAGCCCACATGGCCATGGCCTACGCCTGCTCTTTGTCGAGGCAGGGCGCAAAGGCTGAGTACCATCTCAAAACTGCCGCGGACCTCGCGCCCGTTCGTTCCGGCCGCGCCGTGCAATATGCCGATTTCAAGTTGAGAAGTGGCGACGTCTCAGGTGCAAAAGCCGTTCTGGAAGCGGTCATCGCCAAAGCGCCGGATTACATTCCATCCTACACGCGCCTTGCCGAACTCACCCTGGCCGAAAGGGGCTTCGATGAGGCCGCCTCGCTCACGCAGAAGGCCCTTGCGCGTGATCCTGGAAATTATGAGGCCACGCTCCTTTTGAGCCGAATTCACCTCGCGAAAGCAGAACCCGCCAAAGCCCTCGCAGACTTGGAGCGAGTGGTGACGGCCTATCCGGGTTTTCCCCAGGCTCATTACCATTTGGCCCTTGCTCAACTCGTTAATGAAGACCCGGCCAAGGCCACCACCAGCCTCCAGCGCGCTCTCGCCCTTGATCCAAAACACGCGGACTCCATCTTGCTTTTGGCCGAGATTAACATCCGCCGAAATGATCCTGCTTCGGCGATCGCATCCCTCAAACAACTTATTCAGGATCAGCCCCACATTTTTCAGGCGCATGTCGCCCTCGCTACTGCATACCGGATGCAAAATGACCTCGACGCCGCCGCAAAGGTTTACGACGAAATGATCAGGCTTTTTCCTGCCAATCCGCAGCCGCATTTTCTCGCAGGCGAAGTCCTGGCGCTCGGCAGCAAAATGGATTTGGCTCGCAAAGAATTTGAAACGGCCCTTCAAATCAAACCGGATTTCCTTCCTGCCGTGGAGGAACTTGTGGCTATTGACCTCGCCGGTCGTCATTACGCTGCCGCGTCGAACCGCGTGCAGAGCGCCATTAGTAAACATCCAAAAGCGCCAGGCCTTCATTTGGCCCTGGCCAAAGTACACGCAGCGCAAACGAATCTTGCCGCCACGGAAGCGGCCCTGTCACAAGCCATTGCTGTGGACCAAAACTTTCAACCCGCGTACTTGGCCCTGGCCCGACTTTATCTCGATTCAAACCGCCACACGGACGCTATTGAGAAGCTCACCGCGCTTTTGACCCGCGTCCCCAACAGCGTCGCCGCGTGGATGCAACTCGCCCTGATCCATCATCAGCTTCGGAACTTCAAGGACGCGCGCGATGCCTATGAAAAATTGCTTGCTGTCGAACCGCGATACTTCCCCGCGCTCAATAACCTCGCGTCGCTTTACACAGAACAGTTCAACCAACTCGACCGCGCCTACACCCTGGCCCGGTCCGCGCGAGACTTGCGGCCGAGCGATCCGGTTGTCGCCGATACATTGGGTTGGATTCTCTATAAACGCGGCGAATACTCCGGTGCTCTGCCTCTCTTGCAGGAGGGCGCCGCAAAGCTCTCCAAATCCGCTGAAGCACAATTCCATCTCGGCATGAACCAGTACCGGTTGGGGGACGAGGCTGCTGCACGCACGGCCCTTGAACGCGCTCTCAAGCTTGGGGAGGACTTCCCCGGGAAAGCCGAAGCACAGGCCAAATTGTCGCTCTTATCGAAGCTTGGCGAGTCGCTGAATCTGGCGGACGTCGAAAAGCAGCTCGCGGCCGACCCGCGCGATCCGCTCCTCCTCAGCCGTATTGCCTCTCTCTACGAGCAATCCGGCGCCTTTGACAAAGCCGCGACTGCCTGTCGGCAGGCCATTGAACAGAATCCTCGCAATGTTGCTGCCATGCTAAAGCTCGCCCAGCTTTATGCAGGTCCGCTGCGCGATCCTGCGAAAGCTTTGGAGGTGGCCAGAACCGCCCGTTCTGTTGCTCCTGACGATCGAAACGTCGCGCAGACCCTCGGTCGGCTCGCCTTCCAGTCGGGCGATTACAAATGGTCCCTCAGCCTTCTGGAAGAGGCGGCCCGCAGCGCCGGCGACCAACCCCAACTCTTTTACTATCTTGCTTGGGCTCGCTATAGCGCGGGTCGTTTGGCTGACGCGAATGCAGCTATGAGACAAGCCATTAACAGCGGAAAACCATTTCCCGAAACGGCTGACGCCCGGCGCTTCGTCGAAATCAATACGATCGCTTCGCCGACAAATTCGGCGTCTGTTGCTTTGGTCGAATCTGCGCTCAAGCAGGATCCAAATTATGCGCCTGCCCTTTTCGCCTCCGCAATCATTGAGGATCGAGCAGGCAACTCCGCCCTGGCTCGCGAACGATACCAAGCCATTCTCAAGCGCTTTCCGGATTTCATTCCGGCACACAAAGCTCTGGCGATTCTTTTGTCCAGGTCTGCTGCGAATAGCGATGTCGCTTTTCAGCACGCCCTGAAAGCACGTGAAGCCCTTCCGAATGATCCGGAAGTCGCCCGCGCCCTGGGGATTGTCTCCTTTCATCGCAGTGATTACTCGCGCTCGGTCCAATTGCTGAAAGAGACTTCTCTGAAGGACCCAAAGGACGCTGAAGCGCTCTATTATCTTGGGATGGGTTACTTCCACTCGAAGGAAAACGAGAACAGTCGTGTCGCCCTCCAGCAGGCTGTCTCGCTGGGCGCGGAGGCGCCTTTTGCTGTGGAAGCGAGGCGAGTGCTGGCGCAACTCAAGTGATCCGGACGTCCCCGTGGTTTCGCGTCCGTTGTAAGCGCATTCGACGCACGATCTCGTTTCTTCTGTAAGTCGTTGATGGTGAGGTTGATGCGCAAAGGATCGCGAGGGCCGGGGACCTTCGTCGTCGGAACTCCTTACAGGTAGTTGTTGACCCCAGAAAAGCCAAAGGAAATGAAAACGGCGTAAGGGTCTGCAAACACGCAAGTTATGCAACAATCAAAAGGCGTTGAAGATGATGGCACATCGGCTGCTTAAAGGGTCGGGTCAGCAAATAATACCAAACAAAAATCAAAGTTTTTAGGGAACAGATGAAGCAACAGTACAAAGGACGATTGACGCACGGAGCGAAAACCACGGTGGCGCTTGTCGCCGCAATCATGGCTGCCGGTGCGGCCTCGGCGGCAGAGTTCGATCTCACAGCTCCGGGCAACCAGCAGGTCAACGTGCTCGGCGATGTGGGCGGCACCGCTATTTTCGCGGACCATTTTACTCAGCCCGCCGGTACTGGCGTGTTCGAGCCATTCCTCACGCTCGACGCCAACGGGCAAACCTCCACAGGCAATAACAGGATTGAATCGGCGTACAACACCGACGGTTTCACCGCGTTGTACTTGGATCAGCTCCGCCCCCAATGGAACGAGCGGCTCACGCTCGGAGACCTGGCCCAGATCACTCTCAACAACGTCAACTATTACGCGTTCATTCTGGATGCAAACGAGCCAGGCAATAACAAGAGCTTGATCTCGATCGACAACATCAGGATCTACACCTCCGCGACCGACAATACGGCCGCTGTGGGAAACAACATCGCAAACCTTAACTCGCTTGGCGCTCTTCGCTGGGCCATGAACGATCCCCTGAGCACCGGAACCACACCCCCTGATGTCAACGGCTTTAACGTTGATACGTGGGTGAAACTTGACGCCGCGCAAGAGAATGTGGGTGCTGGCAGCAATCAGGCGAACGGCGGCAGCGGCATGTCCGATATGATCGTATACGTTCCTGTCACGGCCTTTGCTGGCGCCTTGTTAACCGATTATGTCTGGTTTTATAACCTGAACGGCGTTCACTACAACAGCGACACAGGCACCGGCGCTACCTCCGGCTACGAAGAGTGGAGAGCGGTTGTCGATCTCAATCGCGTTCCGGAAGGTGGTTCCACCGCCATCATGCTCGGCCTGGCCCTCCTCGGTTTCGGCGGTCTCCGTCGTAAGCTCCAAAAGTAATTTGTTTCTCGATCAGTTTCGCAAGCGGCGGGCATTAACCCGCCGCTTTTTGTTTTGGACCCGTCACCCGTATCTGACACTTCGATCTGTAAGCTCGCAATTCGATCGTCGGTTTTCCTTACAGAATAATAGGTTCGATACCCACGTTTAAGTTTTGGCAGAAGAATTGTAAGTGATTGATAATAAGCGTTTTAACTTCGGTTTCCAATCGATTCTGTTTAGCTGGCACAGTCGTTGCTTAAGGCCGTGCAGCATGATGTCTAAAGTCGTATCAAGGATCGCATCCCGATTTCTTTTGGCTGCTCTCAGCCTTTTTGCCGTAGCCCAGGCCCAGGCTGTAATCTATACCGATCATCAAGTCATCAACGAGACGTTGAGTCGATACAACCCTGCCTACGAGAGCGAATTCAATATTTACCAGTATGGGTTTCGCCCGGCCTCCGAGGACGTGATTTCGGCGGGAGTCGCCTTCCTCTTCTACGATGCAGATTTGAGGGAAGAGAGAGTTGAGATCAATTTGGGCCAAGAGGAGTTGCAAACGGGGATCATCAACAAGGGTTTCACTGTCTTCGGCGGTCTCCTCTCCTGTGACGCACTGATCGATATCAACGAGGACGGCAAGATTTCTTACGACGTGCGTTGGGTCAGTGGCGATTCGTTTAGGCTGGTCTCCGGCACCTTGACTGCGTGCGCGACAGCGAGTGCTCCTGCCAACGGTGTTCCAGACGGCGGCACGACCGTCGCGATGCTCGGCTTCGCGATGCTTGTCATCGGTGGCGCGCACAGAAAGTTCAAAGCACGCGCCTGACGTCCCTGAAACATTCTTTTCAACGCCGCGCATGGGCAACCCAGCGCGGCGTTTTGCTTTTCAGTCCCTTTTCGCGCGCGCGAGTGCGAAACAGGCTTGAGCTTTTCGGAAAAGTCCGTTACTTTGTTAGCATTCCGAGCCCATGCCACTAAGATCCTGGCACATTCTTTTGTTCGCACTCTGCGTTGCACACGCAACAGCTTCGGCCATCCCTTCCTCATTCGATTCTGCTTGTGCCCGCTGTCAGGAAGCGACTTCGCCAGCTACAGCGCGGGCCACTGCGACAGCCCAGGCATTGCCCGTCGATCCAATGCCTCCCCCGCCGACCAATTGGGCCGTTGGGCCCAAGCGCGTCTTGTTCATGCGCCTGATATTTCCCGATGATACCAACGAGCCCATCAGCTTCGATGGCGCCACCGCTCTCTTGATGGATGTCAGCCGCTGGTATTGGGAAAAGTCATATGGCGCGCTCAACCTCACGTTTGATGTTACGCCCGTGCTGCAAATGCCGCTTCCTAAAAGCTCGTACCCTTTCCGCGGGATGGCACAGCTTATGGCAGATGCCCGCGCGGTCGCCCAGCAGTGGGGCTTCAACCTCAACGACTACCACCTCGACATCGCCCGTTTTGCCCCGGTGCCAGGATGGGATTTCGGCGGAAGCGCCCTGGTGGGTGGGAAGGGGCTTTGGCTTCAGAGTTCAAGTCTGAGCATTGTTATCCACGAACTCGGCCACAATTTTGGCCTGGAGCACGCCAACTCCTGGGCCGCGGGCGCCGATAGCGTGATCGGCCCAGGCGAAAATGAAGAGTACGCCAATCCGTTCGACATCATGGGCCAGACCGTCGGCAACCCCGATCCGCTCCACTTCAACGCGATTTGGCTCGACCGTCTGAACTGGCTGGATTCGTCGCTCATTGCAACTGTCACTACGAGCGGAGTGTACCGGTTGCATGCGTTCGACGTCGCGACGCTCGTCCCCGGGACAAGCTACGCGCTGAAAATCCAGAAAGACCAAACCCGTCAGTACTGGGCGGAATTTCGGCAGAAATTCGTAAACAATCCGTGGACGGAAAACGGGATTATTCTCAATTGGCCTCCCTGGCAAAACAGCCACTTGGGGACTCACCTTCTGGATACCACGCCGGGCTCGCCTGCAGGTAATGCGAGCAAGGACGACTCTCCGCTTACTCTCGGGCGCACACTTTCCGATCAGGAAGCGGGCATTCACATTACTCCTCTCGCCGTCAATTCCAATGGCAACGATCGCTCGATCGACGTTCAGGTCCACCTCGGCCACTTTAGTACCAATATAGCTCCCTCTTTGATTTTGGCGGCGGACCGTACCGGCGTTGAAGCAGGGCAGGAGATACGATTTACAGCTTCCGCGACCGATGCCGATGGCGATGCTTTGGCCTTCCACTGGGACTTCGGAGATTTCTCCGTCTCTTCAAACTCGCCAACCGTCGTTAAGAGTTGGGCTGTCGCGGGCGAGTATCCGGTGCGCTGTGTTGTCAGTGACATGAAAGGCGGAGTGGCGAGTCGGAGCATGATCGTTAGGGTCGGCTCGCCCACAGCATTTCGAATTTCGGGGCGCGTCACTGACGGA
>DASRIZ010000155.1:0-14346 GCA_035649735.1 Blastocatellia bacterium | reverse complement strand
CGTCGCGCTCGATCGCGTTCGCGAAGCTCGGCTGGGCGCAAACAGCGTCGGCACAACAATGCGCGGAATCGGACCTGCTTATGAAGACAAGGCGTCACGATGTGGAATTCGCGCCGGCGATCTAATGTACCCCGATCTGCTTCGCGAGAAAATCAGAGCAAACATCGAGGAGAAAAATCTCGAACTGGTTTCGCTGGGCGCTGATTCATTGTCTCTCGAATCGACGCTCGATGAATTCCTTGTGGAAGCTCTGCGCCTAAAACCTTTTATCCGCGATACCGCGATGATGCTCAATGCTGCAACTCGCGATAATAAATCCGTATTGATCGAAGGCGCGCAGGGGACAATGCTCGATGTCGATCACGGCACCTACCCGTTTGTTACTTCTTCGAATGCGACCGCTGGAGGTGCGGCTACCGGACTCGGTTTTGCACCAAAACAAATAACCGGGGCTCTGGGAATCGCAAAAGCCTACACTACTCGGGTGGGCGGGGGTCCCTTCCCTACCGAACTCCTGGATGAGCAGGGCGCATACCTTCAGAAGCGCGGCAACGAATATGGAGCAGTTACCGGCAGACCTCGCAGGACCGGCTGGTTTGACGCCACCGTGGTTCGCTATTCGGTTATGCTTAACGGGTTTGACGCGCTCGCGTTGACGAAGCTCGACGTCCTGGATGAGTTTGACGAAATCAAAGTGTCAACCGGCTATCGCTGCGGCGGAGAGCTGCTGGAAAGTGTGCCCTACGGCGCAAACGTGCTTGCCGAATGCGAACCGGTTTATGAGACATTACCAGGATGGAAAACCACGACCAGCCGTATAACAGAGTTTGACGAACTCCCGACTGCCGCAAAAGACTATATCCAACGCGTCGAGGAGCTCTGCGGCGCGCCGGTTGCCCTGATTTCCACTGGACCTGACCGATCTGAAACAATCATTAGAGAAGGCTCGCCGGTTAGCCGCTGGATGAAGTGACTGCGGCCTCCGCCACTCCTACCATAACCTCGCTCAAAAACCTTTGACCCGTATTAGCGCCGAATGAAATCAATTTTAGTTTTATTAATTTTTCTTGAATTCACGCTCGGGCTACAATCCGAACCGTGGTGATCCCTGATGATCTTTACTAATTGAACTAGTCATACGCGCCCCCGGAATTCAGGTATCCATCTGCTCGGACGCGCTCGAGAGAAGTCAGGATGACCTGCTGTAGCGTATTCTGCGCACGCTCTACGCTACCTTCAACCTGCTACGAGGCGCGACTGGAGAAACGGCAATGATTATCGACGACATTGAGCGCACATTTGAAGGCGACCAGGATGAAGTGAACGCCGAAGAATCCCTTGACCCCAACGATTCGCAAGAACCCGCTGAGGACGCAGCGGACATCGACCGCACAGACCTTCTAAAACTTTATCTTCGGGAGGCCGGCCGTTCGTCGATGCTTACTGCTGAAGGCGAAGTCGCTGGAGCCAAACGCATTGAACGGGCCCGAAACCGTCTCGCAAAGCTCCTTTCACGTTCGCTTGTCGTGGCCGAATACTGTTTGTTTTTGAGACAGGAGCTTCTAGACGGGAGAGAAACCGCTGCCGATGTTATCGAGCAAGCGCACACCGGCGAAATATCGAAGGCCTTGCCCGTTTCCGAGCTCGCGGATCCCGCGCTGACGCTGGTCGCGCTCAGGTATAGAGATGTCTTCCCGCCGCAAGCGAAACCAGCGGGTCAACGCACGCGCAAGAGAAACTGGCGCGCGGCAAACCTTCGAGCGCGAGCGCGTCTATCCCGCGCGATAAGATTAATCACATTCACCCCGGCCACGGAGCGTCGGTTGGTTGGGCTAATGGAAAGCGCGGCCAATATGGCAGGGTCAAAGCCCAAGATCGAGTCTTCGAATGAGCAGGATGTCTTCGATCTGGAATCGGCGGTCACCAGGATAGTCTCAAACGGCCTGTCCTCGTCGACTGAATTGAGGAAGCTCGCACAAAAAACAGCTGCGGCGATCAACGAACTGAACGCTGCAAAACAGCAGATGACCGAGGCGAACCTCAGGCTGGTGATCTCAGTTGCGCGTCAGTTTTCGCGCCGCGGCTTGCCGTTCCTCGACCTGGTTCAGGAAGGGAATGTCGGGTTGATGCGCGCGGTCGAAAAGTTCGACTGGAGACGCGGATTCAGATTTTCGACCTATGCAATGTGGTGGATTCGTCAATCAATGGCCCGGGCGCTCGATACCCAAAGCCGCATAGTACGGCTTCCGGCATCCGAACTAGCTTTGATAAACAAGGCTTCGCGCGCGTCACGCACGATACGTGAAGAGACCAGCGCCGAAGCCACCGGTGATCAGATCGCCGAGAGACTTGAGATTGATCCGGATCGAATAAGCGAAGCGCTCGGATTCGCTCAGCACACCGTGACCCTCGACGCGCCCGCAAACGACAACGGCGAAACCGCGGTTAACTTTATAGACGACGGCGACCAGGCGAATCCGTTTAACGCCGCGCTCGATTGGTCGAGGCGCAGCGCCATCCAGCGAGCGCTGGCGCAATTAACGCCGCGCGAATCGAAGATACTCAAAATGCACTACGGATTGGAGGCAGGCTCGATTCCTCGAACGCTCGAGGAAATCGGACAAGATCTCTCAGTCACTCGCGAACGGGTTCGTCAGATTGAGGCCGGCGCGCTTGCAAAGTTGCGCGATCCTGAGATTGGCAGCACACTCCGGGAGTTTCTCAGCTTCGCCTGAAATCTAAACAGCGAATCGCTATCTCGGTGAATTTGGCCGGTCGGGCCCCGCTGTGGAAGGCAGCCTCTGGGCTAGCCCTCTAACAGTACTTCGGCGATCGCAAAATTACCTGAGTGCGTTAGCGAGACGTGCACCTTCGTTGCGCCGATCTCGCGCAGTCGCTCCAGCGCCCGCCCGTGGAGATGCAGAACGGGCGCCCCGTTTTGCTCATTGGTTACTTCGACGTCCATCCACCCCACGCCGTCAGACCAGCCGGTGCCCAATGCCTTCATCGCCGCTTCCTTTGCCGCGAATCGCGCGGCGTAACTTGCAAGCTTCGATGCCCGGCGCTCACAGTAACTGATCTCGCCCTCGGTAAAAATGCGCGCGCGAAACCGATCGCCTCGGCGCGCGAAGACGTCCTCGATGCGGCTGATCTCCACCAGGTCAATTCCTATCGCAACAATCATGTGTTCAGATTTCGATTTCTACCAGATCTTCGGCAACAATAGTATCTGGGAAAACGGCGCGCGCCTCCTGAAGCAACGGAGAAGAATCGGGATATCGCGAGCTGAAGTGAGTAATGAGCAATCGATGCGCGCCTGCGTCGCGAGCCGTTCGCGCCGCTTGCGCAGCGGTCGAATGGCCGTATGTTTGAGCTTCGACGGCAAACTCTTCAGTATAGGTAGCTTCGTGAATCAACAGGTCAACATCGCGCGCGAGAAGGACAGACATCGGGCAGGGCCGTGTGTCCAGGCAGTAGGCGATCGACTTGCCGGGCCGCGGCGGACCCACAACATCCAGGGAATGAACAACCTTTCCATCGTGCAGTGACACGCTTTCACCCGATTGCAATCGTCCCCAAAGCGGTCCTTCCGGCACGCCAAGCGATCGAGCTTTATCCACATTAAACCGGCCAGGTTTTGGTCGCTCGTCTATGCGATAGCCGAGGGCAAACAATCGGTGATCGAGCGCCAACGCGCTAACCGTGTATTCCGACGTGTCGAATACAACGGTCAAATTCGGAACTGAGTTGAACTCAGAAAGGTCGATTGGATAAGTAAAGAACACAACTCTTAGTCGCTCGAGCAGATCCAGATAATCACGAATGCCGGTTGGGCCGGTCAGGCTGAGGTTTCTTGTGCGCCGGTCGAGCCCCATTGTAGAAAGCAGACCGGGCAGCCCGTTAAAATGGTCTCCGTGTAAATGGGTAATAAATACGGCCGAGAGCCGGCTGGGACTAAGACCCGCTCTGGCGATCTGAACTTGCGCGCCCTCGCCACAATCAAACAAAAGCCATTCTGCTTCGCGAGCCACAGCAAGCGCGCTCACGTTGCGCCTCAGAGTAGGCTTGCCTGAGCTTGTTCCGAGGGGAATTACTCTCATCGGCGTTTACAATAGCACACCAATCGCGGATGTTCAGGCGGGCGTGTTTGGAATATGCCCGCCGAAAGAAAGCGGAGTGGAATTCTGGAGAAAACTTGTGACACCACCGCATTGTTTCTGCTAGACTCTCTCGGGTACGACGACTTCTGACTGTTGGAGAATCCGCATCATGAATTTTCGCAAAGCGATCTGTGCGATCGGGCTGGTTGCGTTGCTGGTTATGCCTGCAGCAGCGCAAAACCAATCGCCAAACCATCCGAACGGCGATGCCACGAGCGCAGCGCCACTACTGGTAATCGATTCGTTCACACACGATTTCGGCGAAGTGAAAGCAGGAACAGCGCTTCGATATGCCTTTAAGATCAAGAATCAAGGCAAGGCTGACCTGCTGATCAACAGCGTAAGCCCTGGCTGAGGCTGCACTAAAGGCGACTTTGATAAAGTCGTGCCTCCTGGTCAGGAGGGGAAGATAGAACTGGCGGTCGAGCATACCGAGGGATACGCGGGTGAAATCGCAAAGTCCGCCAGCGTCTCTACCAATGATCCTAAGAATTCAACTTTCAATCTGACTCTACGAGCCCGCTTCAAATCGCCTTCCATAGCGGTTGGGCCTCCTCCTCCCGGACCGCTGAACCCAAACCCGGTGCTGATGGTTGAGCCGGTGGACCGGATGATAACCAGTTCGCTGACTGGGAGCAGCGCCTCAAACACGCTGTATATCTTTAACCCTCAGTCCACTCCGGTTCATCTCAAGAACGTAATCCCGGGCGGCACTGCCTTCACCGCAACGCTGAGCACAATCGAGGACGGAAAGCGCTATCAGGTCAATGTCACAAGCGATCCCAAGCTCAAGCCCGGAAAATACCTCCAGACGATAAGGGTGGCTACCGACAGCCCGGTTCAGCCGGAGGTCAAGATAGAGCTTGATCTGACCGTTTACCCCAAAGTGCTGGCTTCGCCGACGTCGATACTTATGCCAACGTTGTCAGTTAGCAGCGATCTGACATCCGTTAATTGGCCCTCTGTCTTTGTGCGCAAGATTCGCGAGCGTGGTTTTCAAATCAAGAGCTATACCTCGACGCTGCCGTTTCTCAAGCTTGATTTGATGACTGAGACCGAAGGCCAGGCTTACAGGATACGGCTATCGCTGGACCCGACAAAGATAAAGCCAGGCGAGTTCAAGGGGATCATCCGTATCAACACAAACGATCCTGATATTCCAGTTGTCGAAGTCCCGGTTCAGGGTTCTTTTATCAAGTAGCCATCGCTTTGGGCAGTATCCAGACAAAATCGACACAACCATCAAGGAAAAGATTGAACTACTGGAGCTTTGCAAAGGAGCAACAGAAGGTTCAGCAAGAGAATAGGATGAAGTAGCGCGCAAACAATAGCGAGTGATAAGACAATTCAGGACCTTCCCCAGAGAATTACAGAATTGCAGGCCCGGCACCCAGAACAACGTTGGATAACGCTGGTTCGGCTCGCGGTGGGTTTAAGGTTTGAATTGACAAGGAATGAGAGCAGTTATCTTTTTATTTTGCCCGCCCCTTCGAGAATTCGCGTCGAGCCTCTAATAAGATCTATTTCAACTCTCGTTGCTCTTTTAACTCGAACGCCATCCTCGAAGATAACGTTTCCCTGCCCCACGAAAGTTCCCTTCTCGGCATCAAAAAACCCCGTGTCTGCATAAACAGTAAGACGATCGAAGCTCGCAACTAGCCAAGGCGAATACTCGAATACTTGATTGTGCTGTCTCAACCGTGAACATTGAACGCGGAGATCCCTAATTGGACCAGCTTCTTGCTGAATGAAATGAGTCGTAAGGATTGGGTAGTCTCCTACGTATCTCTCGACCGATCTACCGTTTTCGAGAGAGGTGCTGATGGCTAACGGCGTTGGACGAAAGTTCACCAAAACTTTCTCGCCCATTGAGATATCAAACGACGAATGTTCATAACCAAACGGATAGCCAGGCTTCGGCAGCATCGTTAGTCTATAGCGACCTGCTGCGACAGTGGTGCGATATCGACCGGCTCCATCTGTCCGAATTGTTTTTGTGTCACCTGTCCGCACGTTCTCGACCAAGACAGATACATCGATTATTACGGCTTCGTGGGGGTCATACACGTTACCCTCAATTACTGCGCTCTCTTCAAAATTCGCGAAAACAGCGCTGCCGCTAAGGAAGGCAATGATCAACGCGATATAGATGTGTATGCTGAGTTTCGTGTTCACTTGATGCATTTTGAGACTATGTCCCTGTTAGTCTGATCACTCAGAGATTTGTTCTTCTCGTCGGGCCCTAGTATGCCCATTGAATGAAGCAGTTCGTGTAACAATGTGGTGGTTCGCACCTGGTCGTCTGAAAGACCTAAAAAAGGCTCATAAATGGGGTGTTGCTGATCGTCCTTACCGTTGACTGGTCTTCCTCGTTCATCAAGCATATCTGTAAAAAACCCACTAGCATTGATTTGGATCAGTCCTGCGCTTATCTTGACTCCACCATCCATTACGAAGGCAAGTCCAGGTGTTGTTACAGCGCCGTTTCTGTCACTCGTAAACCTGTTGCATTGAACCTTCGTTTTGTCCACCTTTGCGAACTTCTTTTGAAAGGTCACGAACCCTCCATCCATTAAATCACTAAGAAATTGTGAAGCATTTCTACCCTGGAACAATGAGGCACAAGCGGGCTTACCGAGAATGCTCTTCGCGTCTTGAACCGCTTTGTTCAGAAGCGCGTTGAGAGCAGGGTCGGATACAACCTGTGATTCACATGGATTACGATATGGTGTTCCGCCCGTCTGCGAATCTCCCGGAAGCACTTGTGAAGGTACGAATTGGCAGGTATAGACTGTTACCGCTATAGTGACACCATCAAGGTCGGGATCATCCGCTACGAGTATACCAGCTTGATAACAAGCGACATCCACTAGACCCAGGGGATCAACTCGGTTGATCGGATTATTACGCACATAGGCGTATCTATTCAGGCTCTTAGGGCTCTCAAATTTGAGGCTCCCCAAATGTGGATCCGGACGGTTAAATCTCCCGATATCTGGTAAGTACTGTCGGTTCAAAGAGTAGTCGCGGCCCGTCTCAACATCTCTTTGGTAGTTAGTAAAATGGTGCTTCTCCTGCGTGCCGCTCTCTGCGAAGTCCTCACCAAATGGCAAATGACCCATGCGCCCGGCAACGCTGCCACTTGCATCAAGCACAAGCCTGGCGCTTAGACGGTCACTAACGAAATACTGCATGACCCCGCTTGTTACTTTTGCGAGCATTCTATTTGCCGCATAAATGTACTCCGTTGACAACGCTCCTGTACTGTCATGTTCGCTCACTACTTGGCTGCCTTCCCACACATAATGCGTCACCGCGCTCCCAACCGACGTCTTGATCCTACGGTTATTCTGATCATAGCTATACTGCGCAGTCGAACCTCCATCCACACTCACAAGTCGGTTGGCCCCGTCATAAGTGTATGTGTGTGCGCCATCGTTTGTTAGATTCCCCGCCGCGTCATAGGTGTAGGTCACCAGTCCGACTGCTTGTATCTGATTCGTCGGCACTCCTCCGCTCTGCTGCAACGTGACCCCCTGAATCTTTGTGCCACCGATAAGAGCATTCCAAACGCCAGTTCGATTGCCCCATCGGTCATACTCGAAGCGCCGCTGTGCAGACGTGCTATCCGAGGCCTGATTTGAGGTGACCAGCCGCCCCAAATTATCATACGAGTAAGCCGCGCTCTCAGCGGTTGCGTTGATTGTCCCGCTAACACTCAACAACTGTCCTACATTTCCCCCAGTTGTCCCCGCGCCCATCTGATCTGGGTTTGCTTGATAGTTGTAGGTCAGGTTCATCAAGCCGTTTTGCGGCCCGCCGCTCTTTGTGGCTGTCTGTGAAGTCAGTTGTAGACGGTTTGCGTCATAGCCATAGGTCTCTACAACTCCATTCCCTTGCGTCAGGCCTGTCACTTGGCCCGCAACACCGTAGCTAAGACCGCTCAGATAGTTCGCCGAGTATTGATCTGTTAACGAGGTTAATCTTCCGGTGCTGCTTCGATTGATGTTAACTACTCGACCGCTTGGATAAGTGATTTGGCTCCTTAGGCTGCCAGCGCCGTATTGATAGCTCGTGGTGTAGTTAATTGAGTCTATTGTGCGAGTGATTGAGCTGAGCCGTCTGTAACCATCATAAGTGTAGCTCTCGTTTCCAGCGGACAATAGAAGGCCGTTAGTTGGGCTGGAGTTGTTGTTGTCGTAGGCAAAACCGGCTCCCGCACCAGAGGCCACTCCGGGAGCATTACTTATGTCATAGACAATCGATGTGGGTCGGTTTAACTGATCGTAGCTATAGGTCGAAACCACTCCGCGGGCATCGGTCTTCGTCGCAACCGCGCTAAAGTTCGTGTATGTGTACTTAGTTGTCCAAAACGTGCCAGTACCGTCATTAACCGTCGCTGTCTGTTCTGGGATTCTTTCATACAGCATTCGTCCTAGCGCATCATACTTGTAAGTACGGTACTGCCCTCCTTGATTCACTTCGATAAGTTTGTCGAGCAAGTTGTAATTGTAGGTGGTCTCCTGGGTCAACAAAGCGGTGGCGACATCCTGCTCGGTGACCTTAATTAATCTGCCTAATCCATCAGTTTCACGTTTGATCCTCCGATAGACTTGATCCCTTATCGTCACGGTGGTTCCGCTGTAGGAGGTTTGAACTGTCTGGGTATCAGGAAGCGTTACAAGGGTCACTCTACCCAGCGCATCGTAAGTATAGGCTGTCGAAGGTCCGGGCGACCCTCCGGCAGTAAAGGGATTAGTCCGACTCGCCACTCGGCCCATAGCGTTGTAGCTTGTGTTGATCTGGCCGTTGTTTGCATCGACTGCTTGGATTATTCTATGCACGCCATCATAAGTGAGTATGCTCGTCCCCAATCCCGGCTTCGTGAAGGATGCAGTCATGTTTGCATCGTTATAGGTGGCACTCTCACTTCCTCCAGTTGGCAAATCATGCTGAACTACTCTCAACGCTGAATCGTAGAAGAACCACCGCCTCCCTAGATTTGCAAACTCAGTGTACTTGGGCAGCCCTGTGTTGAAGTCATAGGTTGTAGCGCCAATGAGGCGTAAGCCCTGCGGATCGCCATCGGTCACGGTCGGCGGCTGGGCCCAGTAATCATTCTGAACATAAGTGAACACTTTCTGCTTGCAACAAGAGACCTGCTCATGCAGCACATTCCCGAACTTGTCGAATTTTCTGAGTCTGGTAGGGAGGGTAGTGCCAGCAGCGATATCGATCCATTGGGTGATGCCAGTAATGTTGCCACGATAGACAAAGCTTGTCGAGTAGCTCGAGTCCCAGCTAGGTGGTTTTAAAGTTCCGTAACCCGTCATACCTCCCGTGGCCGCATAGTCATCAAAAACGAATGCTGTCTTTCCAATCAACACATCGTCGGCGTCGTTCGTGTTCAGCAATGCGTCATAAACCTTCTGTTCCGTTACTAGACTTAGCAGGTAGCGGCTTATGTAGTTGGAGTCTGTTGAGTAAGTAAAGTTGGTCCTCCTGCGAACTTGCCAAGAGCCCCCATTCTTAAATCCATACTCCCGCTTGTTTGTCACGTTGCCATACTGATCATAATCGAAGTCGATTTTGGTTTCCTGGCTAGCATCATTAATACTAACCATTGATTGAATCTGCACAGAACCGCCCGGATCATTTGCGTATGTAAACACCGTTCCCGCCGTGTTAAGGATGCCCGATTGCAACACCAATCCATTAGTAAGGTGACTCGGATTTGCGTCCCATAGCGCCCAAAACAGCGAGCTGTCCGGTCTTGTGACGCCAAACGACTTCGTCAACGCAACCGGGTCCTCTGCGCGTGAATATGAGTAGGTGCCTGATGGACCCCCACTCACATTTTCTGTCCGCTGTGTAAAAGATGGAGCATCGGTCAGGGCCGTTGAACCTAAAGTTGGATAATTGAACGCCACGCTGGCGCTCTCAACGCCATCGCTGATCACCCCATTGCCATCTATGGTCATCTGACGACGCGTCGACAGGTTGTAAATCATCCCATAGTCGGAATAGCTATATTGCCAGCCCGTGTTTGTTCCGGGGAAATAGATGTGTCGCAGCACGTTAACTGCACTACTAGGTACATTCTCCACTGTCAGTCCTGAAAAATTGTAACTGATGGTGCGGCTTTGATAATCGAATTGGGCCACGGTGCGAGTAATAGGATTCTGCGCAGTGCCCCCATAACCCGGAGCTGTAATTGAAATCAAATCACCCGAGGCATTGTAGTTGAATTGAATTTGGCGGCCCTGTGTGTCAGTGACGAAGTCGATCGCGAGAGGAGAGGTGGCGCCGGACTTGTACGCTATCGAGACATTGTTCCCGTTTGAGTCTTTAACCCCGGTACACAACAGACGGTTATTGAAGAGAGTCACCGCTATCTGAGTGCCATCGTTGTAGTAGAGTGTGCCACCCGTCGTTGACCCGGCCCAAGATGTCGATACAAATGTTATGTGAGTGCCATCAGTGGTTTGGTATGTATTGCCGGTCACCCAGTAGAAGTAGTGACGTGTTCCGTCCGGGTCCACAAGGACATGGTTGGTGGAGTAAGGTGGTCCGTAAGTTAGAATGCGTCCGAAGCCCATTGAGAATCCGGCAAACGGGAAGCCACCAACCCCACCAAAAGTCACTGCATTTCCGTGCCTGCTCCAGACTCGGCTGTTGTAGAAGAGCGTCAAACTAGCGCCCATTCCCCGTCCGCCCAATGCAATCAGAGGCACCGAGTGGGTGAAGTTACTACCTTCAGGAAGGACTAGGCCAATCCCGGTCGGCTCAATTGCTCGATTTCCCGGCGAGCCGACGAGATTGCGCGGTTCACTCCACAGTTCGTTGTATCCGAAGTCTGGCGCGGTGTAGCCTCCTCCTTGCGCGTAAGCTGTTGGCAAGAGATTATCGAAAAGCTGCGGCAAAAGGCCACCGACGGTCCCAGTCTCGGGCAACGCGTCCTGGTCCTCCTTCCACTCCTGATCCGTTTGTCTGGAGCGCGGCCCGGACCTGACTAACACTCTGGCGGTCGCCGTTGCCGCGCCAGCTTTACAGGTGATCGTCGCCATCCCAGGCCGGATGAACCTGGCATTTCCCGAGCTGTCGATCTCAACGGACGCATTGGAGGACTCCCAGTTGTCAAAGAGCACACCTTGAATCGTCTCGCCGGCAAAGTTTTGCCCAATCGCTCGGAAATTGATTGAGTCATTTACATAGCCAACGAACCTGCTTGGGGAAATGCGGATGGTGCGAACCTGTGCTAAGCGGTCCGCAGCGGTATCAGGCTCCTGCGCACTAAAAAGAAGACTGTATAACCATGCCAGGACTCGAACCGACCCAGTTGTGACATCCAGGGTAAAGGAGGAAACCAGCTTTGCTTCAAAAGCCAATCCGGGAGTTGGTAACGCCAATAGGCCCAAAATCAAACTAAGAGCTATCAGTTTTCTCGCGGGCTGCTTACGTAATCGATCGTTCAGATGACTTGTTTTGCCGCGTTTCGTCGCCTCAGTTGACTCGACAGTTTGAATTGGTCGGGAAGGGAGCAGCCGCATAGGGGAGACCTCCTGGGCAAACGTCTGCCGAGCATAAATGTTAACCCTGGATTTAACTAAATTTGCGTGAGGTGGTTTCTAAAACGGGCCTAAACGACAACCGGGACACGGGCTTTGAAACGAGCGCGATCTTATGCGATTCCAATTACCTTGTCAACTAAAATGTTCATTACAAGGTGCTGAGGCAGTTACGCTCGCATTTCTTGCGACGGAGGTTTTCCTCCTGGCCCTACCACCTGACCCAGTGCAGTTGATGGGATTTGGGAGCGCGAATGTTCAAACTCCAGTGGCCACCGCCTCGCGGTGGCCTATCCACCGACTTCAACCGAGTAGCTCAACAAACTGCCGCATCCGTTCGGAAATATCTCCCGTTGAGAGCAAATCGGAGATCACCGCCACGCTGTCGGCCCCGGCATCGATGACCGAAGAAGCACTTTGAAACGTTATGCCTCCGATCGCGACCAGGGGCTTCGATACTCGGGTTTTGATTGCGGTGATCACTTCCAGACCAACGACCGGATCAGCTCTCTCTTTCGTCGATGTTTGATAAATGGGGCCGATCGCCAGGTAATCTACAGGCGCGGACTCGGCCGCCAGAGCCTGGTTTAAGGAGTGAGTCGAGAACCCGATAATGCGGGTGTCACCGAGCAATGATCGGGCTCGATCGGGCGGCAAATCGTCCTGTCCAAGATGAACACCATCAGCTTTAACTGCTATCGCGATGTCTACGCGGTCATTGATTATCAGCTGAACACCCAGATCCCGAGCAATCAACATTGCTTCGCGCGCCGCGTCGTAGAACTCACGCGGCGAAGCGCGCTTCTCGCGCAACTGAACAACAGAAGCACCGCCAGCCGCCAGCATCTCAACCTGTTCTGCGTGGGACCGACCGCTGATTAGAGTGTCGGTGATAGGGTAGATCTTAGGAAGCGTGAACGGCATACCAACTCCGAAAAAAGGTGAGTAGGCTTCAAATGAGAAATGAAAAATGAAAAGTGGAAAATGAAAAATGAGCTATGTCTGAATGATAAGTGACACGAACTTTTTATTCGCCGGCTCCCTGGGCTGCCTGCTGGGGTTCCGCTTTTGCCGCGTTCGACGGTTTGCTGAATCTCTCCATAAACCGAGTCGATAGTTTCCCGGCCGCAAAATCCGGTTCAGCGAGAATGCGCTGGTGCAGCGCCACAGACGTTTCGATTCCTTCGACGATGTACGCTTCAAGCGCGCGCTGCATGCGCGCTATCGCCATCTCACGGGTGCGATGATGTACGATAAGTTTAGCGATGAGCGAATCGTAGTGCGGAGGAACAAACCATCCAGGATACGCTGCGGTGTCGACTCGCACTCCGGGCCCGCCGGGGAGATTCATAGCGGTAATCAATCCCGGCGACGGCACATGAGTGAATGGCGACTCGGCGTTTATCCGGCACTCTATTGCATGACCGCTGAACACGATGTCCTCCTGGTCGAACTCGAGCCGCTCGCCCGCAGCAATCAATATCTGTTCGCGAACCAAATCGGTATTTGTAACGAGCTCGGTCACCGGATGCTCGACCTGAATTCGTGTATTCATTTCCATGAAGTAGAAGTTGTTATCCTGATCGAGCAGAAACTCCATCGTGCCTGCGTTGACGTACCCTATTTCTCGGCAGGCGCGCACCGCAAGTTCCCCCATTTTCTGGCGCATTTCGGGCGATAGCGCTGGCGACGGAGACTCTTCGATTAGCTTTTGGTGTCGCCGTTGAATCGAGCACTCGCGCTCTCCCAAATGCACCAGATTGCCGTGCTGATCACCAAGAACCTGAATCTCGATATGACGAGCGTTCTCGAGATACTTCTCGAAGTACACGGATGAATTGCCGAACGCGATTTGCGCCTCCTGTTGAGCCGCCGGCAGCGCTGCAAGCAGCTCCTCGCGATCGCGGACTATGCGCATGCCGCGCCCCCCGCCACCCGCGGCTGCCTTGATAATTACCGGATACCCAATATCGGACGCGACTCGCGCGGCCTCTTCTTCATCTTCAATCACGCCCTCAAAGCCGGGGGTTATCGGGACTCCCGCCGCCTTCATCGCGGCCCGCGCTTCAGCTTTGTCACCCATCAATTGAATTGTGGCGGAGTTCGGGCCGATAAACTTGATATTGCAGGCTTCGCACACTTCAGCAAAATATGCGTTCTCGGCCAGGAACCCGTAGCCGGGGTGGATGGCATCAACATTGGTAATCTCGGCAGCAGATATGACGGCTGGGATATTGAGATAACTTTTCGCGGACTGCGCCGGGCCAATACAAATAGCTTCGTCCGCAAAGCGAACGTGAAGAGAGTCGCGATCCGCCTCCGAATGGACAGCAACTGTGCGCACGCCGAGCTCTCTGCAAGCCCAGATGATTCGGGTCGCTATCTCCCCTCGGTTTGCTATGAGGATCTTCTTAAACATTGTCCGTAGTCCGTAGTCCGTGGTCCGTAGTCTGTCGTTCGTAGTTCGTAGTTCGTAGTTCGTGGTTCGTTGTCTGCCGTCTGTTGTTAGACGCCCGTGCGATCGGTAGTCCCAGCTACGGACTACGGACTACGGGCTACGGACTTTTCTACGTCCTCACACCGAATAGCGCCTGCCCGTATTCGACAGGCTGTCCATT
>DASRIZ010000154.1:0-3343 GCA_035649735.1 Blastocatellia bacterium | reverse complement strand
AACCAAGGGCGCAACCCCACGAATGTGCCCCCTGCGCAGTAGGACGACGTGGCGGCCCCGACCGACGAATGAACGCTGAATTGACCTGAGTGCGAACCTTTAAGAAGCCAGCTTTTGGTTCTGCAGGTTCTGCATCACGGTGTGGCATTCGCAGGCACAGGCCTCCAAGGTCGCTCGATCAAGTATTGAGATCTTGCCGCGGCGATATCTTATCGCTCCGCTCCTTTGCAGGTGTTGAGCCAACAGAGTCACGGTTGTGCGCCTTACGCCCAACATTTGACCGATAAACTCTTGCGTGAGAGCCAATTGATCGCTGCCGACAGCTTTGGCGCTTTGCAGCAGCCAACGACAAAGCCGGGAGGATGCGTCATGGACCGCGTTACACGCTGCTGTCTGTTGTGCTTGTCCCCAAAGTACTTCCGTGTACCAAACTATCATCTCTCGAATTGGAGCACTGACCGCAGCCGCCAACTCAAATTTGGGAGCCGCCATAGTCAAAAACCGACCGCCAATCTGCACCGTTGCTCTCGTCAAAGACTGTCGCCTCCCAAGGCCCCGCTGAATCCCAAGAGCACCTTCGCGCCCGACAATGGCCGTCTCCACCATATCCCCTTCACTGGTGACAACGAGCAGCGAAATCATTCCCGTTTCGGGAAAATAGATCCGATCAATCGACTCGTTGGGTTCGAAAATCGGAGCGCCCTGCGGTAGCGCAACGGGTTCAAGCTCTAGAAGATTGAGTGCCTCGGAAGGCAGAGAGGCGAGGAGATAATTTGAAATATAGTCCAACACGAACACACCCGTCGAACACGCTGCCACCATGTTCGAACTGCGACTAGGGAGACTAGTTCCGAGAGTCACCTTTCCGACGTACAGGGGCCTGGAAGGCAATGCCGTCGTGAGAAGCTAGATACGGCTTGCCTTTGCTATGAGAAAGCGTCGCTCTGAGCTCATAGTAGGAACGGCGGGTGTCCAAAATAGCATCTACAAGCCCTGCTGTGCGGGCGCTTGCTTGTTCTACAGTAATACGGCTTGCAAGAGGCAAGTTGGCAACCAATGGATCGACGTTCGCAAACAGCAACTCAACAATCGGTGTTCTTTCAGAATTGCACACCTCTATTCGCCAAAACCTGGTTTTTATTTCGCGCTGATGCATCAATTCCAGCGCAACTTGCTCAGCGTATTGTCTTGCTCGAGCATCATCCAATAAGTCAATTCCGTCGGGATCGGGAACTCGTCCTTCTTGTGTCTTCAAATTAAAATAGTACATCGGCATGATCTGCCTCCGTCAAAAGCGCGTATACATACTAATACGCAAGCCAGTCGCCAGTTTCACATGGGTAAGTAGCCTCGCATCTTTATGTTCGGCGACGCTGTGACGCACCACGATGTCATTAAGGCTTCGGCCGAACAATATCTCAGCGGATGTACCGCCTCATATGTGGGCCTAGGGAGGCGAGAAGCTCGTCAACTCTGAGCTTGGTCGCTCACACCAGGAGCGGCTTGGTAGCTGGCTTGGTTCTTGGTCTCTTTGAAACAATTGAGAATAGCGGCCATGTTCGATAACGATGCCGTAGACGCAGAGCTTAAGCGATCTCTTGGGCTTTCAGTGACACAGGTCAAACGGTTCATCAAAGCCGGCGGCGATTTGGCCGAGCAACGGTTCATGGAATGCTGCTGGTGTTTGTGGAAGGCTAACGGAGCAGAACTGGTAGAGCCCTTCGTGGAAGCCACTTTCAACGTTTTTCCAGAGAAGTCACGCGTCGTCCTTTTCCAACGAATGCTAACAATCGTGTATGTAGCGCAAGAAATCGAGATCAAAAAAGCGAATGAACGAATTTCTGATTAGACCCACGTCGTACCTGCGCCGTCGGGCGGGGGGTCCTCATCGCCGCAAGTCATCAGAGAAAATCGTGTCAAACGGAGCTTATGTTCGGAACATGACACAGGGCGCGCGGTTATCCCGGAGTAAGGTCGTAAGCGTGAATGCGAAGCGACGTGCCAAGTGCAACAGACAAAGCCGATAAGTTCCGCACGCGGGCTGCCGAGTGTTTATCGACAGCAGAGCAAATGTCTGCGAAAGCCGATAAGGCGCGAATGATCGCAATGGCTGAACTTTGGCTTCGGTTGGCAAGATTGGCTGAGACCGAAAATGGCGAGTTTGGCCCCCGCTAAGCCGGCCCGAGATATCCCGCCGTCTTGGAATACGAAGGGCCTCGTCCACGCGAGCTCGTAGCCTAGAAGGAGTGCGAGGCTTCCGCTCTTGAGCGGTCGCAGGCCCCTCTTATTGCAGCGAGGACTATTTCCTCGAAGTGAGTTGATAACTTTCCTAGCAGACACACGCGCTTTGGTCGCGGATTTCTCTAACTGAGCTTCATGCACGGAACTAACAGTTTCTCGTGCGGTTGCCTTAGGAAAGCGGAGGTATCCATGAGCAACCAGAAGTTCCCTGACAAACTCGCCCCCGGACAACAATCCGAACGCACGAACAAGGCCGTCAAGGATGCCATGTCGACAGCATCCTCACTGGCCGACGACGCCGCTGGGAAGGTCAAGCAAGCAGCCTCTGACACTGCTGAGACGCTAACTGGAGAAGTGAAGGAACTTCTCAACCGACAAGTTGGTGGCGGCGCAGATATGCTTTGCTATGTGGCGAGATCAACCAGGCGCGCGGCCGATGACTTGCAAAACGACTCTCCTCAGGTTGCCGGGCTGGCTCGTAGCTTGGCATCCCAGTTCGACCGCTATGCGGACGGATTAAGGGATCAATCGATCGATGAGATTTGGCATTCAGCAGCTGACTTCACACGTCGGCAACCGGCCCTTGTTTTCGGGTTGGCCGCACTCGCGGGATTCTTTGCGCTGCGGACGGTGAAAAGCAGCCAGTCGATATCCGCGCCATCGATTCAGCCCTCTCACCCCTCAGGCCGAGAAAGGGCAACTCATGGCTTATGAGCGCCTACGAAATACGACCCTCCCGCACGTGCTCTCGGAGGTTGTTGCCGATGCTGCGGATCTCTTCCAGCGCGAGCTTCGGCTGGCGAAGGCGGAAATGTCTGAGAAGATCACGACAAAGCTGACTGCGGGCATTTGGATCGCCGCCGCGGGTGCTCTTGCGCTCATGGCGGTGTTCATTGTTCTCCAGGCTGTGATCTTTGCAATCGCCAGCGCCGGCCTAGCAATGCATTGGTCTTGTCTAATTGTGGCTGCAGGTCTGGTCGCAATCGCAGCGGCCGCGTTCTTTAGAGGCCGAGCCGATGCAAACGCCGATCTCACGCCAGACCGCACCATTCATCAAGTCAAACGCGACATCTCGACCGTGAAGGAGCAGCTATCATGAACA
>DASRIZ010000153.1:0-5211 GCA_035649735.1 Blastocatellia bacterium | reverse complement strand
GAGCATTCCCCGACAACCGTATGGGTTGGGTCGCGTCCACCGTGCCCCCAACTGTCGAACCGTTGGCCAGCGTGGTGACGGTCGTAAAGGCGCCGAAGTCCGGGTTCGGCGAACGGTTATTGCCGGTGAGCGGCGCATGTGAGATTCCATAACCTCCGCGGATCACAGTATTCCATTCTTCCGCCCACTTGAAGTGCTTTGGGCTATAAGCAAAGCCGAAGCGCGGTTCCAGTCCGAGGTAATCAACCGGAACGATGTATCTCGACCGTCCGCCGCGACCAGCGAAAGCGAACGGCGGGATGTTGACCGTAGTCGGCACGTACGAGGGAATGGGAGCGGTCGTCGCCACCCCGAGCCCCGTCGCGGTCGCGCGGCGCTGCGCATCTGTAAGAGTCACGGTCTGAGCCAGATCCGGACGGAACACGCCCTGAAGATCATTCTTCTCGATGCGCGGGTACTGGAGCGAGTACCGGAAGCCGAGGTTCATCGTAAGATTGTGACGCACCTTCCAGTCGTTCTGAACGAAGCCGGCCGCGCTCTTCCAGCGATAGTCGTAGTTGAGCAGCAAAGGCCGAACGTCTACCTGGTTTGGCACCCCTAGCAGAAAACTGGCCAGTGGGTTCCCGCCGTTCGCCAATCCGGTCGAACGATTATTACTGGTATTGAGCACGCGGAATTGCCACCTGCCCCCTGAAGCCGCGAAGAAGGGGATAACGTTGAGCCGCGCATAGCTGAGATCAACCCCGAACTTCCAGTTTTGATTGCCGTGGATCCAGTAGACTATGTCGTTAATGCTGAAGCGCTCCTCGACATTGAAGTTATTGGTTGAGCCCGACGAGCCAACGTCCGTAAAGGCGTTATATCCATTACCGTCGGCGCTGAACTGAAACAGCGGGATGCCGCCGGTCGTCAGACTCGGCAGACCGAGCTCGGTTGCCAGGTTTCTGCCACCCTTGATCGAGAACTCCGGCCCGAAGTCTTCGCTGAAAACTCCGCGGGTGTAGCTGACTCGGAGGTCGTTGATCAGTCTCGGCGAGAAAATGTGGTTATCGGCAATCAGTATTTGTTTGGCATCGCTGAAAACACCTGTGCTGCCGTTAACGTCGCTGCCGAAGCCACGGATCCCTATCGCCGGAGTGATCGTGTAGCGGCCGCTAATTTTGTTTGAGTCCGTGAGGTTGTGGTCAATCCGAACGGTGTAGCGTGTCTCGTCCTGTTTCACAAATCGATTCACTATGAAGTTCCTGACCAGGCCCGCGTCGTCAACGAAGTAATCACCGGCGGGTGGCATGAACTCCAGTATCTTCAAGGCGGTCGGATCGATTAGATTCTGCGGGATCTTGTTCCCGACGAACGGCTGGAAGGTCTGACCGGCGCCCAAAACGATCGGCACCAGCTTGCCGGCTACGTTGTTGAATTGCTGATAGATGGTCGTGGGACCAACCGACACGAGGTTTAAGCGGGCCGCGACATCCGCCGGCAGCCAACCGCTGCTCGTCCGCACAAGGTTGCTGAAATCGCCTGCGCGCTCGGCGTCGCTGGGCAAGATAGTGGTTTGCGTAACGAAGTCCCGCCTGTATCGCGGCTCGTAGGCGAAGAAGAAAAAGGTACGGTCTCGTCCGTCGTAAAGCTTAGGCACGTAAACCGGCCCTCCCAGCGTGAATGAGACCTGGTTGTAGCGCAGGTTATTGGCCGGGCGCGGCCCATTCCCGATGCGCCACGGTCGCGCATTAGTAACCGGGTTGCGCGTGTACCACAGCGCAATGCCCCTAAGATCGTTTGTCCCGGACTTTGTGGTTGCGTTTATGACGCCGCCGGCAGTCTGCCCAAATTCCGCGGAATATACGGACGTTTGGACGGTGAACTCCTGCACGGTCTCGGGCGTGAAGCTCACAACCGCTCGCCCGATGCCTACTCCGGTGTTGTTAACCCCGTCGGCCAGGATCGACGTGCTGCCCGGGCGTCCCCCGTTCAGACTCAAGTTGAATCCGGGCACGGGCTGACCCGAAGTGACCTCCGGATCCTCGCTGCCTGCATCGCCAGACACATTGGGGGCGGTCACCGCCAAATCGAGCACGCTGCGATTGAGCAGCGGGACATCCTGGATTTGCCGTTCGGTGATCGTCTGGGTCGTGGTGCCGCTTTGCGAGTTCAGCACTGGCGCATCCGCTGTTACGTTGATGGCTGTATCGACACCGCCTGCTTCAAGCGTCACGTTGATGGTGGTCGTGGTTGCGGTATCGACCTTTACGTTATCAACGACCGCTTTCTTGAACCCCATTACTTCCACAGTAACGCTGTAGTTCACCGGCTCCAGCGAAATCGCAGTGAAAACGCCGGCTTCAGATGTCGAGAGCTTGACGTTCTGGTTGGTGCCCTTGTTGGTAATCGTCACCGTAGCCGCTGCTATGACGGCCCCGTTGGTGTCGGTAACCGTTCCGCTGATGCCGCCCTTGTTAGTCTGCCCGAAGACTGCAGCAACACAGAGCAAAGAAACCACGAGAGTTCTGACTGATCGCATTGGCGTGCCTCCTAAATTCCGAAGGTTGATTCGGAAGACCTGACAACAATGAAAGAGAACCAGCTGGTCCTCGCAATCAGGAACCAGTCCCGGTTCTCCTTACCTCCACTGCGTAGACTTGAGTAGCCCCGTGCATGTTGGAACGAAAGACTATCCACTTCATATCTGGCGTGAATGTTACGTTCGGCTCGAGACTGTAGTTATGCCTGGCGAGGTTCACGAGCCGTTCGGCCTTGAGAACACCATTCTCCGCTTTGAACAGATATATCCACTGCCCGTTCCCGGGGGCCGCGACGCTGTTCGGACCGCCGCCGTCACCGGCGAAAAGCTTTCCGTCAATTGAGACGTTGAAGTGCACTGACCACAGATCGCGCGCCACCTTGTAACGGATCTGCTTACCCGTTGCGAGCTCCACACCGGCCAGCCAGAATTCCTTTCCCTTCGGTGTCTGTAAGTCGTACCAGATGATCCTGCCGTCGGCGCTGAAGAACTCGTGCCCGGCGATCTCCATATCCATGGTTCTGGTGTGAATCTTACGCAGCCCGGTTCCGTCGGTGCGAATCGTCCAGATGCGGTCGACTTTGTGCCAGGGCCCTTCGTGACAGAACATAATCAGGCCGGGATCGGTGGGTGAAAACTGCAGGTGGTTAAGCCAGTCGGTGGCGTGGTGAAAGATCTTCACGTCGCCGGTCTTGATGTTGATGGTGTAGAGCGCCATCGGCCTTCGTTCGGCAAGGCGTCGTTCCATCATCGCCCCCTTACCCGGATAGTCGTCTCCGCGAGCTGCTGGCTGCGGGTTCGCGGGCGGCTGCTGTCCGGTGCCAGGCGATTCTTCCACAAAGCTGCCCGCTAGCAACGACTCGTCGGCGTTGACCGCGAGCCCTGAACCGGAACGGAGGTTGAGCTTGATTACCTTATCGCCCTCGCGGAACTCCGGGTTTGTTACGATGGCCCGGGTGGCGCGTGTGTCCAGGTTCGTGGCATATACCGCGGCGCCCCTGAAATAAAACACCTGCCTTGTCTTCTTGCCGACCACCATGCTGCCCACTCGGCCTTCCACCAGTGGCTCGATCTTCCGCGTTTTTAGATTGATCGTTGATAGGCCTTCGCGCGTAGTGATGAGTAGCTTATCGCCTTCGGCCGTATAGGCGTTCTGGTGAAAGTACAGACTCGCACTCCCTGGGTCGCGCGAGAGGCGAACCACTCGGTGACCGGTGTCGCTATCGACCCATTCGAGGGGCGGCTCATTGGCAGCCGAATTCTGCGGTCCACCACTCCCTTGAAAAGGGATCGGCACTGAGCTGTCAGCAATGCCGAACACACTCATTTGTGACGCAGCGACGGCAGAGACTAGAAACGTCATTACCACACAACGTGAAATGCAATACATCCCTCCTCCTTCAGCGTCGGCTAGAGATGAAACGGATAAAGCAAGACTAATCGAAAACTATTCAGAAGTTGAGTTCGTCGGTTTTAGACTTGTTGAATGTGAAGAGCGACAGTCTTACCTCACACGCATCTACACGATAAGGCGAAGTTTTATGCGACATCACACGTCTTCCGGGAGCAGCCGATTTAGCATATCGTCTTTCCAGCCTTCGACAGATTCTCTCATCAGCTTTCGCAGGCCGGTCGCGCTCATTTTAGGAAGAGCCTGGGCGATCTTCTCGTGCGCGGCGGCGCTTTCAATGTAGGACGCACGCTCGCGCGAAGTCTTCATCACAAAAAAGGCGAACAGCGGGGTAACGATTCGCTCGAGCGACTCGATCAAGTAGGGGTTGTCGGACATCTCCCAAATCTTCCGGTGGAAAGCTAAATCATTCTCGTAGAATTGATTGAGATCCACCTGCCTCGCCGCCCGTTTCATCCTCTCGATTATTGCTTGCAACTCGCGCACGTTGTCGGGCGTAGCGTTCTCCTTCGCCCACTCGATGGCCAACGCTTCCAGTTCCACCCGCAGTCGGAAGGCTCGTTCAACGTCTCTCCGCTTCAGCTTGGTTACCGTTGTACCCTTGTACGGCGTCTTTTGGACGTACCCATCATGTTCGAGTTGGATCAGCGCCTCTCGCACAAGCGGGATGCCTACGCCCAGTTGCTGAGCGGTCTTGCTCTCCACAATAGTCTCACCAGGACCAATCGCTCCGGAGAGTATCGCCCCCTTGATGGTCGAGACGACCTGGTCCCTTTTTGAAATAGGTTCAATCAACTTGAGCATATGCAGTTTCCTCGCGCAGGTTCTGAAGGCGCTGATCAATCAGAGCGGATTCCTGGTGCTGGCCGTTTTTGATACTTCGCCCCCAAAGCCCGACGGGAATCCCCGACACAAACGGAGCGGAATCTCGCGGCCGGATCACTATAGCATCTTGTTAGCAGATTGCAAGATCATCTTATGATCATCTTCTGGGAAAGGTCATGAGAGTACGAATTGAGTCAGCAGCAGGCAGCGGCTCATTCATTGTCTTTGGAAGGCCATGGTGCTATGATGCGGGCGCTAAAAATACTACGTTGTAAGTTCTTCCTCACGTCGTGTTGTTAGAAAAGGATCGCGCGCAACTCAATGACGCGCGACTTTGATCTTGTCGGCATTTTGCAGCGTTCTGTCCATCCCGGGAATTTGTGATGACCGCACGCTGCAACCATCTGGGAACCGCTCCGCACCGTCTTTACCGCTCTTTGCATATCCGCTTTAC
>DASRIZ010000152.1:0-31263 GCA_035649735.1 Blastocatellia bacterium | reverse complement strand
GTGCCTGCGTGCTCGCCCGAATAGGCGCCGAGACCAGCGAGCCCCCAACGTCGCGAAAGCGAAAAATCACAAAGGCGATCAAAGAAACAGCAGAACTCCTGGGCAACACACCTTCGGTCTGCAGATCTGCCTACGTATCTCCCGCAATTATCAATAGGTTTGAACGCGGAGAGGTGATCACCCAATACTTCGAAAGCCACGAGGATCTGATAAATCATCGTGGCGCCCAGCTTCATAAAGCTGAAAAGGCGCTGCTCCGGTTGCTAAAAAAGAAGTAGCGCAGACTGGACAGTCTGCGTTGGGCAAATACGACCGACTCAGAGGCGCAGACTGGACAGTCTACGCTACGCGGGATTCAGGTCTTCATTGTATTGCTATTGGCCGGTGGCACGTCCGTTGGCCCCGACGGGTACCACCACTGCGCTATTACGTAACTGATTAACAACAGGAACAGTACCGCGATTAGTAGCCACAAGACCCATCCCCAAACAGTCGTGGGGCGGTTCAACCGGCGCAACTTCCTTGCGCGGTCTCGGACCTCCTGACTTTGGTATGCCGGATTTTCGCTAGCTAACATAATCGTACTCTCCAAAGCGACACGACAGGACGATCTAATTTCGCGACGTAGCGAAACTCGCAGCTAATCGCCATCTGTTTCAGTCCACAGGCTCGCTGTCGGCGGATCGCCGGTCGAGTTCCCATCGATGGTGATCTCTTTTCGCTACACGTTCCTCGAACGTATGAAGTTCTTCGCCGTCTTCCGTATCGAATCCAACTGCCCGTCCCAATTCATCGACGACGTTTTGATCCGGTGTGGGTGCGTGCCCTCCAACCGCCTCATCGCCGACCGCCTCGGCGCCCTGCCAGTCCGCATCCAAATCGCCTCCTGTCAGGGCCGGGCCGGTTGAATTGTGCTGTTCCAGCTCTTGTTTGGTTCGCTGCGCTCCAACCTCCGCGAGATTCTCCTTAGCCAAAACCTCGCTATCAGGGGCTGTTAGATCGTAGTTAGGAAGCGGCGCATCCTGTTCCGATTCGTTCTGTCGTGTAGTTCGTGCTGCGCTGTTTTGCTTCATGGTTTTGCCTCGTTGATTGAAGTGAAATTCGCTGGCTTCAAATCCGTCCTTTTCTCATTCCCTCTGTCAGGTGCTGATTCCAGCAGTTCGGCGATTTCGGTGAAATTCTTCTCTCTGGCAAGCATAGCTGCAGTCTTACCAGTCTGTTTGAATTTGCCGGATATGTCTGCGCCTCTAGCGAGCAGCGCTCGAACCAGAGCGATCTCTCCCGACGATGCCGCTAGCATTAATGCCGTACCGCCATCGTGTGCTCTCGCGTTCACATCAGCGCCGTGAGCGAGCAGGATGTTCGCGCAGCCGCAATGCATATTGACCGCAGCAAACATCAACGCGGTTCGCCCTTCAGCATCTACCGCATTGACGTTTGCTCCTGCTTTCAACAGCGCTTGCACAGCCTCGGTTCGTCCGTCCAGTGCCGCTCGCATTAGACCTGTGTGTCCGCCTTCACGTTCTGCGTCTCTACTTATCTGTGTGCGCGTAGGAATAACTTCACCTACTCACGGTCCTTATCGTTCAGGACATGCGTTTCACGTTTCATCGCGACCGTGCACGAATGCCGGTGGACTGGTAGCCTCAACTGCAGTAAACGGCTCCAGGATTTTGTAAGCGTGCGCGGACCCTCTTGGAACTACCCACGAATCACCGGGTTCAAGCAAGACGACCTGGCCCTCAATGCGTAATTCCGCCTTGCCCTTGATTACGTATCCGACGGTTTCATAGTCGCGTCTCGTTACCGGCTTGAACTCGTCCGGTTGTTTGTCTGCCCAGAGACGCATTGATATGGTTGTCCCGGAAGCAAGATACTTCTGACCCATCTCACCCTGTGGTGAGTTCCTGGAATCGACTTTCGTGACGCTTGTATCCGCCATCTCAACCTCGAGTCTTCACTGGCTTGCATAGAGCTCGTGCCGAGCTGGGTTGCCGGACCGACTCTTGATGCTTAAACAAGACTCGGTAAGAATTGCCCGGCATTCCTGCCCAACACGCTTCTAACTGGTATCAATCCAGTGCATGAAAGCGCGTGCATCGAACTACTTATCTAGCCTATTCAAGAATCGGGCCAATCCAAATACCTGAGAATCGCTCGTTCCCTTTCAGAATTTATCGGTTATCGGTTATCGAATTCTCACACCCGTATCACAGTCATACACCAATCGCCGGCTTCAATTCGCTTCGAGGGGTTCTGGCGTATTGGCTTGGATATGACGCAAAGGGACTTCGCGCACACTGGCGAAGCGTGGTTTGAATTCTTTAGCAACGGTGAGATTGCCGGCGCCTGACCATTTGATTAGACCGGTCGCGCCAGGTTGATGCTGGAATGTCTCTTGCGTTTGGGTCTTTTGGTTTCCGGTTTGGACCTTGGTTACGGCGCCTGAGCAATTTCCACTATCTCGGGTGAACCATTTCCAAACAACGAGGTGCATTCCGATGAGAGAGTACAAGGCGCTGAATCAGGAAAATCGCGTTGTGTGGATACCGTCTGGGTCGGTGCTGCTCGAAGGAGAATTGAGCATTCCGGAGATCGCGACAGGCCTCGTCTTGTTCGCCTACGGCAGTGGAAGCAGCCGACATAGCCCGCGCAATCAGTATGTCGCGCGCATCATTCGCGAGGCCGGCGTTGGAACGTTGCTCTTCGATCTGCTCACGCAAGGTGAGGAGGCGATGGACGCAGCGACTCGTCACTTTCGGTTCGATATTAGTCTGTTGGCGCGCAGGCTGATGCAGACGACAGCATGGATTCGAACGCAAGAAGACACGCGTCATTTGCGCGTTGGCTATTTCGGTACCAGCACCGGCGCCGCCGCGGCGTTCGTGGCGGCCGCCGACATTGAGGATATCGGGGCAATCGTTTCACGCGGTGGACGGCCGGACTTCGCGGGCGCCGCATTGCTTAGGATCAAATCGCCGAGCCTTCTGATTGTCGGAGAGCGTGACGAAGCCGTACTCAGGCTGAACGAGGACTCATACGCTCACCTTCGATGTGAAAAGGAGATGAAAATTGTGCGAGGGGCAAACCACTTGTTCGAAGAGCCCGGCACGCTCGAAACGGTAGCCAGACACGCAGCAGAATGGTTCCGAAAACACTTGCAGCCTGGATAACTTGATACAAGCTCGATGTAAGTCATCTCAGTCGCGGCAGCTTTGGTGGCCGCGGTCCCCGCCGAACCGACCCGTTTAACTCGACATAAGTCAGCTCCTCGCCTTTTTCGACGCATCTCAGCATCAGTCCCCCTCGGCTCATATCGCCGCGCCCGACGAAGTCCGCCGGAAAACGCAGCCGTTCGCAAAACGCACCGGCGAGAATTTCAAGATACTTAGGAGTGGCGACGCTTCCCAGCAGCACCGTCTCACAGTGCGTCGGGATAGCTTCCGCAATCCGTCGCGCATCTCGTTCGAGAGGCTCTCGATAGGATGGATTTCGCTCATCCACCTCGACGCCGGCGATTTGTTTGAGTGTCTCGATCGTGAGAATCTCTTCAGGCGATCGCAACCCAAAGCCTGGTGTTATGACCAGCGTTCCAGGCAAATCCAATGGCGGTTTTGCAAATGCTTCGGCATACGTCAGCTTGCCTCTGAAATACAAACCGCTCATGAAACTAAAGAGCGCTCCAAGAGGCGCACCTTGCTCTCGGAGTTGTCTAGCGAGAGCGAAGCCGGCGCGTTCATTCATCAACATCTGCGCTCGTATTCCAGCGCAGTTGGCGGGAGAAAGGATAAAGATCCGGTTCACATAGTTCTCACTAATCAAACTTGTAAGCGCGTTTGACAAGCCTATAAGCCAGGTCCAGCGCCATTTCTTCAGCATCAGCCATATCGACGATGCCACGCACAACCAGGCCGGCAATCCAGTCCGCATCCACTCTACGCGCCAAATCGTGACGCGCTGGAATCGACGGAAACGCCCGTGTGTCGTCGTTGAACCCAACCGTGTTGTGGAGCCCAGCCGTCTCCATCACCAGATCGCGATAACGCCGCATTCCGTTAAAGCTATCATTGAACCACCACGGGGGTCCTAGCCTCACCGCCGGGTAATGACCGGCCAACGGCGCAAGCTCTCGCGCGTATGTTGACTCGTCCAGCGTAAACAGAATCAGAGTCAGGCGCGGATCATTCCCGTACTTGTTCAGCAGCGGCGCTAAATTGCGCGTGAATTCATGAGGAATCGGTATGTCGGCGCCTTTGTCGGCGCCAAAGCGCTCGAAGATCACGCGGTTGTGATTGCGATATGACCCGACGTGAAGCTGCATCACCAATCCATCCTCGATGCTCATTCTGGCGTTTTCCATCAACAGATGTCCGGTGAATCGAGTAGCATCATCTGCGTTCGCGGTTCCGCCCAGCCCTCTACGAAGGATCTCATCGGCCTCCGACAACGACAGCTCCGACGTGTACGGTGTCAGAGCGGCGTGGTCGGTCGCCGTCGCCCCCATCTCCTTAAAGCACGACCGCCGCTGCTCCAATGCCTGCACAAGCCGGCTAACGCTGCTTATTTCGAAACCACACACATCGGCGAGAAGGTCGATGTTCTCGCGCCAATCCGGTCGGTCTATGTTGACGACTCCGTCCGGGCGAAACGTCGGAACTACACGGCCCGCCCACCCCGACTCTTGAATCGCCCGGTGATGATCGAGCGAGTCGGTAGCCGCATCGGTCGTCGACAGCACCTCGATATTAAACCGCTCGAATAAACTGCGCGGCCGGAACTCGGGTTTCTTGAGCTGCTCGTCTATATGGTCATAGATCGATTGCGCCGACTCGCTGTTGAGCTTCTCATCAACCCCAAAAACCGAGTGCAACTCCTGAGTAAGCCACATACCCGTCGGCGTACCGCGAAACAGATGAAAGTTCTCGCCGAAAACCTGCCAGATCCGACGGTGGTCCGTTTCCACTTCCGAACCGTCGAGCGTTGGTATCCCCATTCGCTCAAGGCTGATTCCCTGGGAATACAGCATCCTGAAAATGTAATGATCCGGTATCAAAAAGAGATCCGCCGGCGTGCCCAGATCGAATTCCGAATCGGCAAATGTGCGTGGATCGACGTGACCATGAGGACAAACCAAAGGCAGATCGGCGATCGCCGAATACAACGTCCGAGCAATCGAGCGTTGTTGAGGATCGGGGTCGAAGTACCGATCCGACTGCAGAGTGCTTCGAGTAGGTTTAACCATTGTGGGACTCCTCAGAATCTTGGTCGGGCAAAAACCCTAAGACAAATTACGATCTAGGCAAACACTTTGAGATCATTAATGGGGACCATCTGTCCGGTGCGCGATGATTCATAAATCGCAGTAGCGAGCTGAACGCTGCGCCGTCCCTGATATCCGTCGCAAAGCGGCACACCGTCGGAAACTATCGCGTTAATAAAGTCTTCAATTATTGCGCGATGTCCCCGGGTGTCCGACACAACCGGTGAACTCGCGCGTTCGTCTTCAGGCTCTGGCCGGCCGCCGCAAAGACCTTCAACTGGCGTGCGCAAGTTCGCCGATCGAATCCGGTCATTTTCAATAATCACGGTTCCCTGCGACCAGGTCATCTCGATGCGTCTTGAGAAACCCGGATATGCCGACGTGGCAGCTTCGAGGTTGCCGATTGCTCCGCTCGCGAATTGAAGCGAAGCCACGACGGTGTCCTCGACTTCGATCGGATGTATTGCGGTGATTGCTCTTGCCCAAACACTCGACACTTGTCCAAACAGCCACAGCAACAGATCCACGGTGTGTATTCCCTGATTCATCAAAGCGCCGCCGCCATCAAGCTCCCATGTTCCGCGCCAGCGCGAGCTCTCGTAATACTCCGGGGGTCGGTACCATCTGACCGACGCCGAGATCAAAATCGGCTTACCGAGCGCACCGGCCTCGATTGCCTTTTTCAGTCTGAGGATGTCCGGGGCGGTACGGTCCTGAAAGAACACACCGAGTTTCAGGTGAGCTTGCTCACAGGCAGCGATCAAAGCGTCTGCGCTCTCCGTCGTTATATCGATAGGTTTTTCAACGAGCACGTGCAGGCCGCGTTTCGCTGCCTCAATGCCTTGTTTGGCGTGCAACCCCGAAGGCGAGCCGATGAGAACCGCATCCATCGGCCGATAACTAAAGAAGGCGCCCTGGTCTTGATATGCGACGGCTCCGCAGGCGCTTGCCAACCGTGCAGTCTTTTCGGAGTTCTGGCCGCAAACGGCGACTATCTTCACGCCCTCAATTTCGAGGGCAGCTCGCATGTGCGTCTGACTTATGTTGCCGGCTCCAAGAATGCCAAGGTTCACGTTAACCTATCGGTATCACCAGCTATGCATCGTGCCGTCGAGCTTGCGGTTTACCGGAAGATACGCTCGCTGGTATGGATACTCCGCGGCGAGCTCCTCGTTGATATCGACTCCTAACCCCGGCGACTCGCCCGGATGCATCATCCCATCCTCGAAAGAGTATTGGTGAGGAAACACACGATCAGTTTCTTCCGAGTGACGCATATACTCCTGAATGCCAAAGTTGTGTACGCTGAGATCGAAGTGCAGCGCGGCAGCCAGGCACACCGGACTCAGATCAGTCGCTCCGTGCGCGCCGGTTAGCACGTGATACAACTCCGCGAGGCTGGCGATCTTGCGCAGATGGCTGATACCTCCCGCGTGCACTACCGTCGTTCGTATGTAGTCTATGAGCTGTTCTCTGATGAGCTGATGACAGTCGAAGATAGTGTTGAATACTTCGCCGACCGCTAACGGCGTGGTCGTGTGCTGACGGATAATGCGAAAGCCTTCCTGCATCTCGGCCGGCACCGCATCTTCCAACCAGAATAAGTGGTAGGGCTCGAGGCTCTTGCCCAATCGCGCCGCCTGAATCGGTGTCAGGCGATGATGTACATCGTGAAGAAGGTGTGGATTGGGACCGAATTCCGCACGCAAACGTTTGAACAGCTCGGGCACCGAGTTTAGATAGAGCTCACTGCTCCAGACATTTTCCGGAGGCAGGCCAATCTCGGCTGGCTCATAATACATTTGTCCGCGCCCGACACCATAAGTGCCGGGCAGCCCCGGCACGCCACATTGGGCCCGAATAGCTTTGTACCCCAGATCGATGTATCGAGACACCGCGGTAACGGTTTCATCGATGTCATTTCCGTTTGCGTGACCATAAGTCAGCACCGCTTCTCGTGAAGCGCCGCCTAGAAGCTGATACACCGGGACATTGAGAGTCTTACCCTTGATGTCCCACAGCGCCGTATCGACCGCCCCGATAGCAGCCATGGTGACCGGCCCCCGCCTCCAATAAGCCCCTTTGTATAGGTATTGCCAGGTGTCTTCGATTCGCCGCGCATCTCGGCCGATCAGGAGCGGAATAAGGTGGTCGTTTAGATAACTGACCACCGCAAGCTCTCGGCCGTTCAACGTGGCATCACCCAAGCCATAGACCCCGTCTTCGGTTACGAGTTTGAGCGTTACGAAATTGCGGCCCGGGCTGCAAACAATGACTTTCGCATCAACGATTTTCATCGAGTCTCGCTAAAGGTATGACCAATTTGTCGGGCAAATAATAGCACATTGCCAAAAGGCAGACGAAAGGTGGAATTGCCTGGAGTTAGGAATGCATCGATCCCGGCAATTGTCCAAACTTCAGACCACCTAACGTCGGACCTTTACGTCCTGTGTGCATCTCCACACAGCCTGGTCATCTTTCTGGAGGGTTTTGAGTGAGAACCCGCTCCACTCGTTGGCCGCCTCCCGGCGGACATCGTCTGTGAGGAACGGGTCGCCTTCGAAAACGATCTCGAAAACTCTCTCGGCAAAACCCGGCGCCGTGACGACGTAGTGGATGTGCGCCGGTATTCGGCTGTTCGGGTACGAGCCGGGTCTTATCGTGCTGAATTCATAGCGGCCTTGCGGATCGGTTCGCATGTAACCTCGGAGTCGCGGGTTCCGATTATCATTGGTTCCCAGCGAGTAATATCCTTTGACATCGGTGTGGTAAACGTACACGGATGCTCCTTGCAAAGGGGTTACACCGTCTTGCGCGAAGACCCGGCCTGAGACGATAACCCGTTCTCCAGGCTCCTCGCGGTTGGCAATCGTAATCTTTGACGGCGCATTCCGATCGGCAACCGTTGGCGCTTGCAATGCGGGAGTTGAGCAGCCGACAATCGCGAGCAACAGGAAGATTGTTTTCATAAATACCTCGAGGGCGGAAGTCCGTAGTAGTCCTTGGTCCGTAGTCCGTAGTCCGTGGTCCGTAGTAGTCGGTTGCCGGCTATTGAGCCCGATCCTTTCAGCAGATCAAACCACGGACCACGGACTACGGACTACGGTCCACGGACCACGACTACGAACTACGGACCACGGACCACGGACTACGGACCACGGACTACGAACTAGTCATGGGCCAAGCCGTTGAACACGGGCTTAAGCGCTGGATACAGCTGTTTGTAATGATCGTGCATTCGGCCGTAGAGTGACGCTCGGTTTTGGTCCGGCGACACTCGCTCAACGACGCGAATTAGATTCGAACAAGCGGTATCGACATCCGGCCACGCGCCGAAGCCCACGCCAGCAAGGATCGCGGCTCCGTATGCCGCCCCTTCCGACGTGTTAACCGTTACGAGTTCCGCGCCTAGAACATCGGCGAGTATCTGCCGCCACAATCTGCTCTTTGCGCCGCCTCCGGAAACTCGTACCTGTTCGATTGCGCCTAGCCCTGCAGCCTTTATTAGCTCGAAGCAGTCATTTATTCCAAAAGCGACTCCTTCAAGCAGAGAGCGTGTCATGTGGGCTCTGTTGTGTCGAAGAGTCAGCCCAACCCAGGCCGCTCGCGCAAGAGGGTCAGGATACGGCGTGCGCTCGCCGCTAAGATAAGGAAGAAATATCAATCCTTCACTGCCGGGCGGCGCGGCCGCAGCCTCCGTCATTAGGTCTTCGAAGCTGGCATCAGGCGCCAGCGTATCGCGATGCCATTGCAGGCTTCCGGCTGCGCTGAGCATGACTCCCATCAGGTGCCAGCGATTGGGGACCGCGTGACAAAAGGAGTGCAGCCTGCCCTCAGGCTCAATGAGACAAGACTCGGTTGACGCAAACACAACTCCCGAGGTGCCAAGCGTCAACGCAACAATCCCTGGTCGGACCGATCCTACGCCAACAGCTTGAGCTGCCTGGTCCCCGCCTCCGGCCACCACAGGAGTGCCCGCTCGCAAACCGGTTAAACCGGCCGCGTCCGAGCTAACCTCTCCGGTGATCTGTTGCCCCTCGAACGTCGGCGGCAGCCACTCGGACGGAATGCCGAGAGCCTGTGTAACCTCGGATGACCAATTCCGTTTCTCTAAATCGAACAACATCGTGCCCGAGCCGTCCGCTTTGTCCATTGCAAGCGAACCGGTGAGCTTGAATCTAATGAAGTCTTTGGGCAATAACACATGGCGGCTCCGATCGAAAACGTCTGGTTCGTGATTTTTTACCCAGACGATTTTAGGAGCGGTGAACCCGGTCAATGCTTCGTTACCGGTGATTTGAATCAGACGTTGTCTCCCGATGCGAGCGCGTATTTCGTCGCACTCATCGGCGCATCGCTGATCGTTCCAGAGGATTGCCGGTCTGAGCGGGTTATTCCGCTCATCCAGCAGGACAAGACCGTGCATTTGTCCGGTGAGACCAATTGCGGAAACTGATTCGCCGGAAACCCGTGCCTGGAGAAGACACTGGCGGATGCTGGCAGTAACAGATTGCCACCAGTCCTGGGGCTGTTGCTCGGACCAGAGTGGCCGCGGTGTTGATAACGGATGCGGCGTCGTAGCCTCGCCGACGACAACCCCGTCTCGATCGACGAGAAGCGTTTTCGATCCGGTAGTCGAAACGTCTATGCCAAGAAACAAGCTCATCGGATGGGTCGCTCAGGGTCAACGCTTGCCGATAAGTGTGGACTATTAACTGCCCGTTTAGATTCGGCTCGAACATCCTAGTCTGTCTGGTCCAAAAGCAGCAACAGTCCACGCACGGTTTCGGCGAATCCTCGGCAACCGGCAGATTGGGGATTTTTTACGCCAGCCTAAAACGGAACAGGCGACGACTCTTCCGCTAATCCCCCAACCGGCAGGTTGGGGATATTTCACGCCAGCCTACAGCGGAACAGGCGACGACTGCTTGACTTGGCTTCGATGTCTAAGGTACTACCTACCATCATTTGCTGATGACCGGCGGGGTCATCACCGCGGGAGGCCGTCGAATGAGGCGATCAAGCATACTCTTTCTTGCTACCGTCTTTACCACGCTTAGCACTATGCTGTGGACGCAAGCGCCGGCGGGTGCAATGGTAAAACCCAAAATCGAAAAACAGTCGTTTGGTATGACCTCAAACGGCGAACGTGTCGAACTCTATACCCTGACCAACGTGAACGGTCTCGAAGCGCGAATCATGACTTATGGGGGCATCGTGGTCTCATTAAAGATCCCCGACCGCAACGGCAATCTTGGTGATGTTGTGCTCGGATACGACGCGCTCGATGCCTATCTGAAAAACAACCCTTACTTTGGCGCGATTATCGGCCGCTACGGGAACCGAATCGGAAAAGCCACCTTCTCGCTGAACCGCAAGAGCTATGCGTTGTCAAAAAACAACGGCGAAAACATGCTGCACGGCGGGAATAAGGGGTTCGACAAAGTTGTGTGGAAGGCGCGAGAGGCAAACACCAGAAACGGGGTCGGGCTCTCGCTCACGTATCTTAGCAAAGACGGAGAGGAGGGATTCCCCGGGAACCTCGCGGTCACGGTTGTCTACACGCTGACAAACACGAACGCGTTGAGGATCGACTACTCGGCGACCACTGACAAAACGACAGTCATCAATCTTACACATCATTCTTATTTCAACCTCGCTGGCGAGGGCGACATTCTCAAACATGAGTTGATGATCAACGCCGGCCGGTTTACTCCGGTAGATTCGGGGCTGATTCCGACCGGCGAGCTGCGCCTCGTCAAGGGTACGCCGATGGATTTCACCGAGCCCACCGCCATCGGCGCACGGATCGATCAACAGGACGAGCAACTGAGATTTGGAAAAGGTTACGACCACAACTGGGTGCTAAACAAGAGTCCCGGCGCGCTCGCGCTCGCAGCTCGGGTGTACGAGCCGGGCAGCGGCCGGGTGATGGAAATTCGCAGCACGGAGCCGGGCATCCAGTTTTACAGCGGCAACTTTTTGGATGGCAGCATCACCGGCAAAGGCGGGCGCGTTTACAAACTGCGCAATGGCTTTTGTCTGGAGCCGCAGCATTTCCCCGATTCACCCAATAAGCCCGCGTTTCCGTCAACCGTGTTAAGACCGGGCGAGCGATATAAGACCACCACGATCTTCAAATTCTCGATAAAGTAGTTATCGGTTGATCCGATTATGACCTGGGAACAGCGATGGCATCCTCTACGCGAAGAATGGATCGTTGTCGCAGCGCATCGCCAGGATCGTCCCTGGATCGGTGAGACCATCAGCCGCGAACCAGCGGAAGTGCCTGCCTATCTGGCCGACTGCTATTTTTGTCCGGGCAACTTCCGAGTCAGTGGAAAGCGCAACGAGAACTACTCGACGACTTTCGTTTTTGACAACGATCATCCTTGTGTTGGCTCGGAGGCGCCGCGGGATCTTGAAGCGCCAGCGGGTATATTCAGGAACTCGCCCGCAAACGGAATCTCCCGAGTCGTGTGCTACAGCCCGCGTCACAACGTGACGCTCGCCGAGTTGGAGACCTCCGACATCGAACATCTGCTGACCGTCTGGCAACAACAGTACGTCGAACTTAGTGAGCGTGAAGGCATCAATCACGTCCTGCTATTTGAGAATAAGGGAGACGTGGTAGGCGTTTCGAATCCACATCCACACTGTCAGATATACGCCACTAATTTTGTTTTCAAAACCATCGAGACGGAGGCGCGCGTCTCGCAAACGCATCTCTCGGAAACCGGACGCGTATTGTTTCAGGATATCCTGGACGCCGAGCGAGCGGACGGCAGGCGGATCATTTTTGAGAATGACACTGCGACAGCGTTTCTTCCGTACTTTGCGCGTTATGCGTACGAAAGCTATATCACGCCCAAGCAGACCCACGCGAGCATCGCGACGCTGGCGCGTGAGGAGCTTAGGGACTTTGCAGAAGCTCTGAGGATTCTGCTGGTGAAGCTAGACAATTTGTGGAAGATGTCGTTTCCCTATGTGCTCGCGCTTCATCAGGCGCCTACTGACGGCGGACGCTACGAGGGATTCCATTTTCATATTGAGATCCATCCGCCTCTTAGACGACCTCAATTGTTAAAGTATCTTGCGGGACCGGAGATCGGCGGCGGGAATTTTTTGAGCGACACGTCTCCGGAGGACAAGGCTGAGGAACTGAGGATTCAGCCTGACGAGCATTATAAGCAGTCTGTCGTCGACAAACTGCGTTGAGCGGTAACCGCGTAGCGGTGTCCTGCTTTGCTGGTTTACAAACGAGTTTGAACGATCAGTCTTAAGAGCTAAATTGAGCGAAGGTTCAACCATCAACATTCAGAATTTGCTCGCGCCTATTCGCCGAATTCACGAACGCGTGCGTGATTCGGTAATCACCGCATGCGAGGAAGCAGCGATTGACGATCTCTCGCGCATCGACGTCGATGACTTAGAAGGCGACACGATCTACGCAATCGACCGTATCGGCGAGAAGGTGCTCGTCGAGTTGTTCGAAAGCGAGATCGCATCGTTCGGCACGCTGGTGCTTATCGGTGAAGGCCTCCCCGATGGCCGTGTAGTTTTGCCGCGCGGAGCCTCCGAAGCAACAGCCTCGTGGCGAGTGATTGTCGACCCTATCGACGGCACTCGGGAGCTGATGTATCAGAAGCGAAGCGCGTGGATATTGACCGGCGTAGCGCCGAATCGCGGTGACGAAACCGGTCTGCAGGACATCAGGCTGGCAGTGCAGACCGAGATTCCTACTATTAAACAGAATCTCAGCGATTCACTCTGGGCGTTCCAGGGGTCCGGCTCGCACTTCGAGCGCTACGATCGTCTGACCGGCGAACGCAAACCAATACGATTATGGCCGTCATCGGCCCGCAGCATCCGGCATGGCTTCGCATCGGTCTCGCGCTTCTTCCCTGGCGCGCGCGAGGAACTCGCATCGATCGACGAAGAAATAGTGCGCGCCGCGCTGGGTGATGTTCAACCGGGCAAGGCGCATTGTTTCGAGGATCAGTATCTCTCAAGCGGCGGGCAACTCTATGAGCTGATGTCCGGACGTGACCGGTTTATCGCCGATTTGAGGCCTCTCATGGAGCCGGTTTTGAACCGGCGCGGCCTGGCCCTTGGCATTTGCTGTCATCCCTATGATCTGTGCACAGAACTGATCGCCCGCGAAACTGGGGTTATCGTTACTGATTCGCGGGGAGGAAACCTGCGCGCGCCGCTTAATGTCTCGACTAACATTGCCTGGGCGGGTTACGCGAACAGCCACATCAGAGGAGAAATCGAGCCTCTCCTGCAACGCGCGCTGGCCAGCCGCGGTTTGAATAGCGATTTGAGCTGATGAAAAAAGAACTCGGCATTTTCGCCCTACTGGTTGTTCTGTGCATCGTTGTCTCCGCTCTCAATCCTCGTTTTCTCGCCGGCGCTAACCTGCAAAACATGGCTCGATTGATTGGCGCATACGGGGTCTTTAGCATCGGCATCGGAATAGTAATAATCACCGGAGGAATCGATCTATCGGTCGGATCGATCTTCGCTCTTCTCGGAGTGCTGCTGTCGATGATGCTGACCGAGTGGGGCTGGGCTTCGGCCCTTGCCGTGCCGATCATCGTCAGCATTGCGATGGGTCTTGGATTCTTCCACGGGCTGCTGATCACTCGGTTGCGCTTGCAACCGTTCATTGTCACGTTGTGCGGGTTGCTCTTTTATCGAGGCCTGGCGCGTTTTATTGCGAACGACGAAACCAAGGGATTTGGAAGCGCCGCTGGTTTTGAGGGCTTACGCGATCTCGCAACGAGCAGCGTTATTGGCATCCCGACACCCTTCGTGCTTTTGTTGGTTATAAGCGGGACGATGTGGGTTGTGTTGCATCGTTCCGTCTACGGGCGATACCTTTTTGCGGTTGGCCGCAACGAAGAAGCCGCGCGCTACTCAGGCATCAACTCGAGACGAATAATTACCGCCGCCTATGTCATATCGGGAGCGCTGGCCGGCCTGGCCTCGATCATTTTTGCGTTCTACACGAATTCAATTTCGCCGTCGTCGCACGGCAATTTTTTTGAGTTGTACGGTATCGCCGCGGCCGTGCTGGGCGGTTGCAGCTTGCGAGGCGGCGAGGGATCGATCATCGGGATTCTGATCGGCGTTGCATTACTCCAGGTTTTGCAAAATCTGGTCAATCTCCTGGGAGTACCATCATCTCTCAACTTCGCGGTAATGGGTTTTGTGATTCTACTTGGAGTAATCGGCGATCAGATGCTCAAACAGCGCGCGGCAAAAGCAAGGCTAGTCGTTTCTGAAGCGGAGGTGGTTTCGCCGCAGCCGCCCCAATCTAACTAAATTCGAATGTATCGGATCAAACACGACGCGTTGCATAACTTGTCGGACACGGCGGCGTTTCTGCAGACGCTAAACCAGCTCGGGCAACATCCGCGATCCGACGTGCGCGATCTGTTCGATTGCGAGTCCGAACTAACCGTTGCGCGCGCGCCGGGCAGGCTGGACGTGATGGGCGGCATCGCGGATTATTCCGGATCGCTGGTGTTGGAGATGCCGATTCGAGAAGCGACCTTTGCCGCGCTCCAGCGGAATCGATCACCGGTCTTGCGCATTGTCAGCTTGTCGCCGCTGCGCGAGATCGGATTCGAGATGACGCTCGATGACTTTTACACAAACGGGTGGCCGCTTGATTATCAATCTGCGCGAGCTCTTTTTCAGCGGGACTCTGCAAGCCACTGGGCGTCTTATGTTGCCGGTGTTTTTCTGGCACTCATCCGCGAGCGAGGGATTAAGTTTCAAGGCGGTGCTCGGGTATTGATCTCCTCGCGAGTCCCGGAAGGTAAAGGCGTGAGTTCATCCGCCGCGCTCGAAGTCTCGGTGATGCAAGCGGTAACCGCGGCTTATGAAATTGACATGACGCCGCGCGAAGCGGCGCTTCTGTGCCAGAAGGCCGAAAACCTCGTAGCCGGCGCACCTTGTGGAGTTATGGATCAGATGACAGCCTCGTGCGGCGAGGAGGGACGCTTGCTCGCGCTGATTTGCCAGCCGGCGGAGGTTGTCGAATCGATACCGATCGCGGATCAGATAACGTTCTGCGGGTTGGATTCGGGGGTGCGGCACTCGGTGGGCGGCGCGGAGTACGGTGATGTACGGGCGGGAGCTTTCATGGGTTATCGGATGATAGCCGAAGTGGCTGGCCTCGAAATCACAAGCGGAGATTCGGGTACGGTTGAAATCGACGATCCGCGATGGCGTGGATATCTGGCGAATCTGTCGCCCAGCGAATTCGAACGAGATTACGCAGCGCACTTGCCCGAGCGAATTAATGGAGCGGATTTTCTGGCGCAGTTTCAGGGAACGACCGATCCCGTTTCGCGCATCAGTCCAGAGCGCGAGTATGCGGTTCGGATTCCAACATCACATCCTATTTATGAAAATAGCCGGGTGAAACGATTTGGGCAGCTGATGAGCGAAGCGTCGGACGAACGGCATCTGGAGTTCATGGGTGAGTTGATGTATCAATCACACGCGAGCTACTCGGCTTGCGGGCTTGGCTCAGAGGCAACTGACTTGCTGGTGCGCCTGGTGCGGGAAGCAGGAGTGGCGAGCGGGCTTTATGGTGCGAGGATAACCGGCGGCGGTAGTGGGGGCACAGTCGCGGTTTTATGCCGTCTCGATGCCGGCGACGCAATTATGCAAGTAGCCAACCGGTACGCCGAAGCGACGGGCTTTCAACCATACGTTTTCACTGGATCATCGCCCGGGAGCGCCGCGTTTGGCGTTTTGAAGCTGAGAGCGTCGACGTAGCGTAGACTGTCCAGTCTGCGCACAGTTCGATTTCACAACTTCACGACGAACCCGTGCACGTAGCATAGACAGTCCAGTCTGTACGAGATTGTCCGGTTCAACAGCGCAGACTAGACAGTCTACGCTACCTCAGGAGGAGATCATGCTTTTTCGAATTGCCCTTGTTTGGCTGGTTGCAATTACGATCCTGGTGTCATTCGGCTGTTCACCTGCAACAGGCCCTTCGTCAAATAAGTTTAAGCTCGCTTTTGTGACAAATAATGCAGCGGACTTCTGGACAATAGCGCGCAAAGGCTGCGAGACGGCCGACGGCGAGCTCGAAAACGTCGATGTCGAGTTCAAGATTGGGGATGGAACCGCCGCCGAACAACGGCGGATCATAGACGATCTCATGGCAAAAGGCGTGTCCGGAATAGCGATCAGTCCGAATGATCCGAGCAACCAAACTCAAATGATCAATGATCTCTCAAAGAGAATCCTGGTCATTACTCAGGACAGTGACGCGCCGGACAGCAATCGCGCGTGCTATCTGGGCACCGATAACCGCGCCGCCGGCGTCCAGGCGGGTGAATTGATAAAGCAAGCTTTGCCGCAAGGCGGCAAGATAATGGTTTTTGTCGGAAAGATGGACGCCGAGAACTCCCAGGCGCGATTCAAAGGAATCAAGGATGCGCTTGCGGGATCAACCATCGAAATAATAGATGTGCGCACTGACGATACAGATACGGTGCGAGCAAAAGCGAACGCAGCCGACACGTTGGTCCGGTATCCGGATATCGCAGCGCTGGTGGGGCTCTGGAATTACAACGGCCCGGCGATTCTGAACGCGGTAAGAGACGCGGGTAAGGTGGGGCAGGTCAAGATCGTTTGCTTTGACGAAGACGATGCGACGTTGGCAGGAGTCAAGGACGGATCGATCTTTGCGACTGTTGTTCAGCAGCCCTACGAGTTCGGCTATCAATCGGTGCACTTGATGGCCCAGGTACTTGCCGGCGATCGCTCGGCGATTCCCGGAGACAAACTGCGGATAATTCCGACTTTGATCATCAAACGCGACAACGTCTCGGAATTCACTGAGAGGATAAACAAACTGCGAGGAAGGAACTGATCATTTCCATTTTTCATTTGTCATTTGGGAGCCAACTGGCGCGCGCGCAGTGGGAAATGACAAATGACAAGTGGAACATGAAAAATGAAAAATGAAATGAACCGTCTGCTGGTCGAAATGTCCGCCATCAGCAAGTCCTTTCCGGGGGTCGTTGCGCTCGACAACGTCGACTTCGAGGTTAATCCCGCTGAGATTGTTGCGCTCGCCGGTGAGAACGGCGCCGGCAAATCGACATTGATGAATATTCTGGGCGGTGTTCATCAGCCTGATTCGGGGACGATGCGAATCGATGGCGATGAGATTGTTCTTCGATCTGCCTGGGACGCGATCCGCCAGGGCATCGGGTTTATCCACCAGGAGCTGAACATCCTCGACAACCTGGATGTCGGCGAGAACGTGTTTTTGGGACGTGAGCCCGTCCGAGCGGGACCGCTTCGACTGATTGACCGCAAAAAGATTCACGAGCAAGCCGACATCTATCTGAGACGGCTTGGTCTGAATGTTCCCAGTAACACCCAGGTCAAAGGACTCTCCATAGCCCAGCAACAGATGGTTGAAATAGCCAAAGCGCTCTCGCTGAACGCGCGGCTGCTGATCATGGATGAGCCGACATCAAGCCTGACTCCGACGGAGACCGCGCGACTTTTTGAAGTAGTCACGGATCTCAGGTCCCAGGGTGTGAGCATCATTTACATCACTCACCGGCTTGGCGAAATTGGGCGACTTGCCGATCGAGTTGTGGTTCTGCGTGACGGGCGCAATGCGGGCTCGCTTGAGGGCGACAAGATCAGCCACGACGGCATCGTCAAGCTTATGGTTGGCCGCGATCTGAACCGGTTTCCTGCTCACGCCGCCGCGGCAAAAGACGCCGGATACTTCAGAGTTCTCAGTCTGCGTACCCGGAGGTATCCCAGCCACTCGACCTCTTTCGACGTTCGCCGCGGTGAGATTCTGGGACTCGCCGGGCTGATGGGAGCGGGGAGGTCTGAAGTAGCTCAAGCTATTTTCGGCGTTGATGCGAAACTCGAAGGCACAGTGATGTTGGATGGGAACCCGGTGAATATTACGTCGCCGCGGGACGCCATCGCCAACGGGATTTATCTTGTTTCGGAAGATCGACGGAAGAACGGTTTGGTGCTGGAGATGGCGATTAGAGAAAACATTACCCTGCCGGCCTTGGCGTCGTATTCTCAAGCCGGTTTGATCGACCGAGTCGCTGAGCGTAGGGTCGCTCAGGACATCTTCGGCAAGTTAAACATCAAAGCGCCGTCGATTGAAGCGACCGTAGCGAATTTGAGCGGAGGCAATCAGCAAAAGGTTGTGCTCGCGAAATGGTTGTCACTGAACCCGAAGGTGCTTATATTCGACGAGCCGACGCGCGGCATCGACGTCGGCGCCAAGACAGAAATCTATCAACTCATGCGACGGCTGGCTCAAAGCGGAGTCGCGATCATCATGATCAGTAGCGATCTTGAAGAAATTCTCGGCGAGAGTGATCGAGTAGCAGTGATGCACGAGGGAGCGATCACCGGAATCCTTGAACGAGACCAGTGCAGCGAAGAAGCGATTATACGTTTGGCGGTTGGACATTAGTCCGACAAACTGACGTTTGTCGGAGTTGGGAGTGAAGAATATGTTTACGACTCGAGACGTTTATCGCCGGTGCAGCTCTTTTTGGAGTTTTCATAAACATTCCTTCAGAGCGTTTTTTTGAGAAACTCAAAAGCTCCCTTGCCGTAGAACACGTGCTCGTCATCGAAGATCTCGTGCCCGAACTTCTTGTGGGCTCCAAATGCCGAATAAATATTTTCGGCTTTCTTGATCGCTGCCCGGCTCCCATGAATCGGAAAGATTGGATCGCGAGTACCTGATTCCACAAACAGACCGCGCGGAGCAATCAAACCGGCAACGTCATACATCTCGATGTAATTCAAAATCCCAGGCACGTAGTTGTCGATGCAATGCGACAGGCTGAGGATGCTGTCCTTAAATGTGTTGAAATAGCCGCTCACCACGCTGATCTTGATCCTCTCATCCAAAGCGCTCGAGAAGAGCGACACGGTCCCGCCGCCCGATATTCCCATCGTCGCGACGCGTGAGTGGTCGATCTCGGAACGGGTCAGCAAATAATCAATCGCGCGCATCACATCCCATACTCTCCAGCCAAGCATTGTATGGCCAAACAACAGCGCGGCGCCGGCAGCCGGCTGGCAGGACGACGCTCCGGCGCCCTTCTTGCGTGCGGCCTGGTCCCGCCTGCAACCAAACCCCAGCTGCTCGATTGCGAACGCGGCATAACCGTGTTCAACCACCTGCAACGCGAAGTCCCTCGCATAACCAATCCCGGTTTCACGCTGTTGTCCGTTCTCCGCGATGCCTACGATGTCATCACATCCACGACCGTGACCGGGCAGACAGACAACAGCGGGAATCGGGCTCGAAATCTTCTCGGGCAGTAAAAAATATCCGAACACCGAGAGATTCTCGCGGCTTTGGAAAACTATCTTCTCGCGCGAGTAGCCGTTGAATTTCTTCCTCTCGAGAATCCGTGGTTTGAGCGCAACTCGAGTGGTTGGAAACCCGCCGAGTAACTCGGTCAATTTCCGGCGAACACGCTTCTGCCAGAGAAGTGCGGATGGCCGGTTAGCAGCAGAAAAACTCATCGACGGCCGGATGGCCTCGTTTGACGAGAGACAGAATTGAAGGCTGTCGAGATGCTGATCGTCGACGGCGAAGTCGGCGAGCGGTCCGCGATACTGGGCGGAAGAATCGGGGTTGATTTGAGCAAGCGTTTGGAAGTCGGCGAGCCCGGAAGCCGCGATCGCGGTTGCTGCGATGTTTTGCTTTAGAAACTGCCGTCGCGCAATTGTTTTCCTTGTCACGGAATCAACTCCTAGCGCAGAACGCAGAAAGCAGAAGGCAGAAAGCAGAAGGCAGAAGGCAGTCAATGACAAGCGCCCTCGCGCCCAATCTATAAGTCCCTCGTCTTGTGCCCATTCAACCTCTCTTGCCTTCTGCCTTGTGCCTTCCGCCTTCTGTCTGTCTTCTGCCTTCTGCTTTCTGTCTTCTACCTTCTGCCTTCTACCTTCTGCCTTCTGCCTTTCTGCTCTCGTCAATCACTCGTCGCTTTGAATATCTCGACGTTAGTAATCGTCGGGCTCGCTTTTGAATCTTCGATCACGAGCTGCAGCTTGCGGGTCCGAACTGCCGGAAAGACCAGAATGCGCTTGTAGCCAATCGTCGTCTGCTGTGCGATTGTCTCGTAGCGCTCGTTTCTCCAGATTCGCAGCGAGAATCTTTTCACCCGCTGTCCCAGCGCAATATGCTCCTGCGCCAGAAAACGGTTGAACTCAGTCTCGCGGCCAAAGTCTATCTCCAGCGACGCTTTAGTCACGCCGTCGTCCGTCGCCCAATACGTATCCGCTCTGCCGTCAAACGCCTTCGCCCCGCCGTAGTTGATGTCATTGCCTCTAACATTGGAAGCGAGCGCTCGGCCTTTAGCAAGATTGATCGTTAACGCCTCGTCGCGCGCTTTCTTGAATTCCATCAGACGCGCTATGTCGCTGTCATTAACCAGCCCTCTTCGATCGACGCCGATGTTCAGCAGCAGATTCCCGTTTCGCCCGACAGATCCGTAGTAGATCTCCATCAGATTCGCGACAGACTTGACCTTTTCATCATCGGTCGCGTGATAAAACCATCCTGGTCTAATGGACACGTCACATTCAGCAGGAATCCATGAATCGCCGTTCTCATTCCCGGTGTTTAAGGCCTTCTCATCAGCAAATCCGGGAAACGAGCCTTCGTTGTCGCGGGTCGACCAGTTGGTTTCGCCTGCGAACCCCTTCTCGTTTCCAACCCAACGGATATCCGGTCCGGCGTCGCTAAAGATGACTGCTTTTGGTTGATACTTTCGGATCGTTTGGAAGAAACCGTTGAAATCGTAAACCATCCGTTTCTTCTGATCGTTGGCCCCATCCAGCCACGCCTCGAATACCTCGCCGTAGCCGGTCAACACTTCGCGCCATTGCTCCTTGTAAACACGATTGTAAGCCGGCGTACCATACAGCGGATGGTTACGGTCCCAGGGCGAAATATAAACTCCGAACTTCAAGCCAAACTCGCGACAGGCATCCGACAGCTCTTTCAGTATGTCGCCGCGGCCATCACGCCACTTTGAATTCTTGACTGAATAGGCAGTGGTGCTTGACGGCCAAAGGCAGAACCCATCGTGATGCTTGGCGGTAATAATGATTGCCTTCATGCCGGCGTCACGGATCACCCGCGCCCACTGCCGGCAGTCCAGCGATGTCGGGTTGAAAATGTCAGGATGCGCGCGGCCCTCGCCCCATTCATGATCGGTGAAGGTGTTCATCCCGAAATGTACGAATGCGTAGTATTCCAACTGTTGCCAGGATAACTGAGAAGGCGAAGGCACCGGTTGAACAGGCGACGGAGCTGAGATCTTAGGCGTGTAAGCGAACGAAACGCTTAACAGCGAACACAAAATCGCTAAAACAGCTCTCATCATTCCTATTGGTCCTATATAGGTCGTATAGGCCCTATTTGCAGTCACTACTTCACTAGAAAAACATCGCCAGTGACTTTGAATCGAGCAGTCACAACTTGCGAAGACGGCAAGCGCGAGCCGATTTGACCGCCACCCGCTTGGATCTCAAACTCCCCAGGTTCGACAACCCGTCTCGATTGATCGTCGATTATTGAAAGCTGCTGCGCCGTCAGCGCAAAGGAAACCGTTTGTGTCTGACCAGGGTTCAGATGAATGCGCTGAAATCCCTGCAGCGAGCGGATCGGGACCGGCGCCGAGGCCGCAACGTGCTTGACGTAAAGCTGTACTACTTCATCGCCTGCTAGTCTACCCTCATTCGTAACTCTCACCTTCACTGTGACGTCCCCGCCCGCCTTCACTTGTTTGGGGACATCAAGCTTGCTGTACGCGAAACGCGCGTAACTCAACCCATAGCCAAACGGAAACAGAGGGTCTCCGCTGAAGTAGCGATAGGTACGACCTGCCATTCCATACTCTTCGAATGCCGGGAGCTGGGTCACTGATTTGTAAAACGTGACGGGAAGTCTGCCCGCAGGGTTGTAATCGCCAAACAATACATCGGCGAGAGCCGCTCCTCCCTCTTCTCCTGGATACCAGAGTTGAATGATGGCTGCCACGTTGTCATTTGCCCAATTGACCGAAAGAGCACTGCCGCTGGTCAGCACCAGAACAACCGGTTTGCCGGCCGCAGCCACAGCCTTTAGCAACTCCTCCTGAACTCCCGGCAGATCCAGGCTCGTGCGATCCCCGCCGCGAAAGCCCTCGGTTGTGACATTCATTTCTTCGCCTTCAAGCTGCGGAGAGATCCCGCCGACGAACACGACGACATCGGATTCGCGGGCAAGTTGCACTGCCTTCCCGGTTGCATCGCCAGGTGTGCTCCACTCGAAACGAACATTCGCGTCGCCGCCGGCTTGAAAGTACTCGAGCTTGATATCGTATGCCTGGCCAGCTTCAAGACTGACTGAGGCTCGGCGCGTTTCGGTGCCGTGCGTGGACCAGTGATCTATGACTCGCGATCCGTTTATCCATAGTCGATAACCGTCATCTCCGCTGACGCCCACACTATGCCTTCCGGAAACCGTAGGAGTAAGCTTGCCGGTCCATCTGATTGAGAAGTTGGATTGGCCGAGCCCGGGAACTCGCGTGCTGATCCAATTCGAATCAACCACCCGATCTATTCGAGTTGCTACAGGAGCGCCGTCGAGGTTTCGGTTAGCGAAGTATTCAGCCTTTAATCCCGCGCCGGCGTTCAACGCCGCGGCGGGAACGAGGCGGGAGATCGGCCCCGCCTCGGCAAGATTGCAGCCTTGTTCGTAGACAACGCGGGCTTGCCCGCCAAGCTTTCTCTCAATCCCTTTCAGAGGTGTTACGTAGCTGGACGGAGTTCCATTGTAATTCCCAAGAAGCACCGGAAGATCGTCTGCAGTTGGTCCGATGACCGCGACCTTCTTTATCGTTTTCTTTAGCGGCAACAGATTGTTCTGGTTCTTTAGGAGGACGATCGATTCACGAGCTGCTTGAAGCGCCAACCTTCGGTGCTGCGCGGAATCGTTCTGCCCGATCTGGATTCGCGCATAGGGCACCATCTCCGGGGGATCAAACATACCGAGCCTGAATCGCGCGCCGAACAGTCGCTTAACCGAAAGGTCAATTTCTTCTTCTCGTATCAGACCCTTCTTAACGGCGTCGACCAGCGTTCGATAGTCATTACCGCAATCCAGATCAGTTCCGGATTTCACGGCCGTTGCGGAAGCTTCCGCCGGACCATCCGAGACTTTGTGGAACTTGTACATGTCGTAAACCGCGCCACAATCCGAGACGACATAGCCCGGGAATCTCCATTCTTCGCGCAATGTTTTCTTGAGCAGCGTATTGTTAGCACAGCACGGCTCGCCCCGGTACCGGTTGTATGCGCACATGATCGAATAAGCGCCGGCCTCCTTTATACAAGCCTCAAACGCCGGCAAGTATGTCTCATAAAGATCACGCTGATCAGTCATCGCGTCAAAGCGATGCCGGTCCGCCTCCGGGCCGCTGTGTACGGCGTAATGTTTCGGCGTTGCGATTACTTTGAAGTATTTCGGATCGTCACCCTGAAGACCTCTCACAAACTGCACGCCCATTCGAGCAGTCAAGTAAGGGTCTTCGCCGTAGGTTTCCTGTCCACGTCCCCAACGCGGGTCGCGAAAGATGTTGATGTTGGGACTCCAGAAGGTCAGGCCCTTGTATCGGCCATGTTCGCCGTCGCGAATGGACTGGTGATACTTCGCGCGCGCTTCGGTGGAAATCACATCGGCGACGCGATGCATAAGATCGGTGTTCCAGGTCGCTGCGAGGCCGATCGCCTGGGGAAAAACCGTCGCGATTCCGGCACGCGCGACTCCGTGCAGCGCCTCATTCCACCAATCATAAGCGGGGATATCCAGCCGCGATATCGCAGGCGCCGCGTTCATCATCTGAGAAACCTTTTCTTCGAGGGTCATTCGCGAAACCAGATCGCTGGCTCTCTTTTCGACCGGAAGTGAAGGGTTCTTGTAGGGCAGTGACGTTGCCTGATTCCCCGACCCGAGCGGCGCGCTGAACAAGCAGACCGTTAGAAGCAGCCCGCACACGGCTAGCGAAACATTGTGCCTCAACATGTTCCTCCTGTTGGTTCGAAACATTACACCTCGCTTGCAGTGAGGTCGACGCCCTCCGTCAGGAGGGCAATGTTTATAGAACCCGAAGACGATCGGGCCCGCCCTCCGTCAGGAGGGCAATGTTTATAGAACGCAAGATAGGAACCCGGCCCTCTGTGTTCATATCGGCGCCCTTGCTTTCAACCAGACATGGCCCTCCTGGCGGAGGGCGGACCCGGTCGTCTTCGGGTTCTATAAACATGGCCCTCCTGGCGGAGGGCGGGCCCGGTCGTCTCGGGTTCTATAAACATGGTTCCTCCTGACGGAGGGCGCACCCACCAACGCAGTTGGTGGAACGACCTCGCTTCAGTGGGGTCGACGTAACCAATCCGCCGCATCCATCAAACTGGTCAGACCGATTGCCTAACGCAAAGCCGATGCGTTCGACAATATCGCACAGATTGGCTAAGATGGCGACCGAGCGATGGCTCGCAAACCCGGAACATCCAAGTTCTTCCGATGTTTATGTGATCAACGCGAGCTCCGTCAAATGGAAATATTGGTATGACCGATTCTAAAGGGACAAGATTCAAAGCTGTTGAAACCGATAAAGGCGGCTCCAGTTCAGAGGAAGTAGTGGTGCATCTTCGTGAAATGATACATCGCGGAGAGCTGCAGCGGGGTGACCGACTGCCACCCGAACGCGACCTCGCCAAGCTTCTCGGTGTAAGTCGTCCTACCCTGCGCGCGGGCATCAGGTCGCTCGCCGCCCACGGTGTTTTGCAGTCGCGTCAGGGGGCCGGCACTTTCGTGGTCGACAACGACGGGCCGCCGGCGTTGGACAGCAGTCCTCTGCGTCTCATGGCCGCGCTGCACGGCTTCACCAGCGCCGAAATGTTCGAGGCCCGCCGCTCGATCGAGATGGCGATGGCGGGGCTGGCCGCCGAAAGAGCAACTGGCGACGACATGGCGGCGATGGCCGAAGAGCTGGCAGGAATGTACGCCTCGCTCGATGATCCCGAGCAGTATCTCGTTCACGATATGCACTTTCATCAGATGGTAGCGGCGGCATCCGGCAACAGGATTCTTACCGCTCTTATGAATATGGTGGCGACGATTTTGCTCGATGTCAGGAGCAAGACGGTAAAGCGGGCCAAGGACCTTAAGGAATCCGCCGAGATGCACAGACAAATCTACAGAGCGATTCGGGACCACAATTCGGAAGCCGCTCGAAGCGCTATGCGAGACCACCTGGTGCTGGCGCAAAAGGCACAGGAGTCCGAGGAACCCGTGGCAGAAGGCGGATAGCAGAAGGCAGAAATCAGAAGGCGGAAGGCAGAAGGCAGAAAGCAGAAGGCAGAAAGCAGAAAGCAGAAGGCAGGACGATTTTCCATTTTTCACTTGTCATTTGTCATTTGTCATTTGTCATTTGGGACGGCGGTTAGGCGGGCCGACGTGCAGCGGGAAATACAACGGACAAATAATGACCAGTGAAAAATGGAAATTGGAAATTGGAAAATCCGGTCTAGGCCCTTACTGCTTTCTGCCTTCTGCTTTCTGCCTTCTGCTTTCTGCCTTCTGCTTTCTGCCTTCTGCCTTCTGCCTTCTGCGCGGGCGCTTGCTTATGGACCAGTGGTATTGCTGATCGATCTTGCAAAAGGTGCCGGCGTGGTTACGGTCGGGTTGGTTGGAGACGAGGGATGAAAGGGCAAAGAGCAAAGGGCGCCCTTTGCCCTTTGCTCTTTGCCCTTTGCTCTTCACTTCAGACGGGCGTCGAAGATGACGTCGGCGCCCAGCCTGCGAATCTTGACTGACGTGAACGAGATCGCGTCGCTCAGTCGAGTGATGCCGAGATCCCCAATCGTCTCGATCCCCTGGCCGATTATCTTCGGAGCCACAATAACGATCATGCGATCCACCGCTCGCGCCGCCAGCAGCGAAGTAACGATGCTCTTTCCGCCTTCGACAAGCACCGATGCGATGCCTCGGTGTCCAAGCTCGCTAAGTAAGCGGATAAGATCGATTCCCTCTCCATTCGAAGCGGCAGGCAGTCGCAAGAGATTCGCGCCGAGTTTCTGAATATCACTCGCCAGTTGTGAATCCGCATTCTCGGAAGTCGCGATCAACGTGCCCTTCGCGGCGCCTCCGGCCAGCACACGAGCTTGTGATGGCGTGCGGAGCCGGCTGTCGACGACAACCCGCAGCGGATTGTTGCCTTTAACCAGCCTTACTGTTAACTCCGGATCGTCCGCGAGCACGGTCCCAACCCCGACTATTATCGCGTCGTGCTCGCGACGGAGCTTGTGAGCGAGTCGCAGGGAGGCCGGACCGCTGATCCATCTGGAATCGCCAGTCGAAGTGGCGATGCGGCCGTCGAGCGACTGCGCATATTTCACGCTTACGAAAGGTAAATTGTGCTGTTCGCTTGGTGAGCTCACGATATGACAGCCCAGTGTAACTCACACGTGTGAATTTATCCCATAGGCGCCGGGCCTGCCTGCGATTCTCGATTCACTCGCCGATCTAAACTGGTTGTATCGATTCGCAGAATCGCAGGCCTGGCGCCAATTTGCCGATCGATGATGCTGGAAGCTAAGATTGGCGGAGAATGATCGTTGATCTTGTAAAGGAATTCACGTTTGAAGCGGCGCATCGCTTGCCGAATGTGCCGGTCGAGCACAAATGCGCGCGGCTGCACGGGCACTCATTCAAATGCGAAGTTGCGGTGCGCGGCGAGGTCGATCCGAAGACCGGCTGGTACATAGACTACGCCGAGATCTCTGACGCCTTCGAGCCTCTCCGCCAAAGATTGGATCACTATTACCTGAACGAGATTGATGGATTGGAAAATGCAACGAGCGAAAACCTGGCGCGATGGATATGGGAACGATTGGAGGACCGGCTGCCGGGACTTCATCGGGTGACGATACGGGAGACCTGCTCTGCGCGATGTGATTACTTCGGAGGGTAACAACCCGCACGTAGTAACGAATTTATTCGTTCGAGCTTTTTCGCAATTCAGCGCCATAAATCCAAGAACGAATAAATTCGTTAACACGTGGTGTATACGAAAACACTATGCGGCGCTGCTGGGTTGGGCGGCGTCATTACCTTCCGACTCCCCGACCAGGACTTTTCTTCTCATCTTGTCTGCGTACATGGCGCGATCGGCGGCCAGCAACAACTCATCGAGAGAATTCCCGTCGGCGCCAAAGCAAGCCCATCCAACACTGACTCCTATCATTCTATTAGCGCTGTCGGAGCCGAACTTATAATCGTCCACTACGCGCTGAAGCCGCTGAACAAGTTCTCGAACCTCGACAGCCCCGATCTGCACTAACGCCACAAACTCATCGCCCGCGTAACGGCTTAAAAAGTCTCGTGGCCGAAGCTGGTGCGACAACAGGCCGCCCACGCGTCTGAGCGCCGCGTCACCTGCATCGTGTCCAAATGTATCATTGAGTTTTTTCAGACAATCGAGGTCCATCATCAGCAGGGCAAAGCTCTCGTTGTATCGGCGTGCGTAGTCGGCTTCCGCCTCAAACCGAAGCCTGAATGCGCGAGCATTCGCAAGCCCCGTCAGAGGGTCCGTCAACGCGGTCGCCTCTGTTTGTTCGTGGTGGAGCGCATTGGCGATCGCATCGGCAGCAAGCTTGGCGACCGCCTCCACCAACCTGAGGTGATCAGGTTCGTAAGCGCTGACCTCCGCGGAATAAAGCGTAAGCGCGCCGAGAACCTCGTCACCCTTGAGCAGCGGCACCGCGATCACGGAGCAATACGGCGTATCGAGTTCAAGATGCGCCGCGGCGAGATCGAGCCGCGGATCACAGTTGTACATCGGCTGCCGATTGGAAACCACCCATCCGGTTACCCCTGATCCGAGGATTATGCTCGAGCCTTTTATTGTTTCGGCGTTTCGCCCGGTGACGTGCACCGCTTCGACGTCGATCGCATTAGGCTTCTGCAGATAGAGCACACAGGTTGTGTAGCTTACGATGTCTTTCAGCCGTGACGAAAAAACGGCAAACATATCCCGCAGGTCGAGACTGTTGCCTATAGTCTGGGCTATTTCGTAAAGCGTGATCACCTCGCGGTGGGCGTTGCGGATGTGCTCGAAGACCACTTGATTGCTGTCTTTGCTTGGCGGGTGGGTCGAGACCTTGCCCTCGGTTTTCAAGCGCTCCTGTTTGAGGTCCTTCTTTTGCTTTTTTATTTCCTCTTCGAACTGCGGCAGGCACTCGAGGAACATTCGGACGACGTCGGGATCGTACATCGTGCCGCTTCCGCTGGCGATCAGCTCGATCGCCTGAGAGCGAGTCATCGCCTTGCGATATTGCCGGTCCTCGCGGACTGCGTCAAAGCAATCGACGACCGCCAGGATTCGCGCAGTCATTGGTATCTGGTTACCGCGCAGCCCGTCGGGATAGCCGCGCCCGTCCCACCTTTCATGATGATGGCGAACGACAGGCACCACTGGATACGGGAATTCGACTCGCGACAGTATTTCGGCGCCAACAATGGTGTGCACCTTCATCTTATCGAACTCGGCGGTTGTGAGTTTGTCCGGCTTGTTTAGAATGTAGTCTGGCACCGCGAGCTTGCCGATGTCGTGCAGTAGCGCGCCGGCCTTTAATGCTTCGATTTCCGCATCGCTCAAACCGAATTGCCGGGCCAGTCCGATGGCGTAGATCTTTACGCGATGAACGTGGTCGTGGGTGACTTCGTCCTTGGCGTCGATTGCGATCGCCAGCGCTTCGATTGTTCGCAGATGCAGATCGGTCACGTCTTCGACGTGACGAATCGAGGACCGTACTTTCTCAAGATAGTTTCGGTAAGTGAGAAACGTGATGGCCAGAACCGGCACCGCGACAATAAACGCATAGAAAGAGATTACGGTTATCAGTTTGACGATCAGACAGGCCGCGATCGCCCCGGTGAAGTACGAAATCCAGGTCCACAAAAACGATTCGCGCCAGGTTGCTAGCAGCCCTTTGCCGTTTCTGAGCGCTGCTACAATGCTCACCATGCCTGAATTCAAAACGTAGTGAGTCAGTGCCAGGGACTCGGCGGCCAGGATCAGCCGGCTGCTATCCGCGGCGAGGTGATGAGGTTCGCCGAATACCGTTGTGACCAGGTAGCTCGACGCGAAGACCGAGAGGCTCATCGTGGCGGTGTTGAACGGCGCTATCTTTCTGCGATTTGAATAACGCAGCGAACACAACACCGCATTGATTCCAGCCAGCACCACCGAGGGCCACACGCCGTAGAGCAAAACCGAGATGTACAGGAAGGTGTCGTCGAGCGTAACGGTGCTTTCGGTTTTGGGAATCTTTATTGTCGTGCGCCCGACGATCAATGTCGTCACCAGGCTGAGCAGCATCCAATCCAGACTTGGCTGGCCGGTGGCGACGACGTAAACGGCATAGAAAAACACGCTCAGCCCGGCTGCCGACACGAGGTCAAGAAAGCGGTTGGTTATGCCGCGCTCAAACGTCCTCGGATTGGCTTGTATCACTGCGGCCATTGAACCCTCGATACCCCTGTGCTGAACGGACTTAAGTAAACGTGTTTCTGTATTCAATGTTCGTGCCGCGTTAAGACAACAAACGGCCCGGAGCTGAGAAAACAAGAGCTGCCCGTTGCGTGTGTGGGAAACCCGACTGCCACTCGCCTTTAATCCCCTGAAATGCTTAAGTTACCGTCACGCGATCCACGATTTCGCCGAAGAAGCTCGCTGATGGGTTGGATCTCAATAAGTCAAAATGAAAAGGCAGCCTGTGGCGGCCTCGGTCAGTTTGAATGATTCGGTCACGGTCAATATCACTCAACGGCTGAAATCCGAAAAAGCGTGAGGGCTAGATTGATCAACAAACTTTAGTTTGTCGGACAGTTAGAATCTCTCCCAACTCGCGCGCATGGTCGAACCGGGCTAGAATGATCCCTGAAAACTCGTACTCATGCGTATCACCGAAATCTATCAAAGCATCCAGGGTGAATCGAGCTACGCAGGGTTGCCGTGTGTGTTTGTGCGAACCACGGCTTGCGATCTGCGGTGTAGCTGGTGCGACTCGGAATTCACATTTACCGGCGGCACGACGATGACGCTTGACCAGATCATGGTTGAAGTCGAGAAGTACAACTGCGACCTTGTTGAATTGACCGGCGGCGAGCCTTTGCTGCAGCACGAAATCTACCAGCTTGCCACAATGCTCGCGGACGCGGGACACACGGTGCTGATCGAAACCGGGGGACACCGCGATATCTCCGAGCTTGATTCCCGCGTCATTCGCATCATGGATTTGAAGTGCCCGGCTTCAGGCGAGTGTGAGAAAAATCTCTGGTCCAACCTCGAGCACCTTCGGCCCGTCGATGAAGTAAAGTTCGTGATTGCGGACCGGGGTGACTACGAATGGGCGTTAAAAACTATCCGGGAACACCGGTTGGAGGAGCGGGTGAAGATTCTGATTTCGACGGCGTTTGGGATGATCGAGACGGCGCAGGTTGTCGCGTGGATGCTCGAGGACCGGCTTCGTGCTCGTTTCCAGCTCCAACTTCACAAATACATCTGGCCCCCGGCGGCGAGGGGAAGGTGAGGCAGAAGCTGAAGAGGGAGATTGAAAATTGAGAATTGATAAATGAAAATTGCAAATTGGGGAAGTACCCCGAGGTTTTCGCAGCTTTTCAATTTTCAATTTTCAATTCTCAATTTTCAATCTTCCGCCTTCCGCTTTCTGCCTTCCGCCTTCTGCGTCACATTCCCATAATGTTATAGCCGCAATCCACGTGCAGGATTTCGCCAGTCACGCCGCGGGACATCTGTGACAAAAGAAACATCGCGGCGTCGGCGACTTCTGATTGATCGATGTTGCGACGCAGAGGAGCGTGGTTTCGCATGTGCTCGAGAATT
>DASRIZ010000151.1:0-9774 GCA_035649735.1 Blastocatellia bacterium | reverse complement strand
GTCGTCAAAGGCGTACTGACCGGTGACGACGCCCGTCACGCCGTCGATGAAGGCGCGGCCGCGATCTCCGTCTCCAATCACGGTGGCCGGCAACTGGACTGCGTGCCAGCCGCGTTGCGGGTCTTGCCGGAGGTGGTCGCGGCGGTGAACGGGCAGGTCGAGGTCCTGATGGATGGCGGCATCCGCCGCGGCTCCGACATTGTCAAGGCGATCTGCCTTGGCGCTCGCGCGGTGCTCTGCGGCCGCGCCTATGCCTACGGCCTCGCAGCAGCCGGCGAAGCAGGGGTCGCGCGGGCGATCGAGATACTGCGCGCCGACCTGGATCGCACGCTGAAGCTGCTCGGGTGTCCGTCCATCGCATCCCTGGATCGTTCCTATGTGAACGTCCCAAAGAGCTGGGAGTCGTGTTGATCCGTCGTCCCCGCCGATACCGAAGGCGGCGCGAAGCTTGAGGTGCACAAGGAACTGCTCGAGCGGATTAGTAGAAAAAGGAGTGTACCCCTGCGATTCCCCAACGTGCCGTATAGTGCGAATAAAGTGATCAAGTAGGCGCCATCAAACAAACAGATCATGTTAGGATTGAACTGAATTCTCCTACGACTTAATCCTACAAGACGCGACTGTTGCGTCGATCAGTTCAATCTCAGGCTGATTCTGGCCTTGCTACTCAACTAATACCTGTCACCTTCCGCCGCGTAAATCACACTTTTCTTTATCTCTATCCGCGTGATAAGTAACGCTCAAAACGAGGTGCGCAATGAAGAAAGTTGCGGTGTCATCAATCCTGGTTGCAGTGGTACTGCTTGTTCTTGCAGCCATGGCCGAGGCGCAACAGCCAGCGAAAGTTCCCCGGATTGGATACCTAATCCTGTGCCATCTCTAACTCGGCTCACCGGATGTTGACATTGTCGAACGTAGATTTGTTCAGGGCGGTGTTGCGGTGCGAGGTGACCGCCAAGCCGGCGGTCACACGGCTGGTCATCGTGACGCCGATTGACCCGACCTGTGTCCAGTTTACTCCGTCAGCCGAAGCGAACCCCCTGAACGTATTTTCCGATCGAACCAGCTGGACCCAGTACGGCGCGACGAGACCGCTCACGCCGCCCAGTTGCACTGCGTTGGCTCCCGTGGATGCCCGGTACTGCATATTGACGCCGTTGCCGGGCGTGATGACCACGAACACGTAAGGCGAACCAGGGTCGGTGCTCTCCCGGATCATCACTCCTGATTTCGCCCAGGCATTCGTGTTCTGCTGGTCGGACACGTGCCCCGTAATCGTCAGGTCACCCGCCAAAGATTGATACACGTAGTTGAACTGATCGATCCTTCCCCAAATATCTTTACCGCCGCCGTTGACGCTATAAGTGCCCGCATTGATGCTGGCGCTTCCGGCTCGGCGCGGACTCCCAATGTCTTGATCCGTCCAACCATAGCCGATGTTTGCCAGCGCACCATCGCCCAGCCGCTCGCGCAACTGCTCCAGGTATAGACTGGAGGGAATCACCGGCGTGCCTAACGAATCATAAATGCCATTGGGAAGGAGAGTGCCATTGCCGCCGGGCATGGGCTTGGTTAACTCCGTTCCCACGCAGCCAACGCACCAGTTGTCCACCCCCGGCGGTTCCTGGACCAGCAGGTATGGCGTCGTGACGTTCCACGCCACGGCCCAGCCCGCATCCCAGCCATGACCCGACCCATCGGTGCCGCGGTTGGAATAAGCAATGCCCGGCGTTCCCGACGTCGCGCCGGGGAATTGGCACCCATCGCACAGCAACCCCGTCGCCCAGCGCTGGTGCGGCGAGAAACCACGCTGGCTGGCAGTGAAATTCAGCACGGCTACCGGCCCGGTCACCCTCGACTGCGTAACGATCGGCCAGACGCCGCTCCCAGTAACGGAACACCGATTCACGAGAACCTGTGTGCCGCTAATGCTGAAGTCCGCCGGCGCATCGCTGCCGCTATGGGTAATTGTGTGGGTTACGCTGACACTGTCGAGTGTGACCTGCTTGACGCTGTTGCTGAGCGTTACGCTGTTCTGGGTGTCTTGAATAGCGATGTCTCGCGCCCAGGCATTGATCACCGCGCTCAGCGACAGCGCCGTGTACTGCGGCAAGGAGATGTCAACGTCCGCGGGAGGCGCGACCACGCTCAAGTGCTCGACCCCGACATGGGAAATGCGGCCCGCGAAAGTGTAGCGAATGATCGTGCCGCCTGGAGGGTCCAAATATGTAGAGTCAAACGAGTCGGTGAGCGGCGCGTTGAGCGTGACCTGATTATCACTTATCGCTGCGATTACGCGATCGGTGGTGATGGACGAACCTACGGAGAGCCAGGTCTGTGGCTGGCCGTTGCGAACCAAATGATCCATTCCCATAAAATTCACCCATGCCGCCGTCACCGGACGCCTAATCAGAATCGTGTCACCCACGCCAAACCCCGAGGCGTCATCCACATTGAACGACATCGTGCCCGAAGGAACATACGAGTCGATCATCGCGGCAGGACTGCCCACCGTCTGCCAAGAGCCGGAGCCTTGAATTGATAACAATAGATGCGGCGAGGCGCCCATCGTAATGACGCTCCCAATTGTTCCCGAGCCGCTGCCGCGTAGCACTACTCCGCTGGCGGTAATGTTGAGCGTGCCATCCACCTCATATATGCCCGGCTGGAGGAGAACCGCCCCGCGGATGCCATTGGCGTTCGGCGCTAGCGCTGACACCTGGTCAATGGCGTGCTGGATGTTACCGGTGTTGTCGCCGAAAACGGGATTGACAGCGACCTGTACCGAGACATCGGGAATGGTTACTCCTCCGCCACCATAGCCGGCATATGAGAAATCCATGATTCGATTGCCCAGAGAATCGGTGGCGTAGTGGAGCACATTATCGGGACCGAAATAGACCCAGGTCGACGTTCCCTGGGCTAGGAGTGTGGACGCTGTCGCAAGCGAGATCATGACCGACACCATGAAAGTTTTCTTCATAGCACCTCCCTGTCTCGGTCGAATATGCCCTTTTCCTCTAGACTTCAAAACTAAAATATTTCTACATCCGACATCAGTGTTAGTCTATCCTCGGGGCCGAGACGAAAAGAGAAGTGTGTTACAGCGGTAAAATCAAATTACATTTGATGGATCGAAAATTCATCCATCCTACAAGGAGGTTCCCGCTTGCGATCATTAACCGGAAAGGATCTGTAAGGTCACTTTACAACCGCTGCCGGAGAAATTATTTTCCAAGTGTTTGCTTTTACTACTTTAATTAAATGGTGGGACTTTTGCTTGCGAGAAATGGAAGGATTTTTGCCGCGTTATGGAACTGCGCAAGCATCCGCTCATGTCCTACCGGGGTCGTTCCGTTCGGCAGGCGGTCCATATTGTCAGCATGCTTCTTGTCTGTTCGTATATTTTCTTCGATGTGCTCGATCTCGATGGTTCGGATTTCCCTCGACTCTTAAGCCCGGTACAAAAGACTATCATTGTGGCTCTGGTACCTTCCGAAGCAGAGCTCTTTAATTCTCCCAAACTCCCTGTTCCTCCGGACAGCACTTTAATTTCGATTCCCGATCAGGCGGGAAAATTCACTTCGCTGCACCAAGCAAAGCTCTCAATACTTTCATCGCTTTTTTCGGCTCGCGCTCACGGCTATCGGGTGAGCCTGGCGCGAAATTCCCTTTCGGATTCATCTTTTTCTCACTGATCTTCGGTTACTGATTACGTGCAGACAATTTCGACCCCCTCTGTCTTGGAGGTGGGCAACGCAAACTGGAGAAACAAAGTTTGCAATGCATCTAAGGAGGTAACAATGAAGACATTGAAAACAGTTAGCACAATAGAAAAAGTGACTTCCGTCTGTTCTTGGTTCGTGTTTATGGTGTCTTTGATGACTACGGGGTTAGTCTTCGGCGATCAGGACGCGGATGATGCACCCAATCTCGGCATGAGATCGATTCGAATAACCTCGCTCTGTAGCTCGGGCAGTCCGATTATCCCAGGTATTCCGGAAGTTCCCCCTCCTGCGTCCGTAGCAGACCCTAACTGTCCGACTGTCCCGACCCAAGCAACATCGCCAAATAGCAGATGGAGCTACGACATCAGTTGGTTCAATCCAGTAACCCAGAAGTACTATCTGGCGGACCGGAACAACAAGGGGGTCGACATCGTGGATACAAAAACCGATGCTATTGTCGGTCAAGCGACAGGGTTTGTTGGCGTTGTCGCGTCGCCGCCCAACTCAGCAGGACCCAATGGCGTCGTCGTGACGAATTACCCAAACCAGCTCTGGGCAGGCGATGGAAATGGCGACATACGAGTTTACAGCCTGGACAAAAACGGCGTGCCCACATCCAATACTCCTTTCAGAATCATTAGTCACACCGAGACGGGGGCTTTACGCAGGGCAGATGAGTTGGCATATGATCCAGACCATCAGTTGATCCTTATGGCATGGGATGATGACCTCGACCTGTTTGTGGCGTTCATCTCCGTATCTTCAAACCCGAATAATATAAAGGTTATGAAGAAGATTTCTCTTCCCGATGCCACCGGTGGTATAGAGCAACCTGTGTACGATCACGAACTACGCAGGTTTTTTGTCGCAGTACCGGCGACAACAGCACATCCTAACGGGGAGCTCGCAAAGTTCAATCCGGTCACCTTGGCACGGGAGACCGGCATCGGGCTCGATGGCACTGGTTGTTTCCCTCATGGTCTGGCGTTAGGTCCGCGCGAGAATTTGCTGGTTGGTTGCAGTGCTGATGGGCCTGCCGGAACGAAGCTAAATAGCCTCATCGTCAAGGCGACGACCGGTAAAATTATTGCGACGATCACTCAGGTCGGCGGCAATGACGAAGTATGGTACAACTGGGGCGATAATAATTACTACCTCGGTGCGTCGAGTAATACCACCGGTGGGTGTACGCCACCTCTTCCTGCCGGAACCGTTGGAGGGTGCAAGGGTGGAACCGCCAATCCTGTTCTCGGTATCGTCGATGCCGGAAGGGCTGACAGTGGCCCAGAAGGTCCACAATGGATCCAGAATATTAAAACGGTGGCCGGTGCTCATTCGGTTGCCGCAGTCTTCGGCTTTCGATGTGATCGCGACGACAGGGATCGCGATGACTGGCATCGCCGAGGTTGCGACCGCGACGACATAGATCGTGATGACATTGTCCGCAACAGGGTCTATGTTCCCTTGGCCACCGTTCCGGTCACCGGGACAGCCACTGAGCCCGGAGGCATTGGCGTTTATGGACGCATCCCATAAGTTCTCTTAAACTCAACTGCGAACTAGCTGAACACGGTTTGTTTGGTGGAGGCCTTGGTCGAGAAGAACCGAGGCCTCCATCGTTACTAATTAACCGTCAAGTGGGAAAAGGCCCATGAGCGAGACGATTTTTGAGATCATTTTTTTTAGAGTCTGGAAACAACCAGGATTGAACTGTATTCTCCATCGAACAAATCTTGTGAAATTTGTCTGAGACGTCGTTGGACTAAACCGCTTCGCGGTGGGTGAGAAGCCGCACCCATCGATGCGCTTTCGGTAATCTTCCCGCTGTTTAGTTTCTCATCGATCAGTTCAATCAAGCGGATTGAGAAGCTTGACTCTGGTCTGGAGACGAAATAAACGGATCAGTAACTGCACATAGACTGCTTACTAAGCCGGCGGGCTATGGACTTTTATGGGAAAGCAATAATAGAGACGTGAGCACTAGCTCGTGGGAGCAGAGGAGTTTCATCAGTTTCTTATACAACCACCCCAGCTGTCCGTTGTAATTCTACGTCGGCGGGAATAGCATCAATGTCTATGGCGTTTAAGTACGTCGAATTCATGACACAGCTGATGGCGCCGCAGCCCTATCCGACTCCGCCAAATTTTAAACCACCAATGCTGACGCCGTTGCGCAAGCCGATTTCCGAGTCAACGATCGGAATTTTTACTAGTGCCGGAGTGCAACTAGCGAACGATAAACCTCTGGCCGAGACCAATGATCTTTCCTATCGTTTGATATCGCGCGAGTCTCCGGTGTCAGAAATGGTCATTGCCCACAGGACGCCGGTACGAGTTTGGGCGGTTCAAGACATCAATGTCGCGTTTCCGCGAGACCGGTTAGTTGAACTCGAAGCCGAAGGGACGATTGGCCAATTAGCGGCCCGCTCGGTATCGATGGTTGGTTCCATAACCAAGTACACCGAGCTAATTCAGAAAACTGTTCCGGCCATTCAGAATGAATTTGAGTCTCAGGGAGTCGATCTGGCCTTTCTTTTTCCCTTCTGACCCTCCTGCCATCGGTCCGTCGGACTGATCGCCCGAGCCCTAGAGGCCAGAGGTCTTCCTACTCTGAGCATGACCTGCCTCTGGGAGGTGAGCCAGTCTTTTAAACCGCCGCGAACGGTTTTCCTCGATTTCCCAATGGGTTGTCCGGCCGGAAAACCTGACGAGCCGGAGCTGCAACGGGAGATTTTGCGGGCAGCGTTGGCGGCAGCGCCTCAGTTTGGCGAGCCGTGGAAGATATTTGAGTTGCCTTTTCACTGGTCCGCCGATGGAAATAGAGGGTGGGAAGAGGAGGTAAGGGAAATCTACCGGCGGGGGCTCGCCACAGTGTCGGCCCACATCGCCGACCACCAAGCCCGGGGAGAGTCGCTGGTCGGACGAGAGCAGCAATTCACTTTGCGCTGTAACTGCTAATTCCGTTTCAATAGTAGTTCAACATAAGACTATGCAGCGCGTTGGCCTCCGGTGAGAATCGCCTCCGGGTAAACTGCAGGCTTCCACCGGTTTTGTCGCACGCAGAGGCGGCGGAACGCACAGTTAATGAGGATGAGCGACAAACATTTTCATGACAACACTCCAGGCCAGAAGGCAGTTCTCACTGACCGTCTGACCGAGTGGTCGCTGGCTGGGGAATTTGCTCTTTTGAATCCATTTGCGACACTTGGGCGCCGATCTGCCCCGAGTAGATAATGAACTTGAACGGATTGAATTCCTGATATTTCTCCATGAGCTTCAGGTAGGTTAGCCGCGTAACTTCATCCAGGGACTTGCTTCCTGCGAATCTGCCCTTGGTCCATTCGAGCACAGTCGCCGCTAGTTCATACTTCCCATCCGCGATCATCCGCTCCGTAGCCTTGACAAGCTGTCTCTCTGAGACGCCCAGGTAGTCGATCAACATGGAGCCCCGATCGGCGCGGCTGAGATAATCGACGCCTTGCAGATCTGGTTGCCAGTAGCCGACATTTTGGTCATAGATTCGATTGATGACGTTTTCGCGCATCACGATATAGGGCAGGTGAGCGTCGGGGTCGCCGGTGAGAAGGCCAGGGGGAATGAGATTGGCCTGCTGAACCGCCGCCCGTTCATCTCCCCGTCGAATTGCAGTCAGAACCTCCTCACGCAGCCATGCGAGATGCGTCTTCAGATTCGCCAGCATGACCGGAGATGCGAATAGACGGGTCAAGGGCTCGTGACCGTGAAGCAAATACCGTGGACTTTTCTGCACTACGATGTCGATCGCATCGAGCAACCCATCCAGGCTTCCTTCTTCAACGAAGGGGGCGCCGAGATAGGGCATGATGAAGTCACCGACGAACATCACGCCGTGATCGGGAAGACGGATGAAGAGTGCATCCTTGGTTTCTCCCCCTTGCACTGGGATGAATTCGATTCGCGTTCCCCCGATCTTTATTTCCGTATGACGGTCGATCGTGATATCAGGTTTGAAACTCCGAACCTCCTCGAGACTGAACCGGTTCCCGAAGAACCGCTGACCGAAAGCACCCGGGGCGTTAAGCACTACCGAGAGCTCTTCGTGGTAGTTCTCCCTGGCATAGAACTTCAGGCGAGGATTGAGGCTGCGGAAGTACTTGTGCCCTCCGACATGGTCCCAGTGGGCGTGAGTAATCAGAACAGCTGTCAGTTCAGGCAATTGGGGAGCGTATGCTCGAAGGGCTTGGTAGGCCGCTTGTGCGGAATCAGGTCGCGTTCCGGCGTCAATACCGATCAACTCGCGCCCGTCGTCCGAAACCACAAAGTAGTATTCGGTGAACTCATAGCCGGACAATGCGTACACCTTGCCCGGTACGATCTCTGCAATGCGTTTTGGAGAAAACGTGTGCCCGGTCGCGAGATCTTCGGCAAAAGGCGTCGTGAGCGTGATCGGCTTCCCGAAGTCCGCGTATCCGCTCCGCCGCAGATATTCCTGCGCCTGGGCGGTGCGGCCATCCAATTGGTATAGGGTCGCAAGCCAGTAATTGACTTCTCTCAACCAACCGGCATGGGGGGCTTTATCAGCGTTCTCGAGACACCAGGTGAGGTCGGCCAGCGCCGCTTCCCTCTGATTGAAGATGCCGGGAAATTGGGCATAGACGACCCCGGATATCCATCGAACAACAAAGACTTGGTCCCCCGATAGTCGTTTAGCCTCTTCTAAGATCTCGATGGTTTCCCTGACCCATCCAATTCTCTTCCAGAACGACACTTCGTTTGTGTGCCCGGCCCGCAATAGTCCGATCGCACTGAGATAGAGCGACTTCTGGTGGTCCGACAAACGCGATTCGAACTCTTTTACGAGAGTCGAGAAGAACTCGATGCCCTCGCGGTGCATATTGGCATTTACGTACTGGCCCATTAGCAAGAAGAGAAGCTGAGGATCGCGCGGCGGCCCGGCGCGATTTACGGCTTTGAAGTATTCCAGTTCGGGTCGATGCGAAGTCGGGCGAGAAGAATCCTTCTCTCCTCCAGCATCAATCGAACCCACCAAGGTGCCACTCAGTAGCAGCGCAAACAACCAGCGAACAGAGGTTTTCATCACTGGCCTCCTTTTCAGCCTCGTGGCCAAATCCGCGGTCTATAATACTTATAGTAACTATAATTTAAATAGTAAATTGCAAGACTGATGTCAATAGGGTATCTTTTTGTTATGGGTAGGTCGTACCGACAAAAGAATTGCCCGGTCGCCCGAACGCTGGACATCATCGGCGAACGCTGGACGATCTTATTGCTGCGGGATTTATTTCTGCAGGGACCACGGAGATTTCAGGATTTTCAGGAGTCTTTGACAGGCGTAGCGCCGAATACCTTGTCCGGCCGCTTGAAAGCCATGGAAGAGCACGGTCTGATCGCCCGTCGAGTTTACAGCGACCATCCGCCTAGACTTGAGTACTATCTGACCGAAAAGGGAAAAAGCTTGGGCCCGGTGCTGAAAGCGCTGCGAGAATGGGGACAGCGCCACAGTTGATCGAAGCATTGTACACTGGAGAGCCTTCTCTCGCTCCGCTACACCCCACCAAAATGTCTCAGTATCAAATTGAATTCATTTGATGTCCAAAGTTCTTTAAAGGCTGCCGATCATTTCCAATACCCTGTGTGCCTCAATTCCGGTAGTTCATCACGCAAGGAAGAGAACCCTGTTAGAGTATCAAAAGATAGACCGATTTTGGTGTTGAGAGCCGCAGTCCGACCACGGTAATACGAATGATGCCGTAGCCATTTCGTTCCGTCGCACGCGCTCGGGATGCATTTTCCCACAGCAGTTTCCTTGTGGCAAAGTAGTGGCAAAGCTCAAAAATTCTCTTGTGTTGTCTTGCAGTTAGACGTGCTCTGAGGATTTGCAATCCTCAAGTCGTCTGGATTCGATTGCACTGCTACATGTATCTCAGCAAAATGCGTTTGTCACCAGAAGAGATTTACAGATTAGCGGGCCAGCTTGAGAAAATGAAGAACGAAAGTGAGGATTGAACGCGCCAGCGACTCACTCTCACCCGAACGTGAGCTTGGG
>DASRIZ010000150.1:0-7437 GCA_035649735.1 Blastocatellia bacterium | reverse complement strand
AGCGCGCAACGCGACCGCGTGGTGGCCTCCTACACGCTGCTCTCGGCGGTGGGGCGGCTGTCGCCGCAGGTGCTCGGCCTGCGGGTCCCGGTCTACGACGCCAACGTGCACTACCAGCAGGTGCGCGATGTCTGGGCCGGCATGCGCACCCCGGATGGTAGATAGCGAAGGCCACCAGCCTGGGAAGTGATAATAAGTAATATTCCCGTTAAGTGCTATTAACTGTGGAATGCGATAGACCGCGAAGTGTTTTTACCCTGTGACATGCCTCACAGACCGCAACTCGGGGACCATGCTATTGCTTGATCGGATGATCGCTCGCGGCGGTTACCGAACGTTAGTCTGTGGCTGGTATTGTTAGTGATCGAAATAGGGAACTCCATGAGTACGACATTCGGACAAAGCGAGGAAACACCCACCCCACGCGAGCAACAATTGATTGCGCTAATCAGGCGCGGTTTGCAAAACAAGGAAATCGCACATCAGCTGAATATTTCCGAGAGCACGGTGCACGCTCATATCAGGAACATCATGCGTAAGTATGGGCTGCACAATAGAACTCAAATTGCAGTTATGTTCGCGATGAAATGAGCTACATCCGTTCACGAAAAACGCATCGCATAGGATGTGTCGCTGATCTGTGTCTGAGGTAAGTCTGATTACGATTGCTCAATCCGCTCTCAAAGGGACCAGCTGGCCAATGGGTTGAACCCCCCACCTACTAGGCGGCCCTTCTGTTTACAAAATCATTTTTCAAAGGAAAGTTCTCACGCAAATGCGGCGACATGGAAGGTGGCTAAACAGACGAGCCTCGAGTCAGTATGGGGACATAATCCCTCAGCCGCTGATTGCAAAATCCTGAGAACCGAGCCGATCACTCTTGTGATTAGCGGAACGGGAGGCTTCGTAGCCAGGGAGGTAGAGCGTCGGGGGGAAGCTCTGGCGCGCTCGTGCTCTGCGTGATTATGGTCGTGTTTCCACCGCTTCGGCGGTAGACGAAAGTGTGGCCCGGCTCTTTTTTGATTTTGACTTCGGTCTGGCTCGGATCTCCGCTTTGTGTGATGATCGAGACACTGTTCCCGTTGCGCACGATGGTCGTGTTACCGCTGCCCTCGTCGCCCGGTTCCCCTGCATGTGACATAGAAGTCATCGCCATAACCAATCCCAGCGCGAATAACTCTGACCTCACCGTTTCAGTCCTCCAGTTATGTCGGCCTTAGTTTCCGAACTGCGTAATGAGACTTGTGTTCGTATTTCCGATCTGTATGACGCCCGCGCTATTAATAGCACCGAACTGGATTATCCCAGCAAAGTTGGTAGTGCCGATCTGCGCGATCGTGGCTGACGTAGTCCCGCCGGTTATCTGTACAACGCCGGCGAAATTAAGATCGCTGCTTTGGTTGATTGTGACGGCAGGGTTACCGCCCAACTGGACCACCGTCCGGCTGTCAACAGTCTGAGCTGAGGCGGCGGACGAAGCCGCCAGAAGCGCCACCGCTGCAAGCAGCAGGCGTAATTGCATACCACGTCTCCTAACAACTGTGCGATTGCACAACATATCTCAGCTCCGCCTAAACCAAGACCGATAAGATGGGGCAACGTGAGTCCGGGCGCGGCCAGGACCGGCCGCTGCCCGGAGGAAGGATGCAGGCACTAAGCTGGTTCACGGTACTTGGACCACGTTGTTAAGGTTAGTTCCCAACGGAGCGATCTGCAGAATCGTTGCACTGTTATTGGGGAATGGGAAAGCTTCACTATCCTGAAACATGGTGTTTCGATTAGTGCCCGTGAGCGTCACCTGAGTCGCTGAAGCGGTATTAGAGTTTTGTCCGCCAAACTGGCTGAGCACATTAGTGTTGCTACCGAATACGTTGATCTGGGTGGTCGACGAGTTGTTGGTCACCCCAACCTGTGTCGTCGTTATGGTATTTAGCGCCTGCGCTTGGGCCGACAACGCGACAACGGCGGTGGCGGCTAAGATGAGCTTGCGTACCATGGGAGTATCCTTTCATTCACCGTTCTGATGCCGCCGATGCGAGTTTGTGTCTCGCTGACCGACATCATCACGCAAAACTTGAACCATGCCGCGCAAAACTGTCAGATCGCAATTCATGCTAATACATTAGGATTAATCGCCGGAGCTTTTCTCATTACGCTACCGGCACAGCCGCCGGCCGCACAGTGAGAAATTCAAGGAGCCGCGCTTTTTCTTAGGTCTAGACAATTCTGACTAATCCAAACAGGCTAATCGCTGGAGTTTCTCCAACCCCCTCGGTCCCCGGTGGTCCGATCTGACATTTGCAAGCAAAAATTTATTGTCGTTTGTCTTTTTTAAATGCCGCAACACAAAAACTTTGCGAGAACGAAATGTGCCCCTCGGGACAGCCTGCAGGTTGTGTGCAAGCAAATTTAGGGCGCTTAGTTCTTTTGATTTAGATCAATCTCTCGGGGAAGGTGTCCTAATATGCTTTCAGTATAAAAAAGTGCAATAATCGCAAGGCATGTTGCGAACGTCGAAGACAGAAACGTCTACCCGATAGTACTGAGTGGGGTGGCAAGTGCGAATCTCGCGGATTCTCGGTTGGATCGTTGGAGGTTCGCTCGGCGCAGCGTTTCTGATCTACCCGCTCAATCCGGACCGAGGCTTTGCGAGCCGCGATTCCGTCGCGACCGGAGTGTCGACTTTTCGCGTCGCCCCGATCCAACGCGGAAGCTTCGAACAGACAGCGAAAGTGACTGGAACGCTACGGCCTGTCGAGACCGTCGAGGTCGGGTCGCAGCTCTCTGGGCAGATCGCAAACTTGTACGTGGACTTTAACGACAAGGTCGCAGTCGGCGACCCTTTGGCGCAAATCGACCCTCGGACATTCCAGGCAAGAGTTGACGAAGCCCGAGCGGCCTTGACCACAGCGCACGCAATCATCCGTGTGGTGGAAGCGAAACTTGAGCGCGCTCGCATCGACCTGAAGAACGCACGCGCAAATAAGGCTGTTCTCGATGCCAAGCTCGAAAGTGCGCGCGCCCTTAAGGCGTTGGCCGAAAGGAATGTCGAACGCAAGCTGGCGCTGCGTTCGCGCGACGCCGCACCCGCCACCGCTGTGGATGATGCACAGACGGATTTGGTAACCAAGCTCGCAGCTGAACGCGAAGCGGAGACGCTCGTCTCCCTCAACGCGATCGGAGTGGAGGGAGCGAGCGCCGACGTTCGCCGCCTGGAAGCGGAGTTAGAGCAGGCCAAGGCCTCAGTCCCCGAGAAGGAGGCGGTACTTCGCGCTGCCGAAGCCGACCTCGATCGCACTGTAATCCGCTCCCCCATTAATGGTGTGATCGTCGGCAGGTCTGTCAACAAAGGGCAGACCCTTGCGGTTGGCCTGGAAGCGCGAACTGCTTTTGACGTAGCGCATAATCTAGAAGACATGGAAATCCACGCCCGCGTCGATGAGACCGACATCGGACGAATTGCGCCCGGACAGCGGGCCCACTTCACTGTTGACGCATTTCCAGATCGTCAATTCGAAGCCATCGTTCGCCAGATCCGAAAGGCGCCTCAGATCAATCAGAACGTTGTTACCTATACGGTCGTCCTTGCAACCGCGAATCCCGACGGCATTCTGCTGCCCGGAATGACAGCGCTGGTGCACATCGTCACCGTCCGGGTGGACAACGTACTGACGGTGCCGCTGGCAGCACTGCGGTTTCGACCGGCCGGCTCTCCGCGCGTAGCCGAAACGACGTCAAGCCCTCTATCTGTGTGGATTCATAGCGGCGGTGGAGAGCTTAGGCAGGTCTCAGTGACAGTTGGACCCGCGAGTGCCGACCAAGTTGTGCTGAAATCAGGGGCACTCAGCGAAGGAGATCAGGTAGCAGTTGGACAGACAATATCGCCGGCGGGACGGGAGTTGTTTGGCATCCGGTTTGGGCCATGACCAATAACACCCCGGTCGTACGCCTAAGATCCGTTTCCCGCACCTACCGCAACGGCGCCGTCGCGATCACGGCAGTCCGCGACGTAAGCTTTGACATTCATCAGGGTGAACGACTAGCGATTATGGGGCCGTCCGGTTCCGGCAAGTCGACCTTGATGAACATGATTGGACTTCTCGATCGTCCCAGCAAGGGAGCTATCCTTTTGGAGGGGACGGATGTCTCCTCGCTCTCGGACGACAAAAAGTCGCGGCTGCGGACGCAAAAGATTGGGTTCATCTTCCAAGCCTATAACCTGCTGGCCCGGTATACCGCCATTGAAAACGTGGCGCTCCCGCTGATCTACTCGGGGGTCGGCCGTCGCGAACGATTACGGCGATCAGAACAGGCATTGGATATGGTCGGGGTGGCGCACAGGGCAAGACATTTTCCGAGTGAGCTTTCCGGCGGAGAACAGCAGAGAGTCGCGATCGCCCGGGCACTCGTTGGATCTCCCGCCATCATGCTCGCCGATGAACCGACCGGCGCGCTAGACAGCCGATCGGGAGCAGAAATCCTCTCGCTCTTTAGCGAGCTCAACCGCGCGGGGCAGACGCTGGTGATGATCACTCACGACGCGGGCATCGCCGCGCAGTGTCAACGTGCGGTACGGCTTCAAGATGGAGGCATCGTGGCCGACCAAACCCATCTTGCTGCGTTTCCCAGGAGGGCGGTCGTCGCATGACCTTGCTCCAGGCTCTTGAGGTCGCACTTCGGGCGCTCCGCGTGAGTCTTTTGCGGAGCTTCCTTACCGCGTTAGGAATCATCATCGGCGTAAGTTCAATTGTCACAGTTCTCGCCATCGGCAAGGGTGCACAGCGTCAGTTGGCCGAGCAAATCAGATCGGTGGGTGCCAACGTGCTGGTGATCAGTCCCGGCGCCGCTCGCGATGGTGCGGTTCGCCTCAAGGCCGGGACCCGGCTCACGCTGACGGAAAGTGACATCGTTGCCATCCTCGAACAGATACCCGTGATCCGAGCCGCCGCAGGGTCGCTCGCCGGGACTGCGCAGATTGTACGCGGGAGCAAAAACTGGAACACAACAGTCAACGGCACGACCTCACATCACTTCCTGGTCCGCGACTGGGAACTGGCTGGGGGCAGGTTTTTTTCTTATGCAGAAGAGGCCGGCGGAGCAAAGGTCGCGATTCTGGGGGCCACTGTCGCCCGCGAACTGTTCGGTCACGAGGACCCCATCGGCGCTCAGATTAGAATCAAGAACACTCCCTTAGAGATAGTCGGAGTGCTCGACCGAAAGAGCCCCGACCAGGACGACGTCGTGTTCGTGCCGCTCTTAACGGCAAAGCTGCGGTTCCTGGGCAGCGCCAGTGGAACCAATCGGGACACCGTTGCGTACGTTATCGCGAAGGTCGAGTCAGAGTATGCCATGTCTGATGCGAAGAGCGAAATCGAAGCTCTTCTCAGGCAACGGCACCGTATTCCCCCGGGACGGGAGGACGACTTCACCGTCCTCGACCCTGCCGCGGCGATGCAGGCCCAACAAGGGGCCATTCGCACGGTCGCGTTACTCCTGATCGCGATCGCTTCCGTCACCCTGATCGTTGGCGGAATCAGCATCATGAATATAATGATCGTCTCGATTACCGAGAGGACACGCGAGATCGGTATCAGGCGCGCATTGGGCGGCCGCATGCGCGACATCCGCCTTCAATTCCTCTGCGAAGCGCTTGTGCTGTGTCTGGCAGGAGGTGCGCTTGGCGTCGCCAGTGGGATTGGATTGTCCCTGACTGTGGCGCGATGGGCGGGGTGGCTTACAGCAATCGACATGCAAGCGGTCGGTCTGGCGGTAGCATTCTCGGTCGCGACCGGGCTCATTTTCGGCTTCTACCCCGCTTACCGGGCGTCGAAGCTTAACCCGATTGATGCGCTTAGGGCGGAGTGAGGAATGGAAATGGAGTAGCCTATGAGTATGAGTTCGATCTTCAGAGAAAGAGCAACACCCACCCCACGCGAGCAGGAATTGATTCTGCTACTCGGGCGCGGGTTGCCAAACAAGGTAATCGCCTACGAGCTCAACATCTCCGAGAACACGGTGCGGGCTCATATCAGCAACATCATGCGTAAATACGGGCTGCACAATAGAACTCAAATTGCGATCCTGTTCACGGCGCCGCACGTCGCGTTAGAGGCGCAACACGCCCCATTAGCTTTCACGGCGCAACACGCCCCGTCAGATGAAGAAAAGCAGATGGCGTAGAGTGAGATGTTTTGGTGTAATTCGCTAAGCGATGGGCACATTACTCTGCCGTTTCGTCGCCGAAAAATTTTGCCTATGGAGTCAACCGTTAGTAGCTCAGATCGTTCATCGCCAAGCGAACTGCCGTTCGTTAAATATGAGTGTGGACCATGAGCAGGAATACTTTGCCGCTTCACCACCCAAAGAAGCCACAACGCGTATTGCTGATGTCGCGGGCAAAGAGCAAGATTGCCACCCATTCCCTGGAAGAGAGGCGAATTCAGACGTTTTGAAAAGCTGGATAGGCTCGAAAAAGTCGCCGTATCAAGGGGTCGCAAAACGGGATTGGGTCCCGACAGGGCGCATCGATTTCGCCACTAACCTTCATGGCAATGACAACCCAGACCAATTAAGTGAATTTAGGCTGCTGGTCGAAGAGCGTAGAATTGTCGAAAGCATTGCTGGAAATGAAAATCTTGAGATTCAATGGAGGCTCGCAACGCTGCGAGAAGCAAAAGCCTTCGTAACTCAGTATCACAAATACCTGGCGACTCGCTCGTCAAATCTGTATTCGAGCCCGAGTTATTGCCTCCACGGTCTCAAGACAAAGGGGCACCGAACCCTGGCGCTGAGCAACAGGACTAATGCGAGCAGGAAATCCCATGTCGCCACTTTTTCGGCTTCTGTAATCTTGGGAGGCATTTCGAAGGACTGTTCCCGCGGCAACAATGGTCACCGATGCGAGCAGCGGACAGATGGTCGATACACTCCCGGAGCGTACTAATTTTTTGCGGACGACTTGGAACAAGTTCCCGGTTACCGGAATGAATTGCGGCCCGCAGCCAGCCGCAGCCTGAAGGGCGAGTCTGGCCCCAGCACCACTACCGTTGTGCCTAGCTTCACGCGCTTGTATAGGTCGATGACATCCAACTTCGTAACGGTTCTTCCTCTGAGGCAAGCTGACCGTGGTGTCGTTGGACTCGCTGGCTGGCTCGGTCGCGCAGGGTGTTCAATGCCTCAGCAAGTTGCTCCGTCTGGCCGCGGGCTTTGGCACGCTGTTTTGTTTGCGCGTCGTTCAGGAGTTGCTGCAATTCCTGAGCAAGTTGCTCCGTCTGGTCGAGCGACTCGACATTCGATTTGGTTTGCGTGTCGTTTAGAAGTTGCTGCAATGCTAGTGCAACCTCTTTCTCTGCCTGTTTCAGCGACTGGGGTGGTGGAATGTACCGTGCGGCAGTCTCCGAATCTGAATCGGGTGTCGAGGTGCGCGGGAGGACGGTC
>DASRIZ010000149.1:0-7273 GCA_035649735.1 Blastocatellia bacterium | reverse complement strand
GCGACTGTCCGTCGTTGCCTCGTGGCGGCGGTCGCGTAGCTTCCAGTCGTTGCCTCCACCGACGCAGGGTCGGTGGAGGGCTGGCGGTTCTCGCGAGGGTTTAGCTTGGCAATCGCGCCTCCCCCGACACGGGGTCGGTGGAGGGCCGGCTCAATCGGTTTTTCACACAGTCTCTGCGTTGGTGGGATTTGGGAGCGCGGAGTCGCCGCTTGAGCTGCAGTCTTATTCCGCCACCCTATAAACGTAGCACCCCTGACGGGGTGCTACGTTCAATCAAAATTGTCTAGCTCCTTCTCTGTCGGGACTAGAAGTTTACCTTCAAACCGAACTGAATAATTCTCGGGTTCACCGACGTGCCGGTGATTGTACCGAATGCGGCCGAAGACACATTCGTGCTGGGATTCCCAAATTGCGGGTGGTTGAAAGCGTTGAAGAACTCGGTACGGAACTCGAAGTTACCGGCCTCACCGAGCCAACGCACCGGCGTTCGCTTGATAACCGCGATGTCAGAGTTGTTCTGGCCCGGGCCAAAAGCTATGCCGACTCCGCTGTTGCCAAAGCCCGTTCCTACGCCATCACTTCCGATCACCGGCCAAACGGGGTTGCCGGCAGCATTGCGGGCGATGCAGCTTCGGTTGAAGTAGTTATTCAGCCGGCTTTGCATCGTGCCGATCGTCTCAAGATTGATGTGCCCGCAGCCGACGGCGAGTTGCGCTCGATCACCCGTGATTCCAAAAACGTTCAATGCGTTGGTTCCATTGAAGGTCAACGGCAAACCTGACTGGATGGTTGTTACGCCCGCAACCGCCCAGCCACCAAGCAACCCATCCACAAAAGCGTGGAATCGTTCAGGGCTTGGCAGATTATAGACATAACTCATCACAAACCGGTGCTCGCGATTGAAGTCGGCGCGGCCATAGTTTGCCCGGCGGTCATTCTGATTCCCGTTCACTCCACCGCCGCCGGCAACCGTGTTTGCTGCAGAGTCGCTGTACGCATGAGCAAAAGTGTACGCAGCCAGAAACTGCAGCCCTTTAGTCAACCGTTTGGTGACGCTGGCTTCCAACCCGTGATACCAGGAGTTCGCCGATGAATCGATATCATTGAGCCCAGGGGCGGCGGCGAAACCAAGGAAGGGGACACGCTGGGCGATATTGGCCGCTCCCCCAGTGTTCGTTGTGACGCCACGAATCGGATTTGACGGACTCGCGAGATTCGCCTGGTTTAGGAAGTGGGCGAAGATCAAATGATTGGCCCTCGATCCAACGTATCCAACTTCCAGCAGCGTGCTGCGTCCGAGGTCTGTTTGCAGATTCATGCTCCACTGCTGCGTAACGGGTGGGCGATAGTCCTGATCGATAAACGAAAGCGTGATCCCTGTCGTTGGCGAATAGGGCGTAAACTGAGGTGGAACAAATTCAGGCCCAAAAGGTTTGGCGAAAGTGAGCGGCGCTTGTGCCGGCTGACCGGCCTGCACCTGGCGAGCAAGTGCGAACGGCGGCCCGGCCGCTAACTGGATGAACGGTTGGCCAGTTGCTCGCGTATGATAAATCCCATATCCACCTCGCAGAACCATCTGACTCGTAAAAGGTAAGCGCCAGGCGAATCCGATGCGTGGTCCGAAGTTGTTCTGGTGAACTCCCTTGATGCCGAGCCTGTTGTCCAATTGTGTGATGCCGGCCGGGACAGTCCCGGGAAAGTTCCCGGATACCACAAAGCCTGCCAGCGTGCCTCCAGCCGGAGGATTGGGATTGGCCAAAGCGGGATCGAAGCCGCTGTTTCTTCCCCCTATGTCGCCCAGGTTTCCAATTCGCTCGTAACGCAGTCCCAGATTTAGAGTAAAGGAAGGCGTCACCTTGAAGTCATCCTGGACATAAAGGTTCCCGTCGATGATCCGCCAATCGCGGTCAAGATCACCGGGGATGTCCACAGACGCCGCTACATTGCTGAACGGGGTGCCGTTAGCGCCACCGGGCAGGCCTAACAAAACGTCCGGCCAGCTCAAGAAGATCAGCCCGCCTAGAAACGTAAAATCTGAAATGTTCAGATGCGTGCGCGTTATTGCTCCTCCGAACCGCATCGTGTGTCTGCCGTAGACCCATGTTAGTGAGTCCTGGAACGTGTAATGGTCCTGGTTGATGTTAACGCTCTGGCCGTTTCCACCCAGAGTCAGCGAGCCCTGGACTGCAAGCGAGGGGAACATATTGGCGACTGTTGGCGCGGTGACTCCTATGTCCGACCATTGGAAGACTTCTTGCTGAACGATAGGAGTATCTATTCGATGGAACCCGAACTCGGCCTGATTTACGAGGGTCGGGCTGAAGGCATAGCTGTGCGCCACCGAGAAATTCCGAAATCCGTTCCCGGTGAGTAACGGGAAGCCAGGTGAGGCCGGCCCGCCTAAGTTAGTGGCTGGAAAAGTCTGAACCAGGTCACTATTTGCGAAGAAGAAACGGCCCCAGATCTTACTTTTGTCTGTATGCAGGAAGTCCAGGTTGGCGATGAACTGATCCTCGTCGAAAGTTGCAGGGTTGCTGAACGCCGAAAAACCTTGAAGCGCGAAGGGTCTCGTCAAATCAACACTCTGCGGCGTGGGAACAACGAACTCGCCGTTTGGAAGTTTGAGGTTAAATAGTGCCAGCGCCTGCGCGCTTATGTTGGATCCGTCGGCGGCGATTGCGGGACCCACGCCACCAAACAGATTCTGGAAAAAGCCGCGCTGTCCAGCAAAGAGCCGGCCGAGCGCCGCTCGAGAGCGATCATTAGTGAAAGGTGGGGAGGAGAAATTGCTGGTCGAGCCGCCGCCGACGCCGTTTATCTGGCGGGTGCCCTGATAGGAACCGAAAAACAGCAGCTTGTCCTTTATCACCGGACCGCCAAGCGTGAACCCGAACTGGTTCTGTTTGAGCACGCCTCTTTTCTGGCCAGCTCTGTTTCGGAAAAAGTCGTTGGCATTGAGAACGTCGTTGCGCAAAAATTCGAAGACCGTCCCGTGGAATTCATTGCCTCCGCTCTTGGTTACAATGTTGATGTTGGCGCCGGCGTTGCGCCCAAAGGAGGCGTCGAACTGTCCGGTCTGTACCTTGAATTCCTCGATGGCGTCGGGGTTCGGGATTGCTACACCCCCGCTAAAAAATCCGCTGGCCTGAAGATCGTTTATCTGTACGCCGTTCATCTGGAAGTTGTTGTCGCGGGCAAACGCGCCGTGCGCCCGAAAGGCTCCGGCGGACTCGCCACCTGTTCCTCGGCCGAGTTCGGTGGCATTGGTCACGCCCGCGGAGATCCCCGGCGACAGGGTAACGATCTGAGTATAATTGCGGCTAACCAGCGGCAGGTTTGAGATTGCTTCGCGATTAACAACGCGACCCAGCTCGCTTGACTCTGTTTGCAGCACTGCGGCATCGGCAGTTATGTCGACCGTGGTGCTTATCTCTCCAATGTCGAGTTCCACATCCAGCCTGGCGGTTTCGCTTACGTTGATGCGCAGTCCCTTTTTCGCGGCGGATTTGAACCCGGCTTTCGACAACTCAACGCGATAAGACCCGGGCGCCAGCAGCGGAACAATGTAGCTGCCGTTTTCCTGCGACTCGACGAGGCGTTCCTCTCCGGTCGCTTCATTGGTGACCTTCACTTGAACCTGTTGCACAACTGCACGGTTGGCGTCAGATATAGTGCCGGTTAATGCGCCGGTGCTGGCCGTCTGTGCAAGGACTGAAATCGGTGCAGTCAGTAGCAAACATATGACACTCCAGCTAAGAATTGATTTTATGGTTTTCACAGCTCTTCACCTCCAGTGATAGTCACATTCCTAATCTCGTTCTATACCGCTTGCCGCCCCGAACCGATGCTGTTCCGTTGCGCAACTGTAACGCAGACTGTCCAGTCTGCGATCCTTTCCAAAACCCTATTGTTCCAGAATCAACGCGCGCATTGCCGCTAAATGTATCGCAGACTGTCCAGTCTGCGTTGATATCGCTTTGACGTCCTTGCCGGTGACGAAGCCTCACCAGCTTGCGCGCATAAACGCGAGCCTCTCGAAGCCGGGCGCAGACTGGACAGTCTACGCTACCTGGCCCTTACTGTTTCAAAGTCAACGTCATCTTTGGCCCCGCGCCCTGCTCGATCGTTAAGCTCTTCGCTCTATCTCCCGCCACGTCAAATTGCACAAAGAACCCTTCGGGCGCGCCTTCGATCTGAAACCTGTTTGCCGCCACCGGCACCAGGGTGTACGCAGGCTGCCCAGGCAAAACGGCTTTTAGCTTGCCGCCAATGATCTCCACGCTTACCTCAATCGCCGGCGCTTTCAATTCATACTTGCCCGCGAACTTCTTGAGATCTGCTTCGCTCATCGCAATCGCGGTGCCCGGTTTTGCTTCGTCCGCAGCGCGTTTGAATGTGAGTCCCAAATCAGCAATGTTTAACGCGTCGGGTTTGGCTTGCGAGTTGAGCGTGAACGTGGCCATCGTCTTTCCGCCAACGGCGTTGTCCCTGAAAGTCGCGCGAAACGTGTCGTAGTGCCAGTGTTCAAGATCGCCGACAAACGCCGGAGTGCGCACCACCAGCTTGCCGTTCTCGAGCGTCACCTTCGCATCTCCAAGTGCCTCATCTTTGTAAGTGCCCGCGTACTTTTCCAGCGCCAGAGACGGTTGCGTCCCTTTGACCCGCGACTCTTCCATCTTCTTAAGAGCCGCTTTACCCTGGTCCTCGAGACCCTTGAGCCCCTTGAGCATCTCTCCGGCCCAGTCTTTCTGCGGACCCCCGAGATAGGTATCAAAAATCCGAAACATCAAAGCCGTGGGCAGTAACTGACCCTGGAGGTTCGAGAGGATCACCACTCCGAGTTTTTCTTCCGGAATCATTCCGACCATCGCGATCATTCCATCGATCGCCCCTCCGTGTTGAACCACTTTTCGGCCTTTGTAATCCTGCAACATCCAGCCCAGCCCGTAGCTTCGAAAATGTGAGTCAGGCATGAACATCGAGAGCTGAGGATCTTTGGGAATGATGGTCTGCGGCTCGTGCATCTCCGTCATTTCGGCCGAGCTGATAAGTCGCGCGCCTTTGTACGAGCCTTCTGCAAGCTGAAGCCTCACCCATTGCGCCATATCGGTAACGTTGGAATTGATCGAACCCGCGGGTGCGATGTTGTCGATGTTGCGCCACGGAATGGTCCGGACTTTGTCCTCCACCTTTGCGTGCGGCGTAGCAACATTGTTTTGTCCGGCGAACGCCCGGATGGTGGTGTTGGTTGACGTCATCTCCAGCGGTTTAAAAATCCGATCGCGAACGAAATCGTCCCAGCTCTTTCCCGATACTCGAGCGAGCACCTGCCCCGCTGCCAGATACATGATGTTCTGGTAACCGAACTTCGACCTAAAACTCCACGACGGTTTGACGTATCTGATCCGATTCCAGATCTCGTCTCGGTCGTAAGACGTTCCATACCAGATAAAATCCCCGCGTTCTAATCCGCTTCGATGACACAGCAGATCGCGCACGGTGATCTCGCGGGTTACATAAGGATCAAAAAGCTGAAAACCCGGCAAGTACTTGGTCACCGGGTCATCCAACTTTATCTTTCCTTCGTCGACCAGCATCGCGATGCCCGCGGCGGTGAATGCCTTCGACGACGAGCCGATCGCAAACAGCGTCTTTTCATCCACCGGGGCCGGATCGCCGAGCTTTCGAACGCCGAACCCTTTGGCGTAAACAATCTTGTCGTTCTTGACTATCGCAATCGCGAGACCAGGCAATTCCCAATCTTTGAGCGCTTTGTTTACATAATCGTCAAACCCGTTGAGCGTCGCTTCCTGTGCGGCCGCGGGTATCCCCTGAGTCAAAATGATCAAGGCTAATATGATGCCGAAGTATCGTCTCAGTCCCATATCGATTCTCCGCCTGGATGTGTTGCTAATTGTGAGAAAGGGTCTTACAGTCGCTCACGCAAGATGTGCCCAGCCATCTCAACATCGAGCTTGATTCGTATATCACCACACGTTGCAGGATGTCAACTGCACAACAGATGTTGCATCAATTTCTTGCCTGATGAATCTCGATATGCTATCTTACCGCGCGATGCGAGACGGTGTAGACAATGCTGCGGTTCCCTTAACCTCTGTGGACGCCCATCGGGTTGCCGTTGAAAAAGTCGGCATGCGCCTGGTTCGGTTACCGCTGAAGGAAGCTTTCGAGACGAGCTTTGGGCGGATTGATTCGCGGTTGATTTTTCTGGTCAGCCTCGAGTCGAATGGGCATACCGGTTGGGGCGAGGTCGTAGCCGCCGAAGAACCGCGATACAGCTATGAGACCATCGGCACCGCTTCTCACGTCATTCGGGACTACCTGGCGCAAGCGCTGATGGCAAAACCGGTAACCGATTTGAACGATCTGTCGGCGCGGTTTGTGGCTTTCAAAGGGCATAACATGGCCAAAGCCGGTCTCGAGCTGGCCTATATGGATCTAGTTGCCCGGGCACAGGAGAAATCGCTTTCCGAACTGGTTGGAGGCACTCGCAAGCGAGTACCGGTCGGAGTAAGCCTGGGTATCCAGTCCTCGCTGGCGGCACTGCTCGACCGAGTCGATAAATATCTCGGGCTTGGCTATCAGCGGATAAAGCTCAAGATCATGCCCGGATGGGATCTTGAAGTCGTTGCCGAAGTGCGCAGGCGGCATCCGGACATCCTGTTATCGGTTGATGCAAACACGGCCTACACGCTAAAGGACGTTGATCATTTGAAGAAGCTTGATGACTTCGATCTGCTGATGATCGAACAGCCGCTCAACCACGACGACTTACTCGATCACGCGAAGTTGCAGAGGGAATTGAAAACATCTATTTGTCTGGATGAGAGCATCACCACGTTGCGGCGTGCGACGGACGCCCTTGAACTTGGAAGCTGCCGGGTGATCAATATCAAGATCGGTCGGGTCGGCGGCTACTCACAAGCATTACCCATCCACGATCTGTGCCACCAGCGAGGGATTCCGGTGTGGTGCGGTGGGATGCTCGAAGGGGGTATCGGGCGCGCGCACAACCTGGCGCTGGCCAGTCTGCCCGGTTTCGTGCTCCCGGGTGATATCTCTGCAAGCTCACGGTACTTCGATCGCGATCTGATCTCTCCCGCGGTTGAGGTGGCGTCGGATGGCACTGCGGAGGTGCCCGCCGGCCGCGGGATTGGGTTCGAGGTCGATCTCGCGTACATTGAGAGCCGCACCGAAACGGCGGAACAGATCAGCAAAACCAACTGAAATTCGTGCTGTCCGACTAAACTTT
>DASRIZ010000148.1:0-12562 GCA_035649735.1 Blastocatellia bacterium | reverse complement strand
TCGCCGATGTTGAACATTGAAGTTATCCGGCCGGCGTATCCCCCCGGCATTGCGAGAACAAAGACGCCGAATAACAACACGAATGCCATGACCGTAGTGACCCGGTTGTGCCGGCCGGCCTTCCACAACAGCACGCCACCTACCGTTAACAGACCCAAAAAGCCGCCGCGGGAAAACGTGACAATCACTCCGCCTATCAGCACGGCTCCGCACGCAAAATAGAAAACGCGCTTCAAGCCTTTGCTCATCAGCGCCAGAGCGATTGCAAGCGGCAACAGCATATTCAGACTGGTTGCGAGGTCGTTCGGATTGCCGAAGAAGCCGCCGACAGCTCCCGTAATCCGCAGGCCAACCACGCCTACATCCTTTTTCTCAACAATCGTGAAGTCGCCGGCCAGGTAACTCTTGATCGCCAGGAACGCAAAGATAGTCCCGCAAACGACAACCAGGGTGACCATCGATCGCAACCGCTCCCGCGTAGTAACAACATTGATCATCAGCACAAAGATGATGATCACCTTGATGAACATATCGAGCAGCAGGTCAACGCTATCCATCGGCGCGGCAGCCAGCGGTGTAAACGCCACGCCCAGTGCGGCAATAACAGCAAGCAGCTTCAGTTCTTGTGGCTTGATCGTCAAACCCTCGCGGCTTCCGAGTTTCGACGCCACGTAGGCAAACACCGCTATGCCGGCGACGATTTTTGAGATCGGAAAGGTCCCCAACACTTCCGGGAACATTTCATTGGGCCGGATGTAAAGCAATAGGGTGAACAGGAATAAGCCGACAAACGCAATCTTATGCGAACCGCTTGTAGGGCCGAGTTTCGACGGTAACCCGCCCAACCTCAGATATCGCGCTCCCACTGAGCCGTGGTCAGCGGCGCCCGCAAGCTGCACATTGCCAGTCCCCGCGCTCTGACTAGTATTGTTGTTGAAAGTGTTCATAGCCGCACTTGTCGATCGCAGTATCAACCGCCAAATTCTTGCGAGCATAGACCAGCCGATTCTTTATCTCTTCAAATCCGCTGGTGCGCTTCATGAAACGTCCGAGATCGTTGTCTGTATGAACGCGACGTAGCCGCAATAAATCGCTGCCAGCTTCGTTGAGCCCGGGCTCGACCGTGACCGCAACCTTGTATCCGGCGCTCCGAACGGCCTGCGATACACGCTCGTCGTTATCACCATTTGGGTAACAAAACAGATTCACATCGCGGCCAAGCATCTCTTCAAGCCTGGCCCGCGAATTCCACACCTCGGCGCGCAACCGCTCTTCGGTTACCCGGGTAAGTATCGGATGACTCACGCTGTGTGATTCGATTCGGACTCCGGCGGAATCCATCTCGCGTGCCTGCTTCCAGGTTATTGGGCGATACTCCTCGGTGGGCAATTCTGGCATCTGCAACCCCAGCGAAGCTGCGATTTTCAGGATGACTCGCTCCTTCAAGGCATCTGGAAACAGCTTGAGAGCGGAATTGATTTGTGTAGCCGCCTCGAGCCGGGATGCGTAGCGGCGAGGCATCAACGCCGACGTTTGTTTGTTTTTCGTAATCTTCAGGGTATCGAAATTTGCGTGAGTCGTGAGATACCGGAGCTTATCGGTCCACAACCAAATCTTTCGATCGATAAAATCCGTAGCGACAAACAGCGTCGCGGGCACCTTGTATTTCGTAAGTATGGGAAACGCGATCTCATAGGCATCACGGTAGCCATCATCAATCGCGATTGAGGCTACGCCCGCGGGAACGGTTGCGCCCGACGACAAGTACTCCGCGAGACTTGCGAGCGGAACAATCCGGTAGTGGGTGGTGAGGTAATCCAATTGTTCCGCGAATGCGCGGGCCGAAGTTGTTTCCCCAGCGCCATCCAGGCTGAACCGGTGATAGGTAAGAATAAGGGCCTTATAGCGATTCGCGATCCGAAAAGGAGCAAAGGCGCCCATGAGCCGCATCAGTTTTAGAACGGTGTGCTTCATGAATCTCCGCCGTTTACTTTTTGCGCTACCGCGTACCCCCTCTGCCGGCGTCTGTAACGCAGCCGTCGGCGCAGCTCGTCCTTTTCCTTTTTTGTTGGAAGCCGATATCGAGTGCCAATGCTGGTTTCCTGAGGCCACGGTGCGGCGGTCCCTTCGGCGATCATCCGTACAGCTTCGGCTACGAGGTTCGCGCAGGGCACCTTTAACCTCTGTCGATAGTCGTTAATAAACGCCTCATAGTTGAGTTGATACGAATCGTCGTATTCAAGCGGCACGGTCCGCTGCACGATGATGTCACCGGTATCGACCTTTGATGCGACCCGGTGAACCGTCAGACCCACCTCGTGCTCGCCGTTTAGCAACTCCCAGAAGATTGAAGGGCCGCCGCGATAATACGGCGCGAGCCCCTGATGCAGGTTAATCGACCCCAACCGCGGTATCGTGAAGACCGATTCCTTTAGAATGTTTGTTCCAAGCACGACACCCAGATCAGCACCGGCCGAATTCAGCAGTTTTATCGACTCGTCGGAATGATAGTTCGCAACAAAATGCAGCGGTGTTCGATTCTCTTCCGCGATCTCCCGCAGGTGATCTCGGCTGAGGGAAATTGCTCGAATACCCTCGTCATAAACGCCGCCCATGCCAAGAACCTTTCGAACCGGCTTACTTATCGTTCCGAAGAGACCGTCATATCGGATCGATCGAACCACTCTTTCGCGCAAGCTTCGGCGGCGGAGAATGTCGGTTTCGACAAATATCCCCGCAAGCTCAACGCGTTCCAGCTCCAGCAGTCTCTTGACCGCGAGCTCACATCCGCCGTGCGACAAAACAATCACCCGCAGTCGTTGTTCGCTCATATGCCGTAAGCCTCCGCTATTCGAGCGCTCGGTTCCTTGTTCTCGTTCGACCCGCGTCTGAACGCGGTGAGGTACGACAAGATCGCATAAGCAGGAGCAAGGCTGCGGCCCATCGAGTGCGCGCAATATGCCATGCTCGCTATTTCGAACACCGGGGCTGGGATATCCTCACCGCTCATCTTGCTCAGCTCCGGAAAGAACTCAAACGCGTAGGCCTTCAAAACCAGCTCGTGCAAATCGAGTCGCTCCGTAAGGCCGAAGATCACCCTTGGTGAAACACTCAACCCCAGAGCAAGCCGAATCGTACTCTCAAGGCTCAAGCTTGTTATTACCGAGTTCTGTATCTTGGATAACAGGCCCTGATCGAAGCCGGTCAATCTGCAGAAGTCCGATTGTTTGAGCTCCAGTTCTTCAAGACGGCGGCGCACAAACACCGACAGCGGTGTTGCCTTGCCCGCATTTCTCTCTTTTCTCATGGGCCCTCCAGCACCGAGCGCCGCATCGAGGTACAATGCCAAAGGCGAGAAATGCGATTCGCCCGCGGCTCCTGATTTACGATTGCTCTTAATCAGCATTATCAAAGACCCCTAATGAACCCCAGGAAGTGTCCGAAGCCCAGCAGGGACGTGAACGAGGATATTTTCTTGCGAGTGTTGCCGTGCACGATGATCGTATCCCCGGCCTGAAGCGTGATGTTCTCCTCGGGCTCGGCCTTACCCTCGAGAATTCGCTTGAGGTTCACGTTCTTGATCAGCGATCGCCCCGCCCCCATCTGACGAAGCACGGTTACATTCGACTTACTTCCGGTATCGGACACACCGCCCGACGCTGAAATAGCGTCAAGAACAGTCATCGGCCGTGCCATAACCACAACACCCGGATGCGAGACATCTCCGATTACCCCTATCTTGGCGCTGTTCGCGGAAAGCAGAGACAAGCTTATCTTTGGGTCGATGATGAATTGGCTCAGCTCAAGCGTCAGCCTTTCCTTCAGCTTCGGAACGGTCATACCGGCTACGTCCAGCTCACCGAGAAGCGGGTGAAAGATTCGTCCGACTGGAGAGATCGTCGCCGACTCGATTGAGTAGTCGGGTTGGCCCTGTATTCGCAACGCTATCTGATCTTCCGGCCCAAGCTTGTAGCTGTTATAGAAGTCTCGGTAGATCGACCGAAAGTAATCGTCACCGGGATCAGAGGGTAGAACCGACCGCGGTTGCACAGACTCCTCAATCCGTACCGGCTTGTCGGCCGTTGCCGTTTGCGATTGCCCCGATACCAGCCGAGCTGACGTTGCTCCAAGCACCAATATCGCTATCAGCGCAAGACTGGCTTCTCTTAATGCGGTGTGTGCTGTTCTCATGACTCCTCCACATTTCGGGTTGTGAGGCTTGAACTCCCATCGAAACCCGATCGATGTACTATTGGCGTCACCTCATTTGGGATCATCACCGAGCTCCTCTTCCGAAGAGAACTATCCGGACTGTTTCAAACAATGTGATCACATCTAAAAGCAGCGACTGATTCTTGATGTAATACAGATCGTATTGAAGCTTCTGAATAGCATCTTCGACCGACGCGCAATAGGGGTACCGAACCTGAGCCCAGCCGGTGAGACCGGGCTTCACCAGATGCCGTTGCGAGTAATAAGGGATCTCCCGTTCCAGCCGGGCAACGAACTCGGGACGTTCGGGCCTCGGACCCACGAAGGCCATCTCGCCCCGAATGATGTTGATGAACTGTGGAATCTCATCAATCCGCAGCTTTCGGATTATTCGCCCGACCCTGGTAATGCGCAGGTCATCCTCGTTCGCCCACACTGGTCCCTCAGGCTCGGCGTCGACTCGCATCGAGCGAAATTTCATGATCGTAAAGTTCTGATTTCTACGGCCTACGCGAGTCTGTTGATAGAGAATGGGTCCGCGTGAATCGAGCTTGATGGCGATCGCCGTAAGAACAACTATCGGCAGCGAGAGAAACAGACCTACCAGCGAGAGCGAGACGTCCAGGAGTCTTCGAAGCTGGCCATAGAAAACTATTCTGTGAGAGGTCCCGGAAAAAATCAGCCAGCTTGGGCGCAATGTTCCAGTGCTGATTTTTCCGGTTAACCGCTCGTAAAAAGAATCAGATTCTTCAATGGCCAACCCATCGCGCAGCTTCATCTCGACCAGGGAATCGAGTGGCATTCGACCCCGGCGTTCATTGATGGCCAGAACAATGCGAGTGACGTGATAGCGGTTTACTATCTCTTGAAGATTATCGGTTAAACCCAACACTCGCGGGTTTATCAGACTCTGCCCCACAAGCCGCGGATCATCACCAACGAACCCAACTATCTTGTAACCCTGCTCAGGCCGGTCAAGCGTCTCGCGCGCCAGGTCAACCGCGTTACTATCGGTTCCGAGTATTAGCACTCGTTCGGCCAGCTTTGGATGACCCAGTAGCCAGATCACAAAGACTCGCCACAGAATCATGGTGCTCAGCATGAACATCAGACTGAGCGAGAAAACGCCTCGCCCGAAGAGCATTTCGGGAAAAACGTAAAAAATTACCGATAGAACAATCGCGGTTAGTCCGAGCGCTTGAAGAGTCCTGATATAAAGCACCCCGGGCTTTCGTATCTCGCGAAAATCGTAGAGGTCAAACAGGTAAAACGAAGCCTGGGCCACAACAATCATCAGCAGGATCTTCAACAGGCCTCGGTCGCCAACGAGTACCTGACCCGCGTCTGATGTGAACCGAACATAGACCGCCACCATGCCACACGAGCACGTCAGTATGCTTTCAAGAATCAAAAGGGTAAAAGTACGTGAGTGATTCCTCGACAACATCGACAAAGCCTTTCGCGGGTATCGCTTCTCTGGCGTGAGCTGACCGACAACCCTGCCGCGCCCGTATCTCAATGCAACCGGCAGCCGTACTTAAGCCGCCCGATTTAGCACTACGCCGAGTATCTTTTCCGGCACCAGCGGCGCAACAGCCCTGCCAATTTGCCCCGAGGTCGTTTTTCCAGAGCGGATTACCAGCACAGCTACATCCGTATGTCGAATTAAGAGGCTGGAGTCAGCGACCGCAAGCAGCGGCGGCGAGTCCAACAAGATGAAGTCGTAGTCTGGTTCTAACTGCTCTAACATCTCCCCAAACGAGGCCGACGACAGCAGCTCTGCTGAGTTCTTAACTTGCTCGCGCGTAGGCAGGAGATCGAACCCAAACGGCTGTACCCGTACAACCGCCGATCCAGCCGGTAGCCCTTTCTTGAGCGCGTCCGACAAGCCAACATCCACGCTCAATCCCAGAAATCGCAAATGTGAGGGCCGATGCAGATCGGCATCAATCACCAACACCCGACGTTGCGCCCGCGCGAGCGCGCACGCGAAGTTCAGCGTGATCGAGGTGCGACCTTCGCCGTGCTGTGCTGATGCAATCAACACACGCTTGAGTGGTCTTTCCCCGGCGGCGGTGATCAGCGTGACTGCCAGCCGGTTGTATTCCTCGGCCGCCAACGTGGTGGGGCTGTGGAACGCGGTCAACGGCAACGCTATCCGGCTCGTATCGATCGTGACCTCACGCGACGGCTGGACCAGTGATTTGCGCGCTGCGTTCGCGGCGGCAATTTCCCGGTTCCGCTCTTCAAGCTCAACCGCATCAAGCGCATTGAGCGAATAGTCGATAAAGTCAGATTTGCGCGTTCCGTTGTTCTTGCCGTTCGAAGTTGAAGCTCGCGACAGCACTTCTTCTACCGCAACCGATGACCATACTGCCGGATGACCTTCTGCCTCAGCTTTCTTCAGTGCGTCGTATACTTTTCCCATAACTCCCTCGGTTTCCTTTTTCTCATCTGGTTTTGGACAAAAGTCCGCACGACGACTCAGCGCATCAAGGCGGCAATATGTGTAAACGCCTCCATTTAGGTCATCAGGATCAAGGCAGCCGACACTAACAGCCCGATCAGCACTGCCCCCGCTACGCGCCCAAGCAATAAGCGACGAGACTTTCCTTCGTTTGGAGTGACCGTTTCCGGGATCAGCGCGATGACCGGGACCCCGAGGTAATACTCGACATCACGGTCGTCGTTGATCGAGTAGAGTTTTGGGATCTCGAGCGCGAACGCGATCAGCAAAGCCAACCCGAGAGCGAGCGCGACGCAAAACATTCGATACTTGAAGCGGTTCGGTCCGACCGGGATTCGCGGGACCGAAGGCTCATCGACAACCTGAAACACGCCGGGGTCAAGCCCGGCAGTGGCCACTTGCGCTCTTTCTAATTGACTCTGTTTGGTCAAAAGCGCGTCGTAGCGCGTTCGGAGCGTTTCATAATCGGTCTGGGCCTCGGCGGACGTTTCGCCGCCGTCGCCGACTGGCGCCACTGCTGGAACAAACGCGCTCCTTATCGGCACATCAGCGTTCGGAGCAGCCTGTTTCTTTCTGTTAAGTTCGCGCTGGGTAATGGCAAGCTCAGTCTGCATTTTAGTCAGCTCGCGCTGCATGGCTCGAAGCTCGCGCGCTTCCGCCGAGTTGACCGGGGCGGAATCCTGATCAGCGCCGGCGTTGAGCTGTGCTATCTGGTGATTTATCTCGCCAAGCTGATTTCGGGTTTGGATGACCTTCGGATTCTTATCGGTGTACTGAGTTCCGTAATCCTTCAGCTGCCCTTCGAGCTCGGCTTTGCGGACCAGCAACACGCCGTAGGAACTACTTGCCCTGGCATCACTCGGCGCCAGCTTGACTATTCTCTGCTGTTCCTGGATCTGCCGGTTTTGCTCGGCAATTTGCTGTTCGAGAGCGAACTGTTTGTCGGTGAGAGTTTCGATCGATGACGCCGCCGCGATGCGTTGGGCGCGTTCGCTGTTCAGAGCGCCGGCCACATGCCCGGCTGCACTCCGCCTGGAGGCCGTGGCAGACCGGAGCTTACCAATGCTTCGTAATCGATTCTCGACATCAGTGATTTCGGAGGCAAGACCGCTTGCCGTATCGGCGACTTGTTTTTGTACCGCGTCGTTCATTTTGCCAAAGACAGAGACCAGCTCGGTGGTCACATCTTTGGCTATCGCAGGATCCGTGTGCCGATAGGCAACCGTGAGTCGCTCGGGATAGTCGGAGCGATATGTCGTATCGATTTTGAGATCCTGTCGCAATTGGGCTACGGCAGCATCAACGCTCACGTTCTTGTAGGGTTCGTACTGGATGACTATTGGTTCCAGGAAACCACGGCTGGTGAGCCGTTCGGTTGTTGCTGCAACGCGCGCGTTAATCGCCGGCCTGTCGGTGAGCGAACCGGTTGTAACAACCGTCGAGCGCGACTCATAAACGTTCGGCATTCGCTCGATGAGCAAAAATGTTGAGATCAACATTCCGGTTGCCACTAAAAAAATCAGTAGCTTTCGTCGCCAAATGATCTGAAGGTACTCTGTAAAGGTTCGAGATCTGAAGCTGGTCATCAGTTACCTCCCCGGTATTGCAGCAGTTCTAGCATTGCGGGCTTGGCGGTTTTCTGGCCGGCCCAAGATGTTTAGGATCCAGCTTTCGCGAGAGTGCGAGTTTGATTGCCGAGCCGAGAAAAAATAGAGTCGTCCCCATTACCAACAGGAGCAACGGCTCAAAATGCGCTGAAGCTCTGGACGAGTGGTTTTCCTGGGCCGTAAGACTTGCGGGTTGCTGGGCGCTTGCGCGCTCTAATTGAGCCGGCTTGTCGCTTGCCTGGACGCTCCCGCTCTGCGACTCGAGCACGCTTCCTGCGAAGAGCAAACTACTTAATAGTAGGAATGCCACTTGAAACAAAACAGTTCTGATTTTCATAAGTGCAAAGCTCTCGCTCTTACCGCCAATCGAGCGGCCGGGTTAACACCACTGCTTTTGCGTCCAGTGAGTTCGAATCAGAATCGCAACACGGAGACAGCGCCACAAAAGCCGTCTATCTTCGGACTACAGACAACGATCGCCGACGTCCCACGACCGCTCCCGGTTGCACGCTGGTAAGAGTACAATCGTATCCGCTACGTCATGTCTTATTACAATCTCAACCACTTCCGTCTTGCAAAAATGGGCGGTTCTGGAGTTGGAGGGATTTGTGTAATTCAAAAGTGGCGGTACCCGACACAAACCCTAGTAGATTAAGAGGCGGGAACTTGGGTCCAGACGTTGGGAGGGAGTTTTCTTGGAATCTCGCAAAGGTTTTTGCGCCGGTCTCACGATGCAGCGTGAGGACCGGCGCAAAACTGACGGTATCGCTCAATGTCGATTATTTCGGCTTCTTTTGAATCGAGAAATCACGATCGCTAGTGTCGTCAACATACTCACCAGCGGCATTCCACACTCTGACTTTGATCCGCGCATTGGCTGTCGCAATTCTCGGGACACGCCACATAAAGCCGTTGACTGTCCCAGGCAGACCAGTCGCCAATACCGTCCACGTCGCTCCGCTGTTAAGCGACAAGTAGACATCCTGCCGCGCGGCTATCCCGGTCGGTACCACCCATTGAATATTGAACATCGCATCAAATTTCAGCGTTTCGCCGCCGTTCGGATAGAGAAGGGCTACATCCGACACATAGGTGAAGCCGCCCAAAAGTGTGGCGCTTCGTCCATCGGCGTTGGTTACAACGACATCTACGCTTCCTGACAAATGATTCGCGGTGACCGCTGAAATCCTCGAGGAACTTACGACTTGAACAGAGGTAGCCGGCACGCCGCCGATTCTTACGGTTGCGCCCTCTGTGAACCCAGTGCCGCTAATAACAATGCTTGTTCCGCCGGCAGCCGATCCGGAGTTGGGTGCAATTGACCCGATCGTGCTAACCGATAGCCCGCTCGACTCCGGAAGTATTGTTGTGTCGTTGGTCAACGCGCCGGGTGAGCTGCTCAGAAAAGACAAAGGCGACAGTACCATTTGATCAATCAACATCCCGTCTTCGCGAACCTGAACTCGAATTGTCTGCGGTCCGGTGTTCGAGAAATACACCAGCGGTCCCATCACTCCACCACCCCAGCCGTTGTCCTGCCAACCCCAGCCTTGCAACCCGCACCCCAGGCAGTCTTCCAGGTTAACGGTAGTTGCATCGATACCACCTATGCGAAATACCGGTGCTCCAGCGCTGTTGACGCTGGCAGAGAACTGCACGAATACCGAGTCATTATACGGAGAGTCGTTCTGGGCTCTGGCGCGCATCCACAATCGATAAGGCGTACCCGCAACAGCATAGAATGACATCTCAAAATAGTCGGGAGGACTAGCAAGAGGTACTGTAAGTTTCGCTGCCGACGCATCGGGATTCCAAAGGCAGCTGGCGGCCGCTGCCGTAGAGTCCGCCAGCCGATTCCAACGTCCCACTCGCACCGGCGCAGCCGAAGGATACAGCACTACTTCACTGCCCGGCGGCAATAACGGATTAGTCACGACGATTACAACCGAAGCGGTCGCGCTCGCGCCAAGGTTGTCCGTAACGGTAACCCGCGCGTTCAAAGTTCCGGCCGATTGATAGATATGTGATGCCGAAGACTGGCCGGATGCTTGTCCGTCCCCGAAATCCCAGTAGTAAGACGCGATAGTCCCGTCTGGATCCGATGCTGTTGCGGTTAAGTTGACGCTTAGCGGAGCAACACCGGTTGTTGCTGATGTAACGATGCTGACTTGGGGCGACTGGTTAGGGGTCGGCGGCGGAGGCGAATCTCCAAATGCGGCAACGATCGCGTCCTGATCGGCTCCGATATCGCGGCCATCTGTGCCAGCATTCTTATACGGGCTGCCGCTCGACAGCCGGTAATTGCAGAGTAAAGAGTCCACAAATTGCACATCATTGACAGAACCAGGGAAAAAGTTGCCGGCCGGATAGACCTGGCCTGGCCCTCCGATGACCACGTTCTTGTTAAAGTAGCTACCCGGGAAATAGTAATTCAGCGAATCATTACCAACGCCGTGCCCAGACCCGATAACACCATAGTCGTTATGCATTGCGATATTGTTGGTGAACACAAAGCCTGTGTGGGCGCTTCCATCTGCTGTCACGATGTTTGATGTTTGCATCGCGGTGTTGTGGTCGATGCGGACATCGGCCGTGCCGTCTATTACCTGGAACAGTCGTCCGTTGCCGCCCCATGCCGGACCGCCTATATCGTGGAATAGATTGTTCGTAATCTTGATGCGCTGTTCTCGTTGACTGGGATAGTTGTTGTCCTGCCCGAGTAACTGTATGCCCGCTGCAGCGTAACGGCAGATGTTGTTGGTGAACGTCACGTCCTGGACGACCGACCACGGCGCGGTGCCTTCCTGATTTCGTGGCGTGAGCACGATGATAAACCCCGTTTGGCCATCAACCCAGCAGTGTTCAAACAGGTTGCCGTCAACTAGAACGCGTTGAGCATTCTTTAGCTCGAAAACGTTTTTCACCGACCAGTGAATACCGGCATAACTCGGATGTGAAGGGTTCCATGAAAGAGGCTTGAAGCAATGGTTGCGTCGAAATTCAATGTCTGATGGGACTAGATTTGGGATGCGAGGATCTGCGCCGCCAAACATCACGTTTTCGCCGGCCGCCTCGAGATAGTTGTTGACGATCTTGAAAGGACCGGGGCCGCTCCATCCAGCGATAGCCTGCGTGTCAAATCCGACACCGTGACAACCCGAAATGTTGGAATCGATTATTGCAGTGTACGAGCTATTAATCGCAACGCCGCGCGTAACATCCCCGGTGAGATTGCCGTGAATGTAACAACGATCGATGACCAGATCGTGTGGGATCTCTGATAAGCTGTTCTGGCTGCCGTCGCCGAAACATACTATCCCGTGATTGATGCCGACTCCGGCAGCTACTCCAATTTCAAGACCGACAAACCGATAATGATGCGCGCCGGGCGCGGTTGAAATTGCCGGCGCCGCGTTGGGACTAAGTACCTTAGGCATCGCTCCCGCCTGGCTTGCCGACACCCGAGAGCCTTCGCTGGAGATACCCGCAAGATTCGATGTGCGTATGATGATCCAATCGTTTCCGGGTTTGGTCCTCAACACGAAGTTTCCGGTAAACACAGCACCGGCTTGAAGCTCGATGGTGTCGCCTGGCTGAACGTTGTCAAAAGCAGCCTGAAGATTGCCGCCAGCGGGGACGTGTATAACGGCGCCGTTTATAGCCGGATAGCCCGTCGACAATAGAACCCTCGGCAATTCAGGTTCTCCTCCGGACTGAGCTTTTGCCCCTTGGAATTGAGACCAACTAAATAAGACTCCGAGTAGAATAATCGCAGCGTATAAAACGAACTTATTCATGGACTTTGTCCTGCCCTTTCTGGAACGTTGCTGATCGAGTGATTCACTTCAGGGGCTGACAGATATCCAGTCGTTCAGGCGGTGCAACTTCTCAATGACGCCGTTTGGTGAGGCTTATGCGGCATCGCGCAGTGGTCAGGTGGGCCGATCGCACGGGGCCTGTCGTCGAACCCTTATGGAGTGGGGCCGTAAAAATCAAATAACAGCGGTTGATTATCGAATGTTTAGAACCGAGGGCCTATTCGTCGCGCCAACGTAACACGACTCATGACTCGGGTAAAGAGTTTTGCCCGGCCGAATTTGCGGGGCCAGGTGTCTCATCTCTTACAGGTCCGCATCGCTATGACTCTCGTCACAGTTCCATCACCACGGTCTGTCGCCACCGTCTCTCCCCACCGTTTGACATCTTTGCAGTGTGAAACTACACTCGACGACTATCTTGTCGTAGCAAGCTTCTTGCCCCGCGATAGTCAACAACA
>DASRIZ010000147.1:0-7809 GCA_035649735.1 Blastocatellia bacterium | reverse complement strand
CTCATTGGTACTCCTCCAAGAGGAAGTGGTTGGATTAATCTCGTAGCGTCCGGACACTAGCGGGTTTTTTTTGTGTGAATCGCAGTAATGCTATCTAATATTTTTCCCACGAGCAAGTTTTGAAACGCTTCGGGGTTGTCTATGACCTTGTTGTTGATCGTGACTCGATCTTGACCGCGAAGCCGTACTAAACCAACGGAACCGGTGGCCGCGCTTTGAGGAGATTGATCAGTTTACGCTTTCTGGTTGAGCGATGATCATTGTTCGCCACACCGCCTGCCATCGCGCGTTCTCGCGAACAAAGATGAATAAGTCGCGGCCGGTGTCGTCGAAGCGCTCGCCGCCCATCTCATATGAGATCTCGTAGGCATAGGTCGCAATGGCGGTGCCGCCAAAAACGTCGATTCCCGGGTTGGTGATTTTGAAATCAAGAATTGTGGCTTGATTGCGGAAATCCTCGTAGCTCGCGACGCAGGCATCTCTACCTTCTGTTCGTTGAGCGAAATCCGGACGCACCATCACTATGTCTGGGTGAAAGAACGAAGCCAGAGGTTCGGAACCATTCTTCGCCCAGGCATCGTTCATCCTCTGAACGAGCCCCCAGATTTCCTCTGTGTCACCTATCCGGTCGGTATCGCTCATTTGTTCCCTCTCGCCGTGTCTTCGGGATCAGAAGTTAGCACAATTGGTTTGAACGGTGAAGGTCACTAGAGAGACTTTCCCAACAAATGCGAGGGCTGCTGCTGCGTCATACAATGCAAAGTTCCGAGACCCCAAACCAGATCGACCGCGTGAATTCCAACGACCGGGCGATCGGTTATCAACTCGCTCAACAGGCCCAGCGCAACCCGATCGTTCGGATCGTTGAAAGTTGGCACCAGCACCGCCGAATTCGCGATATAAAAGTTAGCATAACTTGCCGGAAGCCGTTGTCCGTTGAACATCAGCGGAGCCGGCATCGGAATCGTCACCACGTTGACTTTTGATCCGTCCTCGAGCCGCATCCCTTTTAAGCGTTCGAGGTTTTCTTCGAGCACCGCGTGGTTGTAATCCCGCGAGTTCTCCTCACGGCAAATCACCACCGTGTTTTTATTTACAAAGCGGCACAGATCGTCGATGTGGCCGTGGGTGTCGTCACCTTCGATCCCGCGTCCCAGCCACAGGACATTCGTAACCCCGAGGTAGTGGTGAAGCGCCAGCTCAAGATCATCGCGCGAAAGATCGGGATTCCGCGACTGAGCGATTTGATCGAGCAGACACTCCTCGGTCGCGATTAGTGTTCCTCGGCCGTTTACCTCGATGGCGCCGCCTTCGAGCACGACATCCCGGCCGCCTATTTGTGTTCGAAAGATTCGGCATCCAAGCGCACGAGCCGCGCGCTCGGCCACCCGATCGTCTTTCTTCCAATCAGGGTATTTCGCCCACGCGTTAAAGCGAAAACGCACGATCGCAACTTCCGGCCGTTTGCCGTCGCGTGAGACGAAGATTGGCCCAAAGTCCCGAGTCCAGCCGCGGTTGGTCGGGAAGCGGAAGAACTCTACTCGAGCGAGATCAACCCCGGCTCGGGTAAGCACGCGCCGCGCGCGAGCCTCGTGGGTTTCTGAATTGACTATGATTCGAACAATTTCGCCTGGCGCGAGGTTGCGGACTATTTCGCCGTAGACCCATGGGATGGTCGAGAACTTACCGGGCCAGTCGGTTCGATTGTGAGGCCATCCGATCCAGGTGGCTTCATGGCGCTCCCATTCCGCGGGCATACGAAAGCCCAGCGAGCTGGGGCTTGCATCCGCGGCTCGTTCAGTCTTTCGGCTCATTCTTTTTCGTCGAGGAAACGCTGTTCGATCCCGGCGTAAGCGTCGATCCGACGGTCTCGCAGAAATGGCCAGTTGCGCCGCACGTCTTCAATGCGAGCAAGATCCACCTCGCCGATCAATACTTCTTCGCGATCCGTGGAGCCTTCCGCTATAACGACTCCGAATGGATCACAAAGAAACGACGAGCCCCAAAACTCGATACCGGCCCCACCTTCTGCAGGCTTCTCGTGACCGACCCGGTTCACTGCCGCCACATAAACCCCATTGGCGATTGCGTGCGAACGTTGAATTGTTTGCCAGGCGTTGCGCTGCGCCGTGCCATGACTTTCCTTCTCGTGCGGGTGCCATCCGATCGCCGTGGGATAAAACAGAACATTCGCGCCTCGCAACGAAGTCAGCCGCGCGCCTTCGGGGTACCATTGATCCCAGCAGATGAGTGTCCCAATGCTTCCGACCGGCGTATCAAAAGCGCGAAAGCCCAGATCGCCGGGTGTGAAGTAGAACTTCTCGTAATAGGCCGGATCATCAGGTATGTGCATCTTGCGATAGATCCCTGAAAGTTCGCCTTTGCTGTCGATTATTGCAGCGCTGTTGTGATACAGCCCGGCGGCTCGCCGCTCAAAGACCGGTACAACGACCGTGACTTTTTTCTCGCGGGCAACTGTTGAGATTGCTTTGGTTGAAGGTCCGGGGATCGGCTCAGCGAGATCAAACAATGCGGCGTCTTCGCGTTGGCAGAAATACTGTGAACGAAAAAGCTCGGGCAGACAGACGACCTGTGCGCCTGATCCTGCGGCCTGTTCGATGAACGACACTGCGCGCGCGAGATTGTCATCGGCATCCGGCGACGCAGCCATTTGAACGAGGCCAACTTTGAATTTTAAAGCTGTCTGCATAGTCGAAAGCTTACACAAGATCGTATCGTGCTCCAAGCTTTTGGAATGGGGTGGTTTCTGGTTTCTGGTTTCTAGTTTCTGGTTTCTAGTTTCTGGTTTCTAGTTTCCGGTTTCTAGTTTCTAGTTTCTAGTTTCTGGTTTCTAGTTTCTAGTTTCTGGTTCAAGGTCCCTGGTTGACTAACACGCGTGAGAACGACAAACCACAAACCACAAACCAGAAACCACAAACCAGAAACCAGAAACCAGAAACCAGAAACCACAAACCACAAACCACAAACCACAAACCAGAAACCAGAAACCACAAACCGGAAACCTTCTGAACCTCCTTGATCCGTCGCCTCCCAACCTTTAGGCTATACGTTCCGCAATTAATCTAATTCCAGAGGAGAAATTGAATGGCTAACGTTACACTAAAAGGCAACCCGGTGAAGCTGGTCGGTAATGAAGTAAAAGTCGGCGATACCGCGCCGGATTTCAAAACACAAAAGAGCGACTTGAGCGACTACAGTCTGAGCTCGTCGGCCGGCAAGACCCGGATCCTTTACAGCATTCCGTCATTGGACACTCCGGTCTGCGACGCTGAAACCAAGCGCTTTAACGAAGAGGCTTCGAAAGTTCCAGGCGTGGAAATCGCTTGCATAAGCATGGATCTTCCATTCGCGATGAAGCGATGGTGCGGCGCTGCTGGAGTGGAGAACATAACGACGGCCAGTGATCACCGCGACGGTTCTTTTGGCAAGAGCTACGGCGTATTGATCGAGGGCGGCCCGTTTGATCGCGTGCATGCGCGAGCCGTCTTCGTGGTCGGACCCGATGATAAGGTAAAGCACGTCGAATACGTCAGCGAGATAGCCAATCATCCGGATTACGATGCCGCGCTTGCGGCGGCAAAGTAGCATGGACTTTAGTCTGTGAAAAGGTAGCATAGACTTTAGTCTGTGTATTTGGTTACAACACAGATTAAAGTCTATGCTACGTCCCAGTGGATCAACCCCCTAGCGTCAAGGAGAGACAATGGACAGGAAACAAATCAAAATCCTAAGCCTGTTGCTATTAGCAATACTGTGTTTTGCGCCGTTTGCGCTCGCTTTCAACGAACCGCCTGAGGTGGGCAAGCCCGCGCCGGATTTCACGGCCAAGAGCAACGAAGGCAAAACCGTTAGCCTCAAGGACTACAAGGGCAAATGGGTCGTGCTGTATTTCTATCCAAAGGATTTCACATCCGGCTGCACGATCGAAGCCAAGAATTTCCAGCGCGACATTGAAAAATACCAGGCAGCCAAGTCGGTAGTCCTCGGCGTCAGCATTGACAATGCAGACTCGCATAAGAGCTTCTGCGAAAAGGAAGGACTGAGCTTCAAGCTGCTGGCGGATACCGATGTCAAGATTTCGGAGGCGTACGGCTCAGTGATGGAGTACCAGGGCAACAAACTGTCGGCTCGCAATACGTTTATCATCGATCCGAAGGGCAACATCGCAAAGGTGTTTCTGAAAGTGAAGCCGATGCCTCATAGCGAAGAAGTTCTGGCATCGCTTGCTGAGCTTCAAAAGAAATAACCATTTCTGTTGATGTATGACAGGGTGGAAGAAATAAAGTCCCTCTGGTCTTAAAAGCTCGAGGTAGGGAAGGGCGGCTCGCCCCCGCTGTTTGCGCATTTTGATATGCTGCGGCGCGGCGGGAGCAAGCCACCCTTCCCTACCTGTTAATACGCGGGAAGGGCTAACTATTCTTAATTAAAGAGACCTGGCAGTCCCGCCTTGACTAACTGCTCATTAAGCGTCTTCACGTCTTTGTCTTTCATCTCGTTCCAACGCGACAACACTGCAGAGAGTGTCCTTTGAGCCTGTTCGGACGCGGCAATCGCCTGAGTCGTAGGCGTCACATCCGCGCCTTCGACTAAACCCATCAGCCCGAGCAGTTCGCCGCTGATTCGAGATAGGCTTGGCTCGTTCGATCCGCCTGCACCGCCGCCGCCACCACGGAATCCGCCGCCTGCACCTTCAAGCGCCGCTGCCTTTGCCTCCAACGCGGCGATCGCCTCCGCGAGCGGTCCCCGTCCGCTTCTGTCACGCAAGGTTTTAAGTTGTGCTCTGAGCTTTCGAATCTGCTCGATCGCCTCGCGAGTTTGCTTGATTCCGTCGTAGCACCGCATCGCAATGGCGTGTTGCTGAGCAATTCCTACCGGAGGGGTTTTCACCCGAGGGTCCATCTTTACGGCAAATGTTTGCGTATAGCTTCGGCCGTTGACCGTAAGCTTCGCAGTGTAGTTGCCCGGCAGTACCCATGGTCCAAGCGGATGACGAGGAGTATCCCCGTAGATCGCGGCGATTGGATACTGCGCTTGCGAACCGTCGGGATGCGGATAATGGAGGTTCCACACAAAGCGCTGCATACCGGATTCGGTCGACAGGATTTGCGAGGGACGTATCCAATAGGTCGGGATGTTGACGTCCTTTCCGATCGCTTCGATGTCGTCAGGCTTGTCGTCGCTCGAAAAGCGAGCGACGAGTTTGTTTGATGAGTCGGATATCTCCAGCACAATCGGACTGCTGGACGCGGATTTCAGATAGTAGTTGATGATCGCGCCGTCGGGTGGGTTCTTGCCCGCGGGCTCGTCGGGCGGGAGCGGTGTATCTGTATTCATATTCCAGCGCACGCGATAGGTAAGCTGCGGCTTAAAGAGAAATGCGTCAGCCGCGGCAACCTGATCGTTTATTTGACGGAGCGGAGTGATGTCGTCGAGGATCCAGAACGAACGGCCGTGAGTGCCCACGACAATGTCATCGTCCTTGATCACCAGATCGCGAATAGAGGTCGCAGGCATATTCAAGCGCAGCGGCTGCCAGTTGTCGCCGTCGTTAAATGACACATAGACTGCGCGCTCGCTCCCGCAAAAGAGCAAGCCTTGCCGAATCGGGTCTTCGCGAACGACATTGATAGGCCCGCTGTCGCCGAGTCCGTTTACGATCTCCTTCCAGGTCTTGCCGCCGTCGTGAGTCCGGTAGATGTGCGGGCGCTGATCATCGAGCCTGATCCGATTCACTGCGGCGTAAGCGGTGTTCGCGTCGAACCGCCCGGCGTCGATGAGCGACATTTTGCTCCACGATGTTATTCCAGGCGGAGTTACGTTGCTCCAGTTCTTCCCTCCATCGCGAGTCAGGTGAATCAAACCGTCATCGGTGCCGGCCCAGATGACGTTCACGTCCTTGTATGAAGGGGCTACGGTGTAGATGACCCCACGGCGCGGCTGCCTGGCCATCTCCGGTGTTCGGTAGACTCCGATGCTCGGCGGAACTTCAGGCTGTTCGGCTGACAGATCGGGGCTGATGATATCCCAACGGTTGCCGCCACTGGTCGTTTTGAACAGAACGTTGCCGGCGAAATAAAGGACACGCGGATCGACTGGTGAGAAGATCACCGGGGCAGTGCGCAGGAAACGATACTTGCCGCTGCGAATGGCTTCGGGCGAAACGTTTTGATCTTGCCCGGTGCTGTAGTCGTAACGAGTAATCTTTCCACCATAGATAATGTTCGGGTTCAGCGGATCCGGCGCAACATAGCCGTACTCTTCAACGCCGACCGGTCTCCAATCTCGAAACGTAATCTGTCCTTCGTTGCCGCGGCTGGCGATTCCAACCGACCCGCTCTCTTGTTGTCCGCCGTAGACTCGATAGGGAAACTGATTGTCGGTGATAACGTGATAGAACTGTGCGGTCGGTTGGTTGTACCACGAACTCCAACTCTGTCCCCCGTTGACTGTGATGATTGCTCCCTGGTCGGCGGCAAGAAGGATGATCTGCGGGTTTTCCGGGTTGATCCACATCGTGTGATAGTCATCCCCGCCGGGAGCGCCTCGAAATCCAACCCAATTCTGTCCGGCGTCCGTCGAGCGCCAGGTCACAACGTTTGAGCTGTAAACGATATTCGGATTGCGCGGATCGACGTCGATCTCCGCGAAATCGCTTCCTCGCCCCCATGGCCGCGAGTCATTGCTGACGCGCCGCCAACTCTCACCGGCGTCGTCCGATCGGTAGATCCCCCCGACTTGCGGCGATGCATCGACAGTGGCGTACATGCGATTGGAGTCGCTCGGCGCAACACAAAAACCGATTCGCCCCAAACCTTGTTCAACTGTCGGCAGGCCTTTCGTAAGTTTGCGCCAGGCGTTGCCCCCGTCGGTTGATTTAAACAGCCCGCTTTCCGGCCCTTGCCACGCGCCGTTTTCCCAGGGCCCCTGACGACCCGCCCAAAGATCGGCGTAGACGATTTGCGGGTTCGAAGGATCGAAGGCAAGGGCGATCGCCCCGGTGTTCTCGTCTTTGTAAAGCACTCTTTGATAACTCTCACCGCCGTCTGTCGACCGAAATACACCTCGTTCTTCATTGGGGCCGTAAGGATGGCCGAGCACGGCTACGAACAAACGGTTTGGGTCGCGCGGATCGACGATAATCGCGCCGATCTGTTGACCGTCGCGCAGACCTTGATGCTTCCACGTCTTACCCGCATCGGTAGATTTGTACATTCCATCACCGGTGGCGAGATCCGGGCGCTGCAATCCTTCGCCGCAACCGACATAGATGACATCCGGATTGGATGGCGCCACTGCGAGCGCTCCAATCGACCCAGTAGGTTGATCGTCAAAGATCGGCTTCCAGGTCAGGCCGTAATCGTTGGTTTTCCACACGCCTCCGTTGTTGACGCCGATATAGAAGACATTAGGCTGACCGGGAACTCCTGTCGCGCCGACAGTCCTTCCGCCGCGATGCGGTCCGATGCACCGCCAGCGAAGGTCTTGGTATAGATTTGGATTGAATTGTTGCGCGTGGGCCAAGGGGAGTACCGATAGTACTAGTGGGCAGCAGAAGAAGAATAAACCCGCAACACGTCGTGTGGTCACGTTCTCACCTCCAGGGACTTGAAGAACCGCAGTTGTGAGTTCGTAAGATACTCGTCAGGCGTCATAGGTGACAAGGTACGGGGAAATATGCGTGAAGCTAATCTTCGCGGCAGGTATTCTCGGCTTACAATATCTGACTCAAGGCATATCTCAGTCACTCTGGGGCATTCCGATCAATCACGAAAGAGATCCTGCTTTCGA
>DASRIZ010000146.1:0-8880 GCA_035649735.1 Blastocatellia bacterium | reverse complement strand
GCCCTCCTGACGGAGGGCGGGGGCGCCGCGTCACGGCCTCTATAAACATGGCCCTCCTGACGGAGGGCGGGGGCGCCGCGTTACGGCCTCTATAAACACGGCCCTCCTGACGGAAGGCGGGGGCGCCGCGTTACGGCCTCTATAAACATGGCCCTCCTGACGGAGGGCGGGGGCGGCGCGTCACGGCCTCTATAAACATGGCCCTCCTGACGGAGGGCGGGGGCGCCGCGTCACGGCCTCCATAAACATGGCCCTCCTGACGGAGGGCGGGGGCGCCGCGTCACGGCCTCTATAAACATGGCCCTCCTGACGGAGGGCGGGGGCGCCGCGTTAGATACGACCCACAACTGTGAAGTTCTGAGTGTTGGGAGTTTTCGCACAGTCTGACACTCCACCAACGCCTCCAACGGCTCAAAAAATAGAGCCGACTTACGCTCCGAAGCAGGCTATACTTCGGACCGCTTCTCCTGACATCGAATCGTTATCGTAACGCCTATGGGTATCTACGAAGAATTTGAGCGTGAACTGAGTGTCTGGGACCAAAGGTATGCTAGCCGGCCTGCGGAGGAGATGATTCGACTCTTCCTGCTTGCACTAGAGCGCGAACAAATAGTCTCGGTAGCCTACGACGAAGATGTTCTCAACACCCGCCTCTGTTCGCTGGCGATTCCCGATGATGCAAAAGAAATAATCCGAAGCGCGCTTATCTGGGTGTGGCGAGACGAGACAATGCACGCGATTTATGTTCGTGGCGCCCTGATAAAGCAGCGACGCCTCGCTCTAAAATTCCTTGCTCTTCTTCAGCAATCCGCGGGAGCCGTCGGCGGTTGGGCAGCTTCGGTGCGCCAACATCTCAAATGGAGAGATGCTCCGCTCTCGAACCTCCTTGCTGCCGGCATGACCTGGACCGGCTACTTGACCGGCAAGGTACCGGCAACCGTCCGAGAGCATCTCGATTACGGATCTTTCCGCGACTTCTGCCTGTACAACGTGGATGCCGAACGGACCGCCGCGCTTTGCTTCAAGAGACTTATCGATCTTGCGCGAGACGGTGGGAGCTTCCAGAGCACAACGATTGAGGACCTTGATCACATCAGAGCCGACGAGGATCGGCACCGTCAGATCTTCGAGATCCTGGGTGCAGCGCTCACCGATGACGGCCAATTCGTGTCCGGCGAATCGACCGCGACGCTCGCCGCGAAGATTCGCGATGTCGGCGAGGCTTTTCTTCCACGCCGTCTTCGAGATGGCATTGCGCGGGAAAATCCTCTTGGCAAGGGTGGCCGGGTTTGGGTCGTGAAAGGAGACAACTCGGCGGCTAAGCTGCCGCTTTTCAATTCGCTTCTGGAAGAATCGGAGTTACGTGTCAGCCTCGAGGCGAGAGCCGCGTCGCTCGGGAAAGCTGTTTCGCAAATGAACGTGGTCATCAAGCCGACATTCATGCTCGGCTACCATCACAAGGACATGTCGCCTGTTACCGATCCGCAACTGGTCGAGTCGCTTGCGCGATATCTTCACGAAAGCGGTTGCGCAACTATAGCCGTGGTCGAGCAGCGAAACATCTATGATCGTTTCTATCAAAACCGATCTGTCCGGGAGGTTGCCCGATATCTTGGGTTTGATGCGGAGTTGTATCGAATCGTAGATGCATCTGAGGAGCAAGTGCCCCACGCCTACGCAAGGGGCATTGGCCAGTACTCCGTCAGCCGAACCTGGCGGGATGCTGATTTCCGAATCTCGTTTGGCAAACTGCGAAGCCACTCCGTTGAGTTTGTATCGCTCTCGGTTTCGAATACCGACGGGCTCGGCGCTCGCTGCGACGAATTCATATTCTTTGAACGACAGGCTCAGCGTTACACGGCAAACATGATGCTGCTCGATCAGTTTCCGCCTCACTTTGCGTTGCTGGACGGCTATGAACTCAGTCCGGATGGGTTACTCGGGATGATGGGCTGCTCACACCCGAAATCGCCCAGGCGTTTTTATGCCGGGAGCGATGCGCTTTCCGTTGATCTGGTCGCCGCGCGTCACATCGGATTGGACAAGCCTCGAGACGCCGGCGCGTTGCGCGAGGCATGTCACTGGTTCGGCGATCCAACCGAGCGCGTCGAGATTGTCGGCCCGGACGAACCCGTCCTCGGATGGCGAAGCCCTTACCACAACGAGTGGTCGACGCTTCTCAGTCTGCTTTCTTATCCTGTTTACGAATACGCAAGCGACCGCGGCGCGGTGTTCGTTCCCGAGATGGACGAAAGAGCCTTTCCTCCGATCACTGCTGAAAGTCCGTTGCTGCAACTCCGCCGCAAAAGCCTTCAGGCACTTCTTGGCTTGAGGCACTCGAAATGACCCGTAGAGTTGCGATCATCGGCGCCGGGATGGGCGGCCTGGCGGCAGCGCTGCGTCTCGCTCAACGAGGGTTTCGCGTAAGCGTTTTCGAAGCCAGACCCGGGGCCGGAGGTCTCGCCTCGGGCCTCGACATCGACGGACTATCGTTTGACGCCGGGCCTTACATCCTACTAGACCGCGAGGGACTCGACTGGGCTTTTGAGCAGCTCGATCTCAACCTCTCGGAGTCGATACCTCTAAAACGCATCGAGCAGGTTTATCAGGTCGAAGTCGAGAAAGGTCAGAAGCTGCGTATCCTGGCGGATCTCGACCAAACCGCGGAGGGCTTTGAGAACCTCTGGCCGGGAAGCGGCTCCCGCTATCGTCGTTTTGTTCAGACGGCGGCGGCAATCCATCAACGGCTCCGGTCAATGTTGTATGTGTCTCGGCCGACGCCGGCAATGTTAGTAAGATCCGGCGCGTGGAGGCATCTGGGGTTCTTACTTCGCTCGCTAGAGTCTATTCTGCGCGGTGCGCGACTCCCGCAACCGGTTGTCGAAGCGCTCGGAATCTGGACTCACGTTGCCGGTCAAAGTCTCGATCAAGCGCCTAGCCCGCTCGCCTTTGTACCGGCTCTGATTCATACAACCGGAGCCTTTTATCCGGCCGAAGGAATCGGAGCCATCCCGGTTGTTCTCGAACGCTCAGCACGCGCCGCGGGCGTAGATTTCCACTACGGAGTCAGTGTGAAGCGCATTACCTGCAAGGACGGGCGCGCGCACGGAATCGAGACGTCGAGCGGAGACTATGTTGCGGCGGACGCGGTCCTCTCGAACCACAGCGGCATAGGCACATACTTGAATCTTACCGACGTTCCGAGCGGTGCTCGCGGGCGTCTCAAACGCCTCCCGCTCCAATCTCCGGGTGTGTGCGCATATCTTGCCGTGCGTGAACGCAGCAAGGATATGTATTTAAGGTTCCTGCTCCCGGGCGGCGGCGAAAGATGCCGATTGCTGGTGACCCCGTCCGCGGTGGCGACTGACGGCGTGCGAGAGGGCTGGTGGCCGGCGCGTCTAATTGCGCCGATGCAGTACTCGATTGCCGAACGAGGGCCCGGCGCGCAGCGTGAATTCCTGGACCGCGTCCTGGGTGAGGCGTGGTGGCGCGAATATGTTGGGGAATATAAGTTACTGCAGACACGGATCCCAACGGAGTGGGGCTCAAGCTACAGCTTGTACCGCGAGAGCATGAATCCGGTGATGACCGCGCGATTCATGCGGGAGGGCCGGCTCGCGCATCGCAGCCCCTGGGTAAAATCATTGTATCTTGCGGGCAGTTCGACTCATCCCGGTCAGTGGGTTAGCTTCTGTGCGATATCGGGCATCCTGGCAGCGGGCAAGATTTGTGAGGACTTTGCTTAGTGCTCGAGACTACCTTCGATCGAGTGGAGAATGGCAAGCAGCTTCGAGTTGCGCGCATCGGCAAAGGTCCGCCAGTGGTGTTGCTTCATGGTTATCCGGACAATCTCCAGATCTGGAGCGCCCTTGCGCCAAAGCTTGCCGACCGATTTGAGGTAATCGCATTCGACTGGCCAGGAATGGGATACAGCGACGCCTGGTCTGGCGGAGCCTCACCCTTCCAGATGGCCAGCCGGTTAATGGTCTTGCTTGACCACTGGGGACTGCGGCGGGTGGTGCTCGCCGGAATCGACATGGGGGCTCAACCGGCGCTTGTTTTCGCAGCACAGCATCCGGAACGAACTGCAGGTTTGGTGGTAATGAACTCGCTCGCGTGGTGGGATGAAATTACCTCGTGGGAAATCGCGCTCTTGCGAAAGTTCCAACTCAATCGACTTATAATCCGTTACCTTCCTGGCATTGTGTTCAAGCGTGCCGAGCGGACGTTCTTACCGAAAAGCGTGTCGCTCCCTCCCGAGTTACGCGGTGATCTCTGGAGCTCCTTCAAGCAGATCGAGGTGCGGAAGTTTATCTCTCGGATGTGTGCCGGTTATCAAGGCACTCTGCCGCGCTTGCCGGAGTTATATCAAAAGATAACCTGCCCAACTTTGATTCTCTGGGGCGAGAATGACAAACATTTTCCGCCCGGGCACGGCGAACGACTTCACCGCTCGATTTCAGGCTCTCAGCTGTCAATCATCCCACACGCTGAGCATTGGATGATTTGGTACCTCGCGGAAGAGATCGCCGATGCGCTGAAAGCATTTCAGTGGGATGAATCGTCGACAAACTGAAGTTTGTCGGACGCCGGCACGTCTCGTCTTGACAGGCTGCTCCGTCGCGACAAGAATCGATTCTCAGTCACAAAGGTGAATCGAGAATGAAATCAACGTCCAAGAACGGCATCGAAGCAAGGATAAAACACTCGCGAGACGCGCTGAATTCGTGGGTTCGAGAGATAGTTGAATGGCACTTTAACCCGGAAACAGGGTGTCCGTTCTGGCTGGATTATGCAAAGCAGCTTGACTGGGACCCGCGTGGCGAGATTCACGGTTATGAGGACCTCGATCGATTTGGGAACTTTCAGGATGAGTGGCTGCGCGGCGGTCCCGTCAGACGCTGGGTCCCAAAAGCATACGCCAATCGCGCCGTCTACACTTTTGAGACCGGGGGAAGCACCGGCGTACCAAAGTCGCGAATCAACATCGATGACTTTCGAATTGACTACGAGGCTTTTAGCGACACGCTTCCGGACGAATTTTTTCCAAAGGGCGCTGATTGGCTGATGATCGGGCCCACAGGTCCGCGCCGGCTCAGGCTCGGAGTCGAGCATCTGGCTCAGCATCGCGGCGGCGTGTGCTTTCTTGTGGATCTCGATCCTCGCTGGGTAATAAAGCTTCTCAAGAAAAACCAGAACGAGATGGCTGAGAAGTATAAACAGCACGTGATCGATCAGGGGCTGACGCTGCTAAAAGCGCACGACAACATCCGCTGTCTGTTCACGACCCCCAAGCTGCTTGAAGCGCTTTGCGATAAGGTTTCGCTGAAACGAGTCGGCATCACCGGTGTGTGTTGCGCGGGCACTGAAATGACTCCGGAGTTTCATCGCTATGCGGTTGAAGAACTACTCGATGGAGTTTACTTCGCGCCGACGTATGGGAATACGCTGATGGGGCTTGCGGCTCACAAGCCCCGCGTCCCCGATGACAACTATGCGATAGCTTACTACCCGCCTGCGCCGCGCGCGATGATCGAAGTGGTCGATCCGGATGAGCCGGAGAGGGTGGTTGAATACGGCGAGGCGGGCCGGGTGCGGCTCACGACTCTAACCCGCGAGTTCTTTATGCCGCGGTTTCTGGAGCGAGACGAAGCCGAACGCGAAGCGCCGTGCGAGCTTTATCCGTGGGACGGGGTTCGAAACGTGCGGCCTTTCTCGCGTTTCAAAACGAACGTGGTTGAAGGAGTCTACTGAAATTGCCGATTGCCGATTGTCGATTGAGCAATCGGCAATCGGCAATCGACAATCGGCAATCGGCAATCATGAAGATCTTGTCGATCACAGCGGGCGCGGCGGGTATGTATTGCGGCAGTTGTCTCCGCGACAATGCGCTTGCGGCTGAGCTGTTAAGACAGGGACACGACGTCCTGCTGGTCCCCATCTATACGCCTACGCTGACCGATGAGCAAAACGTCAGCCAGCATCGAGTCTTCTTTGGCGGGATCAGCGTTTACCTCGAACAACACGTTCCGTTGTTTCGTCATACCCCAAAGCTGCTCGACAGGTTGTGGGACTCCGAGGCCGCATTGAATATGGTTGCCCGGCGCTCGATCGCGGTCGATCCGAAATCACTCGCTGAAATGACGATTTCAATGTTGAAGGGTGAAGACGGATATCAAAGGAAAGAACTCGATAAGCTGATCGACTGGCTCAGGACCGAAGCGCGCCCCGACGTTGTGAACCTGCCGAACTCCCTTTTGATAGCGCTGGCCGGGCCGATGAAACGCGAGCTGAATCTTCGAGTGTTTTGCACGCTGCAAGGCGAAGACCTGTTTATAAACGGGCTGGGCGAACCGCATCGAAGCAAGGCCCTGGAGTTGATTCGAACCAACGTCGAGTTCGTGGACGGATTTATTGCGGTCAGCGATTTCTACGCAAAGCGGATGTGCGCGGATCTTGGGATTCCGGAAACCAAAATGCACGTCGTCCCGCTTGGAATTAGCTTTGATGGTTTTGAAAAGAAAGAGCGGTCGAATTCGAAAGAGTTCGTAGTCGGCTACTTTGCGAGAGTCGCGCCCGAGAAAGGACTCCACGTTCTTTGCGAAGCGTACCGGCTGTTGAGACAACGGACACCAGAACGGCAGATCAGGCTGGAAGTGGCCGGTTATCTCGCGCCGGAGTATCGCGACTATTTTGGGGGTATCGAGCGGCAGATGAACGATTGGGGGCTTGGCGGAGAGTTTCATTATCGCGGTGGCGTTGACCGCGAAGCGAAGCTTGCGTTTCTGCGAGGGCTCGACGCGTTCTCAGTGCCGGCTACGTATGATGAGCCAAAAGGCATGTCGTTGCTCGAGGCGATGGCGGCCGGTGTCCCGGTCGTTCAACCTCGACGCGGCTCGTTTACGGAGATCGTCGAACGGACCGCCGGCGGACTGCTGGTTGAGGGATCCGATGCCGAGAGTCTTGCAGTGGGTTTGTTGTCGTTGGTCGAAAGCCCGTCGCTGGCCGCGGAACTGAGTCAAAGGGCTTTCGTCGGCGTGCGAGAGCATTATGGAGTTTCGAATATGGCGCATCGGGCGATCGAGGCGTATTCATCGGTAGAGGACAGCGCGACGGATAAATCGAAAGAAGTCGCCGAGCTCGCGCACGGCTGAAGGAAATATCGTTCGATGGAACTGTCATATGCTCAAATCCCCAGGCGCCGGGTAGATCAAATGGACATCAAAGAAGTCTTCCGCTTCGTTTCGCCTCAAGTACGTGACGCGGCGATCAAGACCGCAGAGCAATTGAATCGCCTTGGCATTCGGCACGCGCTGGCGGGTGGTTTGGCTGTCGGTGCTCATGGGTATGTTAGAGCAACAACGGATGTGGATTTCCTGGTGGGAGAAGAGGCGTTTGAACATCAGGGATCATTGGTCGCCTTCAAAGCTGGTGTTCCGATCGAAGTTGACGGCGTGCGCATCGACTACCTCTCGCCAGTATCGCTGGGTCCGCAACTGGAAGAAGTCTTGGACCATCCTCCAATCAACGAAGGCTTGGCCATTGTTCCGATTGAAGTGCTTATTTACATGAAACTCGCGGCCAGGCGACGAAGGGATCTGGTGGATGTGGTAGAACTTGTGAAGGCCGGGGCGGATGTTAATAAGGTGCGCCGATATCTCGAACAGTATGCAAGGGATCTGGTTTCGCAGTTTGAAGAATTGGTGAACGAGTCGTAAGTATTAAGGTGCCCGTTGGTACAACAAGTGACTCTGCTGTCAACTAAACCCAAAGCGTGAGATCAACGAATGAGTGTTGCTACAACAGACCTATCTATGAGAGCACAGGAAGCAAAAACCCAACTCGATGCCCACGTGCGCGAGATCATCGCCTGGCATTTCAACCCCGAAACCGGTTGCCCTTTCTGGCTCGAGTTCGCTACCAGACTCGGCTGGGATCCCAGAGAAGAAATCAACTCCTACGAAGACCTCCGCAAGTTCCCGCCGTTCGAAGACGAATGGTTGCGAGGCGGACCGGTCAGGCGGTGGCTGCCGAAGGGGCTCGAAGGCAAACCGATCTTCACCTTTGAAACGGGCGGCACCACCGGGGTGCCGAAGAGCCGCCTTCAGATCGAAGATTTCCGCACCGATTACGAAATGTTCAGCGAGACCTTACCGGAGGAGTTCTTTCCGAAAGGCGCGAACTGGCTAATGCTCGGACCTTCCGGCCCGCGAAGACTGCGGCTGGCGGTCGAGCATCTCTGCCAGTATCGCGGCGGGATCTGTTTTTGTGTGGATCTCGATCCGCGCTGGGTCATCAAGCTGATCAAGTGGGGCGAGTCCGAATCACTCGATGAATACAAAGCGCATGTGATCGATCAGGCGATAACCTTGCTCGGGGCCGGACACGACATCAAGTGCATGTTTACAACGCCAAAGTTGCTCGAAGCGCTTGCCGAGGAGCTCGAGAATCGCGGCACCAGCGTTGCGCAAGCCGGCATAACCGGGATCTTCGCGGGCGGCACTGAATTCACTCCGCAATACACTCGATTTGCGACGGAAGAGCTGCTGGGTCCGGGTGTCTACTTGACGCCGACCTACGGAAACACGTTGATGGGGCTGGCGTGTTCGAAACCGGTGACTCCCGAGGACGGTTACAAGATCGCTTATTACGCGCCGCAGCCTCGCGCGGTGATCGAAGTCGTTTCATTTAACGACCGCGACGCGGTTGTGGGGTATGGTGAGACGGGACGTGTGCGTTTGACTACGTTGACTCGCGAGACATTCATTCCCGGCTTTCTGGAAAGAGACGAAGGCGAACGCGAGCAGCCTTGCGACAAGTATCCGTGGGACGGAGTGAGCGGCGTGCGCCCGTTTCGAAAGCTCGCCGCGCAAACAACGG
>DASRIZ010000145.1:0-13348 GCA_035649735.1 Blastocatellia bacterium | reverse complement strand
GGGCGCAGCGCGAAAGTTCTGGCCCAATGAAAACCCGATCGGCAAAGAGATCTGGGTTGGCGCCGGCTGGGAACAAGATCAATACGGCGAGATCGTAGGCGTAGTCGGGGACGTCAAATATGGGAAAGTAGAAGAAGCGTTCAAGCCTCAGGTCTATCTACCCTACACCCAACCAACCGAGCCGGCTTCTTTTGTAATGGTCCGCACAACGAACGACCCGACGCAGATCGTCGCGGCGGTAAGAAGTGAGATTCTCGCTCTGGACAGCAACGTTCCGATCTTCGACATCAGGACAATGGAAGAACGCAGCGCCGACGCAACCTCCCGAACGCGGTTCGGCGCACTTGTGCTGGGCATCTTTTCGACCCTGGCGCTGGTGCTTGCGGCGATCGGGATCTACGGCGTGATGTCCTACTCAGTGTCCGGACGGACGCGCGAGATAGGCGTGAGAATGGCTCTGGGAGCGCAACCCCGGAATGTGCTGGCGTTGGTAATGCGCGACGGAATAGTCGTGACTGTGGCTGGGATCGCGCTTGGAGTCGCCTTAGCACTCGCAGCGACCAAAGTCCTCGGCAGTCAACTTTACGGAGTAGGAACGACGGATACGCCTACATTCGTTGCAGTCTCGTTCTTATTTGCTGTGGTCGCTTTGGCGGCCAGCTACATCCCGGCGCGTCGGGCAATGAAGCTCGATCCGATGTTCGCGTTGAGGTACGAGTAGCGTAGGAGGGAAAATGGACACCATTCTTCAAGACATTCGCTTCGGCGTTCGCACACTTTTGAAGAACCGCGGATTTACCTTTGTCGCCGTGCTTGCGCTCGCGCTGGGCATCGGCGCAAACACTGCGATCTTCAGCGTTGTTAACGCGGTGCTGCTCCGCCCGCTGCCATTCGAGCGATCAGATCGGCTGGTGATGGTTTGGGAGAAACGGATGCAATTGGGCCGCGAGCGCAATGTTGTGTCGCCGCCTGATTTCTACGACTGGCGCGCGCAGAATCAAGTCTTCGAAGATATGGCGGCTTTCAGCGGTCAGGGCTTCAACCTTGGCGGCGGCACTGAACCAGAACGGATTCAAGGAGCAGGTGTATCGCCAGGCCTTTTCTCAATACTTCGCGCCCGGCCTCGCATAGGGCGGGTCTTCGAAGCCGAAGAGGACAAACCCGACAGGAACCCGGTCGCGATCATCAGCACCGCCTTGTGGCAACGAAACTTTTCATCTGATCCTGAAATCATTGGGAAAACAATCAAGCTCAACGAAAAGGATCACACCGTCGTCGGGGTGATGCCCGGCGATTTTGGATTTCCAAACAGACGATCGGAGATATGGGTCCCACTTATTCTTTCGCCGAATGATGCGGCCAACCGCGGCGGCCATAATCTTTCGGTCATCGCCCGGTTGAAAGACGGCGTCAGCCTGGAACAGGCTCGAGCGGATATGGAGTCGATCGCTGCTCAACTCGAGCAACAGTATCAGGTCAACACCGGACACCGTTCGAACGTGTTCCTGCTTTATGAAGAAGTCGTAGCTGGCGCGCGGCCCGCGCTGCTCGTGTTGCTCGGAGCCGTAGCCTTTGTACTCCTGATTGCTTGCGCGAATGTAGCTAACCTGCTGTTCGCGAGATCGGCGGCGCGCAAGAAAGAAATTGCTATTCGAACCGCGCTTGGCGCGGGGCGGTCGCGCATCATTCGACAGTTACTGACGGAGAGCGTCCTGCTCTCGGTCACCGGCGGGATTATAGGAGTGCTGCTTGCAGTGTGGGGGCTGAACGTTCTTCTCACGATCGGAGAAGGCACCATTCCTCGCGTAAAAGAGATCGGGCTTGACGGATGGGTGCTCGGATTTAGTTTACTCATTTCAATTGCCACCGGGTTGATCTTTGGGCTCGTGCCCGCGCTTCAAGCCTCGAAGCCCGACTTGAATGACGCACTGAAGGAAGGAAGCCGCGGTGCGAGCGGCGGCATCCGCACCAACCGGACTCGCAGCGTTTTCGTCATCGCGGAAGTCGCGATCTGTCTGGTGCTGTTGATCGGCGCGGGTTTGATGATCAAGAGTTTCTCGAGACTGCTTAACATTAGCCCCGGGTTTAATCCCGAGAACGTGCTGTCGGTGAACGTTGCGCTTTCGGGTTCGCGATACCGCGACGCAGTCAGCGTCACCGGTTTCTATAAGCAAACACTGGAGCGGCTGTCAGCGTTGCCGGGTGTGCATTCAGCGGCTGTTGTAACTGCGGTGCCGATGGCCGGAAGTTTTGGATCTCGCTATTTCGGGATTGAAGGCCGTCCGCCTCAGCCTCCCGGGCAGGGCTTCAATGCAAACACGAACCTTGCTACTCCCGGTTATTTTGAGACGATGAACATTCCGCTAGTGGAAGGACGGGACTTTGAAGAGCGCGATGTTCGAGGCGCTCCTGATGTGCTGATCCTCAATCAGGAAGCTGTGCGCCGCTACTGGCCGGACGAGAGCCCAATTGGGCAGCGCGTCACCTTCGAGAATCGCACTCGGACGGTCATTGGAGTCGTTGGAGACGTGAAGCAGTCGGGTTTGGACGTTGAAACTAAGCCCGAGATGTTCTCGCCTTACTATCAAGTGACCGTGCCGTTCGGGACAGTCCTGGTGCGCACCAAAAGCGATCCGGCGGCGATGACCTCAGCCGTCCGCGGCGCGATGCAAGAGATCGACAGAGACCTTCCGCTTTACGGAATCAAGACGGTAAACGATGTGTTATCGGAATCGGTTGCGCCGCGCCGGTTGAACATGTTGTTGCTTGGGATTTTCGGCGGCCTGGCGCTGGTGCTCGCGGCGGTTGGTCTCTACGGGGTGATCAGTTATTCGGTGTCGCAGCGAACACGCGAGATCGGCATACGAATGGCTCTGGGAGCCAGTCACAAGAGCGTGCTCGGGCTTGTGGTTGGCCAGGGAATGTTGTTAGCGTCGATCGGCGTAGTGATCGGTGTGATCGCATCGTTCTTCCTTACGAAATTCATGGCGACTTTGCTTTTTGGCGTTAGCGCGACCGACCCGATGACATTTGTAGCCATATCGTCGTTGTTAATCGGCGTCTCGGCAGCGGCCAGCGTCATCCCCGCGCGTCGAGCAATGAAAGTGGACCCGATGGTGGCGCTGAGGTATGAGTAGTGCTTTCTGGATGGTGCAAACAATGACGGCGGTGCTATGCGGGGTTCCAGGTTTAGAACTGAACGACCGCGCGACTGCGAGCCGCGACAAGCCGCACATACCACCAACTTCAGTTTTGGGTCTGGAGTTTGGACATTTCGCTCGCCAATTTCAGCAAGACAACAAAGGATAACCGCGTAGCGGTGTCCTCTCGGTAGCTAGCGTGGAGTGGGCGACACCCCTGGGCCGCGTAGCGGTTACCTATTTTGGCTAGAAGTCGATTTTGACGCCCAGAGGTAACCGCTACGCGGCCCAGGGTGTCGCCCACTCCCCACAAGCTACCGAGAGGACACCGCTACGCGGTTACCGCCAACGCAGTTTGTCGACGACAGACTAAAGTTTTGTCCAACCCCCAACTGAAGTTGGTGGTATTAGTGGCCGCAGCAACTGAGGTTGGTGGTATCAACCTGTCTTGCGCGGCGTTCCTTAATACAGCTATCTTCTGGCCGATGGCGTTGTCAGACCTCCTTCAAGACATCCGCTTCAGCGTTCGATCCCTTATCAAAACCCCGGGATTCACCGCCGTTGCTATCATCATCCTCGCGCTGGGCATCGGAGCTAACACCGCGATATTCACCGTCGTCAACGCCGTCCTTCTTAGGCCGCTTCCCTACTCAAATCCCGATCGGCTCGTGATGCTCTGGGAGACCAACCCTCGATTCCAGATTGCCGGCGGCACGGTTCCAGTCACCCCCGGTGACTTCATGGATTGGCGCGAACAGAACACTGTCTTTGAGTATGTCTGTGCGCTTGGCGTCGGTCACTGGAACCTCACAGGGTCCGGGGAGCCTGAACGAATCAGCGGCGCCAGCGTCTCGCCAAATCTCTTCAGGCTGATGGGAGCCGAGCCACACCTCGGACGCGCTTTTACCAATGATGAAGACACAGCGGGTGCGAGTAAGGTTGTCGTCATAAGCTATGCGCTATGGCAGCGGAGATTTGCGGGCGACCCGGGTCTGATCGGTCAAACGATGACTCTCGATGACCAAGGCTACACGGTGATCGGGATCGCGCCCGAAGGTTTTCAGTTTCCGCGAGCCAAAGAGCTCCCCTTCTTCGTTGGCGTCGCGAACCAGACCGATCTGTGGCGACCGATGACTCTCGATGATGAATTCATCAACAAGAAGCGAGCCAATCATCAACTCTGCGTGATGGCCAAGCTCAACGCCGGCGTCACCCTCGAGCGAGCGCAATCCGAGATGACCGCCATCGCCAAGCGCCTCGCGCAAACTTATTCCGACAATCAGGGAATCGGCGTAAGAATCGTGCCGCTCAATGAGCAAGTCGTCGGCAATGTGAGAACCGCGCTGTGGGTGATGATGGGGGCTGTCGCGCTGGTGCTGTTGATAGCGTGTGCGAATGTCGCCAACTTATTGCTGGCCCGCTCTGCCGCGCGACAAAAGGAAATCGCGATTCGCACGGCTCTCGGCGCCAGCCGAAGCCGTGTACTGCGCCAACTTCTAACCGAAGCGACGCTGCTCGCCATGGCGGGGGCCGTCGGGGGGATATTGCTGAGCGTCTGGGGTATCAAGGCAATGTTGTCGTTGAGCCGAGATACGCTCCCACGCGCGCACGAGATCGGCGTTGACGCTAGCGTGCTCGGCTTCACCGTCGCCATAGCAATGTTAACCACCGTGTTTTTTGGTCTCACACCCGGGTTGCAGAGTTCAAAGGTCAATCTAAGCGAATCGCTAAAGGAGGGTTCCCGCGCGCTGGCGGGCGGACGCCGCTCGAATCGGCTTCGACGCTCAATGGTGATTGTCGAGATCGCGTTGTCGCTGGTGCTGTTGATCGGCGCCGGGCTGATGATCAAGAGCCTTGCCGGTCTGCTGAACGTAAATCCCGGGTTCAACCCTGCAAACACCCTGACCATGAACATCGCGCTCCCGGGATCAAGGTACCCGAACGCTAATCGGCAGATCGCTTTCTTTCAAGATGTCACCCAGCGCGTTTCCTCGCTTCCAGGAGCGCAGTCTGTTGGATTGATTTCATCCGCGCCGTTGAGCGGAGGCGTGTATGCGGGTGGCTTCTCAATTGAAAGCCGGGCGGACGCGGATGGGGAAAATCTTGTAGCCGACCGTCGAATGATCAGCCCGCAATATTTTAACGCGTTGGGGATTCCGCTTCTCAGTGGACGAAGCTTTGCCGATCGGGACGACCAGAGCTTACCTGGCGTTGTGATAGTCAGCGAGAGTTGGGCGCGGCGCTTTCTTCCAAATGAAGATCCAATCGATAAACGAATCAAGCTCGGCGGTCGAGATTCGAGCCGGCCATGGCTGACGGTCGTCGGCGTTGCCGGAGACGTTCGAGACGCCGCGCTCGATTCGGACGCCAAACCTTGCCTGTATATCCCGTATCCCCAGTTCCCGTCCTCAAGCATGTCTCTTCTGGTTCGCGCGGCGGGCGATCCGAAGCCGCTCATCGCTTCCATACGCAATGAGGTGTGGTCAATCGATAACGACCAGCCGGTGACAGATATCCAGACGATGGACCAATCGGTCGCCGATTCTGTTTCACCGCGACGGTTCAACGCGATGTTGCTGGCGATCTTTGCGAGTCTGGCTTTTGTCCTGGCGTTGGTCGGGATCTACGGAGTAATGGCACATTCGGTCGCTCAGCGTACGAATGAGATAGGGATACGCATGGCTCTTGGCGCGCAGCCGTCAGACGTAATCAAGCTAATGGTCGGGCACGGCATGCTGCTGGTGTTTACGGGTACGGTGATTGGACTGGCGGGAGCGGTGGCGCTTACCCGCGTAATGACCAGTTTGCTTTATGGTGTGAGCGCGACGGACCCGTTGACGTTTGCGGGTGTCTCGTTAGTGCTGGTGACGGTGGCGTTTCTAGCGAGCTACATCCCTGCGAGACGCGCGGCCAGGGTTGATCCGATGATCGCTCTTCGATGCGAGTAAAGTTGAACCGGGCTCTGCAGCGTTCTTTTAGGTGTAGTAACGGCGAGTGGCGCTTATTCCAATCCAAACTCTTCATGGTCATAATACTTGCCATCAAATCCGGACGATCGCTCAAATTCATATCGCGCTAGTTCATATCTCCCAAGCAGATAGTTGGCGAATCCCATGTAATAAAAGTCTTCGCCTGATAGATTAGCCTGCGAGAATTGCTCCAGATTCAAAACCAAATTACAAATTTCTCTGATCTTGTTCCTCATCGTGGGCTCATCGATGGCCTTCAAAATCAGGGCATATTCCACGAGATACTGTCTCTTGCGGCAAGCCGGTTGACAAAGAACGCGCTCGTAGATTTCAAGGCCCGCAAACGGGGATCCAGCATTCACGTAAGCAGAGGCAAGATGGTGATAGAGATTAGCGGTTCCAAGCCGGGCCGCCGCATTTCGGAGGATCTCCAGAGCCTCGGTTTCGTTTCCGTTGTACGTATGAGCGCGGCTCAAATAGATGGCGGAAACTTCATCTAGCTCTCCTTCCAGAGACCGGAAGGCGTCTATGGCTGCTTGGTACTCTCCTCTTTTGTAGTGGAAGACGCCGCTCAACTTGCGAGCCTGTGACGGTTCGTCAGCGGTTAGCGCCGTTTGGTCAATCTCATCCGGACCCGCTGCATTCATTATCCCAATCCCCGAATGGAGCAATGAGCTGAGTCGGTTGAACTCTACATCCTTATCGTCAGGGAGGAGTTCAAGTGCGCGGTTGAAGTAGACTGCCGCTTCATCAAAGCGCTGTTGTTGATAACAAGCGTGCCCTAGACCGGCGTTGCCAAGTCCGACAAAGTAGTCAGCTTGCGGGCCGGCGGCCCTGGTCGCTTTCGTGAATGATTGTTCTGCGTCATTGAATTCGCCAAGCTGTAGTTCACACACGCCCTTCAAGATTATTGGATATGTGAGTTGAACCCGCGGAATTAGTAAGCCGCCCAGTTGAAGAAATGAGGATATGAGCTCCTTTGCTGCAAGCCACTGCCCCGTTGCTACTTCCTCAGCGCACTTATTCATGATTTGCATCAGCCGTATAAACTCTGCGTTTGTGAGCTTGACCTGTTCGGCCTCTTGCAAGAGGTATCTCGAGAAGAACACGCGAGGGTCTCTAAGCGAGGGCGGGACGTAGGGTACCTTCAACTTTGCACAAATCTCGGCCATTCGCTCATCGAAGGTTGCCGCGTCCGCTCCGTGGAACTCCACCCAGCGAATCGCCTGCAATCGCCGATAGGGACCTGACCAATCCGTCGGAGGGTTGGCTGTCAACAGAACCGGGAGTATCTTTCCGTCTTCGAGCAAGCCCTGATCGATCGCATACTGTAACTCAAACCGCGTGAATCGGCCTGAAGTCTCATCGGTAGTGCTTTTGCTCACAATCGCAATAAAGTAGTCGCACGCGTCTATTCTCTCCCTTAAAGACACCTCGACCGATTTCCCCAGCGGGAGTTCTTGCCCGGCAGCCGAATAGTCCCAACAGTCGATTCCTTGGAGTTGCAGGGCAGCAAACAACGTCCGAACGTCATGTTGGTCCATTGATGAGAAGCTAATGAATAGCTGCGGCCCCCCGGACATTAGAACCTCCCCGGCTTCAACCTGTTACTTTCCCGGGTAAATAACGGTTGGCGTCGTCACCGGATCCGAGATTTCTCTCACCTGACGTATTCGGGTAATGAACGATCGCCATTGCTGAGGCGACGTTCTTTTGCAATACCGAAAAAACGCCGCGTAACGCATAACATTCACCCCGGTGTCCCAAACCGCCGGATTGATACTGCGAACCATCTCTAGATGCGAAGAAACATCACGGCTCATCCCGTTCAGGGACAGCGGCTTTTCATCCTCCATCGTCTGTCGAAGATTAATCAGCAAGGATCGCAATGCTGCGGTGGGCTGTCGCTGTAGATACTTCTTCCGTTCGAGGTCGGCCTTTAAGGCAAGCAATTCTCGTAGGCTGTCGATAAACCCTTCTTCATACAGAAAGGGAAGATCGTCAAAAAGCGCTTCCGAATCGTAGTCTTTCTCAAACTCTCTCGCACGCTCGATGAGTTGGGATATAAACCACTGCCTCGTGCTGAATTGACGTTTTCTTGCAGCAGTTCTAAGTTCCTGGCTGATCTTCACTTCAACATCAGACGAATAACCGGAAGGCTTCCAGAAGAAATACTGCGGGTCGCCGGTCAGGAATAGAGAGTTTCCACTTGTGCCGAATCTTATGTCACTACCGAAATCGTGGATCACATATGACCGGTATTCTTCACCCGTCTGTTGTTGGAGTTGCTCAAGATACGCGTGAAATCTTGAGAACCCTTTCCTGTTAAGCTCAACGTCCGGCTTCACTTCGTCGGCGCCAAGAACATATCCATCATTCTTGCGCTTCGGCAGATCCGCTGCGATCTCGTCCAAGATAAGCATATCGAGTTGGAACAGACGAAGCCCAATGAGGGTATCGACGAATTCATCGTGATAGTTAATGATCTGGCCGCCTTGCCATAGAGCTTTCGTCCCGTCATCGGCGTCGTTGAGAGCCCCAAAAAGGGTGACGCATGAATAGAACTCCGAGTCTGCAAACCTTGCGGTTGGGATCAAACGCCAGTCAAGAATTGGAGCTGCAATTTCACGCCCGTCAAAACTGATCCTAAGCCGTTTGCCATCCGGCTGATTAGGATCATAACTGAGTGACAAGTTCGTGACATTAAAGCCTTCTGCAGGTTTAGCCTCTGCGTCGAAGGCCACTCCACCAATTTGTCCGAGGAATCTTGCTTGCCGTAAACCTCTCGCCAGGTGTGTCGAGTTTCTTAAGGCAGGCGCCTGGAAACGGACAAGGCGGCTAGGTCCCAACTGTTCTTGAGAGAAGATATTGCCCGCGGATACGACCAGCAGGACAACGCTAAGGATGGCTCGTTGCGCGTTCTTGATCATAACCCTCTCCTTGTTTGGTAGGTAGTCGAAGCCGGCGTGAATGATCACGAAATCTGGCTCCATTTCTAAATGAAGTTTCTAGCGGAACGTTTCAAAAGCCTTAGTGGGCGGCGCCAGATTCTCGCGAGTCGATCGGTCCTGTGTCGATACTGCGTTCATTCGAGAGCGCCAGCACGGGTTGGGTAACTTTTCCTGGTGCTACTTCTGGGAAATCGATTTCCCGCATGTGAACACAACCGCCTTCCCGTATCTCCATTAAACTGAACGACTAAAGTACTTATGAAACAGGATCTTCTGGCACGCGACTTGGCTAGAGAAAATAGAGGTATTAGTCATGTCAGCACTCAGTCCCACCGCACCACGCACCCTTATCGCCGATGATCAACCCGATGTTCTGGAAGCTCTGCGTCTTCTTCTAAAGAGCGAAGGCTATCAAACAGAAGCCGTGACCACGCCCTACGCTGTGATCGAAGCACTGAAGACCCACGATTTTGATCTGCTGTTGATGGACCTGAATTACGCGCGCGACACAACGTCGGGGCAGGAGGGTCTCGACCTGCTATCGAGAGTTCAAGCAGTGGATAGCACTCTTCCAATCGTCGTGATGACCGCCTGGGGGAGCGTCGAGCTTGCAGTCGAGGCGATGCGCCGAGGAGTGCGTGACTTCATACTTAAGCCCTGGGAGAACAAACGCCTCCTTTCGATCTTGCGCACACAGATTGAACTGGGTCACAAGCTGCGCGCAACCCAACTGGTTAGTAAGGAGCAGGAGCGCGAGCTTGTCGAAGCTCGGACCATCCAACGGCGGCTCCTGCCAACCGAGGTTCCCCAAATCGAGGGCTACAGCATCGCCGGCGCCTGGCGGCCCGCTCGCACAGTGAGCGGTGACTATTTCGACGTGTTGAAGTTCACTGACAGCAAAGCCGCGTTGTGCATCGCCGATGTCTCGGGCAAAGGAATGCCGGCGGCGCTCCTGATGTCAAACGTTCAGGCGGCAGTTCACGCGTTCGCATCGGATACGATAACGGCCCCCGAGCTGTGCGCTAAAGTTAACCGGGTTGTCTCAAGCAGCACCGGGGAAGATAAGTTCATCACCTTCTTCTACGGCGTCGTCGACGCAGAAACCAGCAAGTTTGTGTACACCAATGCCGGGCATAACGCGGGGTTGTTGTTGAGAAGAGATGGTTCGTTGATCCGGCTCGAGCCGGGCGGCGCGGTGTTGGGCCCGTTTCCAAGTTGGTGCTACAAACAAGAGGAGATCGAACTCAAGCCCGGTGATCGCCTGTTGTTGTTTACCGATGGGGTCACTGAATTGAGAAGTTCTACTGGAGACGAGTTCGGTGAGGACCGATTGATCGAACTGTTGATAGAGAAACGAGACCTCGATGCTGAGGCGTTGCGAGACTCGATCGTCGAAGCGGTCGTGAGTTTCGGCGGCGGTGAATTTCAGGACGACGCAACGCTGTTGGTGCTGTGCGCGTGAAAGAGTCAGGGTTCAGGGTTCGGGGTTCAGGGTTCAGAGTTCGGGGTTCAGACCGCAAAGACGCAAAGAACTCTGAACGCTGAACTCTGAACCCGAAACCACAAACCAGAAACCACAAACCAGAAACCAGAAACCGAACTTAAGAGGGGGACAATGGGAACTTTCTGGCAGGACCTGCGCTATGGCGCGCGAATGTTGATAAAGAAACCAGGCTTCACTTTAATCGCGGTGTTTACGCTCGCGCTGGGAATCGGCGTCAACACCGCGATCTTCAGCGTAGTCTATGCCGTATTGCTCAGGCCGCTGCCGTACGCTGCGCCGGATCGCCTGGCGTTACTGTGGACGCGTCTTGAGAAGATCGGTCTGGAGCAGAACTGGGTCTCAGAGCCTGAGGTCCTGGATTTCCGCGAACAGTCCGAACTATTTGAGAGCTTCGGAGTTGTTTTCGGGAACGCTTTCATACTTACCGGCAGCGGAGAGCCTGAGCATCTGAGCGGCGCGCAAGTATCCACGAACTTCTTTTCGGTGCTGGGAACTCGGATTCAAGCGGGCCGCGATTTTGATCCAAGCGAAGAACAACCCGGCGCGCCGCGAGTCGCGATAGTCAGCTACGGATTCTGGCAACGCAACTTCGGCGGCGACCAGTCAGCAGTCGGCAGCACGATCAATCTAAGCGGCCGGCCAACGACGGTGGTAGGGGTTCTGCCGCCGAACTTCACGCTGATGGTTCCGCCTGAAGCGTTGATCCCGGGGAATGTCGAAGTCTGGATTCCGTATGCAGCGGACTACGCAAAGCAGGAACGAGACAGCCACGGACTGACGGTGATCGGGCGAATGAAACGGAGCGTGACGCTCGCTCAAGCGCAGGACGAGATGAACGCAATCGCCGCGCGGCTCTATCCGATTTACTACACTCACACCGGCTTTGAGGTGAAAGTAGTTTCGCTGCACGGAGACATCGTCAGGAAGATGCGGCCTGCGTTGCTGGTACTGCTGGCTGCAGTTGGATTCGTATTACTAATTGCCTGTGCGAATGTCGCCAATCTTCTGCTTGGCCGGGCGGCCACCCGGGAAAGGGAATTGGCTGTCCGCGCAGCGATGGGGGCGAGTCGGATTCGACTTTTGCGGCAACTCCTAACCGAAAGCATCTTGCTTTCGCTGATCGGAGGGGGCGTGGGGCTCGGGTTGGCGGTGTGGGGAGTAGATGCGCTGTTGGCGCTCAGCCCCGAGGATCTGCCGCGCATTGACGAGGTCAGCATAGATCTGCGAATGCTGGCTTTCACATTTTTGATCGCTGCATTGACCGGGATAGTCTTCGGGCTGGTCCCAGCGCTCAAAGCTTCGAGAATAAATCTCACACTGTCTTTGAAAGAGGGCGGCAGGAGTGTGGCTGGAAGCTCGACTCACAGTCTTCGCAGTCTGATCGTTGTGGCTGAAATCGCTTTGTCGCTGGTATTGCTCGTGGGAGCTGGATTGCTTATGCGCAGCTTCTTCAGGCTTACCCAGGTTGATCCCGGATTCAACTCGAAAAATGTGCTGACGATGAAGATGATGGTGCCACGATCGAAGTACAAGGACGGACCCGCCGTCGCCGGTTTTTATCAGCAACTGCTGGATAGGATCAGCGCATTGCCGGGTGTAGAATCTGCCGCTGCAATCTCGCAGCTCCCTCTCAGCGGGGACTATTGGGGAGGAACGCTGACCTTCGAAGGAGTGACGGCTGAGGCCGAGCGCGGCAATCTCGCCAGCTTTGAAGTGGATCAACGAGTCATCACTCCCGAATACTTTACGACCATGAGAACGCCTCTGCTCGAAGGCCGTTTCTTCACCACCCAGGATGTCCGAGGAAAACCAAACGTCGCGATCATTGACGAAACGCTGTCGCGCCGGCTCTGGCCGGACGCAAGCCCGATTGGCCGGCGATTTACGTTTGGCCGTTTTCCTGAGAAACCGGAGGATTGGGTTGAGATTGTGGGGGTTGTCCGACACATCAGACATCACAAGCTGGATGCTAACGTTCGCGAACAGGTCTACTATCCGCACGCTCGGATATCGTCTTCCCAAATGACGCTTGCGATCCGAACTACATCAGAGCCACTGGGTCTGGCGGGCGCAGTACGCGACACCGTTCGGTCACTCGATAGCGATCAACCGGTTTACAGAATCCGTGCGATGGATGAGCTGGTTTCAGGCGCGCTGGCGCCGGCGAGATTTACGATGCTTCTTTTGCTGATGTTCGCCGGAGTAGCGTTGATGCTGGCGATGGTTGGGATCTACGGTGTGATGTCGAATGCAGTGACCCAGCGCACTCACGAGATCGGCGTTCGGATGGCGCTCGGGGCACAAGTCTCGGACGTGCTCAGGATGATAGTATCGCAGGGCGTGAGACTCGTAGGCTTCGGCATTGCAGCCGGTCTCGCGGGGGCGCTTTTGGTTACACGCTTGATGGCCAGCCTGCTCTACAGCGTGAGTGCCACTGACTCAGCGACTTTCATCGTGATTTCGTTGATCCTGGCCGGAGTGGCTCTGGCAGCCTGTTTTGTGCCAGCCCGCAAAGCGGCACAGGTGGACCCGATGGTTGCGCTTAGATATGAATAGGTTTCTGATTTGTGGTTTCTGGTTTGTGGTTTCTGGTTTGTGGTTTCTGGTTTGTGGTTTCTGGTTTGTGGTTTCTGGTTCAGGGTTCAGGGTTCAGGGTTCGGAGTTCAGGATTCAGGATTAGGATTCAGAGTTCGGGGGGAAGAGTTCTGAGTTCAGACCTTCAAAGCTAAGCGGAACCCTGAACCCCGAACCCTGAACCCCGAACCCTGAACCCCGAACCCTGAA
>DASRIZ010000144.1:0-6149 GCA_035649735.1 Blastocatellia bacterium | reverse complement strand
CGCTTAAAGTAGATCTGCGGCCCAAGTGCCCGTCAATCTACGACCAAGGACAATTGGGAAGCTGCACGGCCAATGCGATCGGTGCCGCACTTCAATTCAATCAGATCAAGCAGGGTGAGCAGGCTTTTACACCCTCACGTCTTTTTGTTTATTACAATGAGCGCGTCATTGAGCACACGGTCAGTGAAGACGCGGGAGCAATGATCCGAGACGGAATCAAGAGCGTTGCGAACTTAGGTGCGCCGCCCGAAACTCCGGATTGGCCCTATGTGATTAATAAATTCAAGGTTAAACCACCGAGAAAAGCTTATACCGACGCTCTCAAGTACCAAGCCATCCTTTATCAGCGGCTCAACCAACAACTCGACCAGTTGAAGGGTTGCCTGGCATCAGGCTTCCCCTATGTTTTTGGAATTTCGGTTTACGAAAGTTTTGAAAGCCAGAGCGTCGCTAAAACCGGCAAAGTGCCGATGCCCAAACGCAGCGAAAAGAACCTCGGCGGTCATGCCATTCTTGCAGTGGGCTATGACGACGCGCAGAAGCGGTTCATCATCCGCAATTCCTGGGGTACCGATTGGGGACTCAAAGGATACTTCACAATTCCATATGCGTACGTGCTCGACGAAAATCTTGCGGATGACTTCTGGACAATCAAGTCCGTTGAATAGGCCCAAGCGAAGTAGTTGACGAACAGGAAGCTGCTCTCAATGAATTATGTTAGTCGCGGTTGTCTGGTTGTTTCTGTGGAATGCGGCGGGGGCGTTCGGATCAACCGGCCGAGAGCGCGAGCGATAAAACAGTGCGGACGTATGAATAAACTGAATCGGGCAATAGTCTCGCTGTGTAGTCGATAAACCGTACGAGTGCAAAAACCGTGCCGTCATCAGATTAGCCAGTTTTTCTCAGCGGGTTAGGTAATTTGCTGAGAAGCGTGCCGAATAGAGTCGGATCAAAGCCAACCGCGAAGCCAGCCAGAGACAGAAGGGCCGCAACGCGGGCATATTGGTCGGATGTGGTTTTCGAAAGGATCTCCGTTCCGCCTGGTGCGCCTATGGCAACACCCGCGACATAAGCGAGAAAAACCACAAAACTTCTGAACAAGCTCGACAGAGGATTCTCCTGCCGGTAAGCCATGCTCGTGGAGAGCGTTTGGGCGCTATCTTCGAGCGCCTGATCGACAACCCCTTCATATTCTCGGACTGTAAGCCGACTCGCAATTCCCGCCATCAAGCCTGCTAAACAGGTGAGCATCGCTACGTTCGTGTAGGTGTACAGAAGCCCCGCTTTTAGAAAGTTGGCTATTGTGAAGGATTGCTCAAGGCTTTTGCGATAGTTTTCTGAAGAGATCATCAATCCCGCGCCAAACAATAGAATCCAGAGTACGACACAGATAAACCCCACGACCAATTCCGCTCGTTTTTTCATCGTCATTCTCCGTCCCATTTTCTTGTCAGAAGAACCCGACTATCTACGTCTAGAAAAATCGGGTGAGAACTGTCCAATTGGTCCTTGCTATTCGGGCCGCAATAAAAGGTCCAAATGTTGTCAAGTGCAGCGATAGCCGATCCCCAGTACGATCAATAATTGCAGGGCCTCTGTTGGAGACCTGTCGGCGGTCATCTATCGTCTGACACATCAGAACGATCTTCCCGGTCACGCCTGCTCCGAAGGCTGGAGCTCACGCTCTTGAGAATCCGAAACACTCGTTGCGTGAACGGGCCTCGGCTGCCTGACGTAGGTCACCGGCCGTGATTTGAAGGCCTCACTCCGGAGGCATTGAATTTGCATCTTCAGACACCAGGTATCAACGAAAAGCGCCCAATGCCGCAAAACGGAGACGTCAACAGGACGTTTGGCGTGATCGTTTACGAGCCTGAGGACAAACCGTGGAAGCTGCGCGAGTTTATGGCGGCCGATCTCGATGGCAACCTCATTCGTGTCTTCTATGATTTCCGAAGGGATATATGTAAAAACGCGCGCTGAGACTGCGCTTACTTGCGGTCGATGCCGTTCGCCTTCAGCAGAGGCGTGGCCTTCGATCCAGTCACGCACGCGATCACGGCCTTGGCCGCCTGCCTGTCGGAAGCCGCTGTGCTGGCGCCGGCGGAGAACTTAATATCGGACTGGAATTCACCTGGCAGCGCACCCAAAATATCGACGCCCTTGATCGGCAGAATCTCGCTGAAGAGCGTGATCACAAATCCTGCCTTGTCGTCGGCTACGCTCTGCGTGGCGGGGCCCGAGCCCGGCGCGAGAATGATCTTCGGTTTCACATCCGCCGCGATTCCCAGGCGCTCAAACATTTTCTCGATGTAGCCGCGGCTCGCGCCATCCTGCGGATACGTAATCGACTTCACTTCGAGCAGCGCTTTCTTTAGCCCGTCCACTGTGTTGATATCCGGCTTGGATAGGCCCGACTTAATACCGATGCCGAGCTCAGAACGGCCGATCGACATCTTGCTGTCTGCGACAAGCTTTCCTTGCTTCACCAGATCTTCTATCGCTTCGGTTGTAATCATCGTCACATCGAAACGCTCACCCGCTTCGATGCTTTTTTTCAGGGACGCCGTGGAATTGTAGCGGATATCCAAAGGATGCCCCACGCTCGCTTCGCAGCCCGCGTGTAAATTCTCCATCGACCCCTTCAAGCCGTTCGAAACAAGGAGGCGTACCGACGAGGTTTGGGCGGCTGCCGGAGCAAGACAGAGAGTACCGGTCAGGCTCGCAATCGAAACGAAGAACAGAAGTCGAGTGTGCATTGCCCAACATTCTAACGCCGGTTCTTGCTTCAAAAGTTCACGAAAAGTTCGTATTACACGTCGGGATCTGAATCTCGCTATGCTTGACTGCCATTCTCGACCCGCAATATGCTCGCTCGCACCTCCATGCCCCATACCAGGGCGCAATGATTCGAAAAGAGGGATGACAACGATGTACTTTCGAAAAATTACTTGGATAAGGGGCGCGCTCGCAGTCGTCCTCGCGCTCAGCGGGCCGTTGACGGCCAGTGCACAGGGTCCACGTGGAGGGGTTACTGAACCCTACACACCAGCAAAAGACGCCAAAGACCTGAAGGCCGTGCTCTTCAACTGGATGCGGAACATGGGCATGCTCAAGGGCCATGATGAACGCGACATGGTCGCAATGCTCGAATATCAGGGCAAGGGTACGATTCAGGTAGACGGACAACCGTGCACGCTCACGAAATATCGCGCGAGCAACAATTACCAGACAGTCAGTCAGCGGATTCAGTACGCCTGCACACGTCCGAACGGACAAACGTTTTCGAACATCGAGGTGGTCAGCGGGCTGTACGCCTGGGACGAAGATAAGCCCGGTGCGGAGATCGGTACAACGAAAGGAAAGGTCACAGCCATGCCAGGCTCCGTGCAAGAGCGGCTCATCCGCCTCTGGGCAAGTCCTCAGGGCGCGCCCAAGGCCGCGGTGGCAGGGACAACGGAGACATTCTGGTTGGGTGCCAATCCGGGAACTCTCTTCGCGGACGGCGTAGCGAAGGTGGGCCAGACGTCTGTCTCGTGGGAATCGGGTAAGCCGGCCGTGACGTTCCCGATCCCTGGTGTTCCAGGGACGACCGCGACAGCCACCCTTGATGCGAAGTACATGACCGAGCGGGTTGTCGTCACCCTCGGATCCACGACCGGGGAGTTCACCTACGGCGACTATCAGGACTGGAACAACCCGTTGAATAAGATCGAGGTGTTCTACGCCGGCAAGATGGTCGAGCGTCGGAACGGCGCGGTGGTCCGCGACCTGACGACAACGCAAACAGAGACGGGCAACGTATATGTCGTGGCGCCGGTGCCGGCAAGCGTGCGGACAGCAATCAAGGTCACGGGCCAGCTCTCGCGCGGCGTGATCGCGAAGACGGAACCACCGATCGACAAGTCGGTGCCCACACCTCGGACGGGCGGTCATCCCGACCTGACGGGCAACTGGTCGTACACCGACTGGATTGGGAATTACATGACCGGTGGCGGACGCCGATGCGCGCCGACGCAGAAATCCGACTGCAACCGGCAGGACAATCAGACGTACGATTTTGAGCTCTACTCGCCCTCGCGGTTCGGCAACATCGGCCGTCCATTGTACCAGCCGGAGCACTGGGACAAGGTTCAGGAACTCGACATGTGGACGAACAAATATGACCCGGTCATGACTTGCCAGCCTCTAGGAGTCCCACGGGAGGGTCCACCACGACGCATCATTCAGACCGATAAGGATGTCGTCTTTCTCTATCAGGGAGGCGATGCTGGAGGCGGATATGGCGAGTATCGCGTGATCCCGACCGATGGCCGCAAGCACGATCCCCAGAGGGCGATTGAGGCTACGTATCTGGGGTACACCGTCGGACGTTGGGAAGGCGACGCGCTTGTGCTCGACGCCATCTCATTTGTCGATTCGACATGGCTCGGGCGCGGTGGTTTCTTCCACTCCGAGCAGATGCATGTCGTAGAGAAATTCACGCGTCAGGGCGATGTAATCCTGTACGACGTCACGGTGGAAGACCCTGAGGTACTAGTCGAGCCGTGGGTATTGCCGACACGAACGCTGCGCCGCAACACAAATCCCGATGCGGGCCTTCAGCGAGAGCGAGGCAACTGCGAGGTGTACGAACTCAACAACATCTCCACACAGATCCGCCACTAGCAGGTGCGATTGCGACTTTGCAATCCGCTATGGCATGACCAGATGGAGGTCGATATTGGGCTTGCCGACGGGGCCACATTGCCGCGTTAGGACTTTGCAGAATCGGCGAAAGAACGCAGACAAGCAGGTTCAGTTCACTCTGCTGCGTTGGCTGGCGAGTGATAGCTCAGGCTGAACCAGTTGCCGGAATTGTCCTTCATGACGGTGGCCGTCCCCCATTCTTGCACGCTTGGCGCTCCCTGAAACTCCACGCCGCGGGCCTTTAGCTCTTCGTAGGTTTTGTAGATGTCATCGGTCTCGAAGGCTCCGCCGCCGAGCACGCCTTTGTCGATCAGCCGCCGAAGATGAGACGCCGACTCCTCGTCCAACATCTGTCCCGGCTTCGGCTCCATCAAGATGATCTCGAATCCGGGCTGTGTCTTGATTCTCATCGTCAGCCAGCGAAAACTTTCTCCGACCATCGCATCCGTATCCACTTCAAACCCGAGCTTGTCGCGATAGAACTCCAGTGCTTCCTGCTGGTTCTTCACCCAAATCAAAACGTGCGACATTCTTGTGATCATGGCGCTTCCCCCTTCGATGATTTCCTCAAGGGTAGGAGAAAATGAACTGAAGCCGCTTCTCGAAAATTGCTAATCCGGAGAGGGTAGCCTGAATATTTGAATGAAACAGCCGGGAATTTTCTTGAGAGATTCTCTCTCACGTCGGCGATAGGTAGTCGGGGGCTGGCCGACGCGCTTGCGGAAGAGTGAGCTAAACGAGCCGAGACTTTCGAATCCAACCTCAAAGCAAACGTCCGTTATGCTCAACCTGCGCGAGCGCAGTAGTTCCTTGGCTTTCTCGATTCGGCGCTGAATCAAATACTGGTGCGGCGTCGTGTTGAACGCATCGCGAAACAGACGCAGGAAATGATAACGGGACAGACAAGCGTGTCTGGAGATTTCTATAAGGTCGAGCGGCAACTGATACGACTCGTCGATGAACCTGCGGGCCCGACTCAAGCGCTCGCGAACATCCTCACTATTAGTGTTCTCCCCGTTCATGACGGGCGGCATTCTACTTCGAAATTGCGGTTAGCGGTAAGGCGGGATTATGAAGCGGTTGAACTGTAAATTTTACGGTTATATTTCGCGTTCAAGCGGCAAGCCGTGCAGCTTCAGAAACGAGAGTTTGTCCCAATAGCCGCGCTGGAACGCGATCTTATTGTCTTCAATCCGAAAGAAGCCACATCCGCGCAAACCGAGCGGATCTCGCCATTCGAGAATCGCCCACTCGCCGTCTTGAAAGAGATTTTCGATTTGACAGGCCATCTTGGCGGCGGCGAACTCGTGCTTAAACAGTGCGTGGATTGCTCCTCGACCTTGGACGGGTTCGTTTGCGACTTGATGATTAACAGCGCTCTCCGTGTACAAGCCCGCTATCTCGTCAGCGTCGCCTCGATTGAACGCTTCGACCCAAGCTTTAACGATTTCTTTTGGCTG
>DASRIZ010000143.1:0-47344 GCA_035649735.1 Blastocatellia bacterium | reverse complement strand
CACGTGACCCGGCATGTCAAACTCGGGCATCACCCGGATGCCGCGCTCGCGAGCGTAGGCTATGATTTCGCGAGCTTGCTCCTGGGTGTAGTACAGACCGTCGCTGCCCATTTGGTGAAGACGGGGATAACGTTTACTTTCGATTCGAAACCCCTGATCGTCCGTCAGATGCCAGTGGAGCACGTTGAGCTTGACGGCAGCCATCGCGTCGAGGTTTCGCTTGAGCACCTCGATCGGCTCAAAATGACGAGCTATGTCGATAAGCAACCCCCGCCACGGAAAGCGCGGTTTGTCTTGAATGCTGACCGCTGGAATGAAGTATCCCTTCGCGTCACCCTCGAGGAGTTGCAAAAAGGTCTCCAACCCTCGCAGCGCTCCAACAACAGTCGGGGCTTTAAGCACGGCCCCGCTATCGGACACATCCAGTGAGTATGATTCGTCTTCGTCGACTGAGGGCACCGTCTTGCCCGGCCCCGAACAACGAATCACAAGGCCACCAACCGGCGACTCACTCGAAGGAACAACTGGCAATTCAAGCCCTGTTCGACGTTCCAGCCGAAGCTGAATCCGATGGAGCCCTGCCAGTAGCCTCGCATCGTTGTACCCGTCGACGCGAAATCGAAAAGCTGAATCGACGTTCAACCGGCCAGGCTGGAAGCGAAGTGTCGCGGGTACCGGCATGAGGCGATGCTGAAATGACAAATCAGAGGTTACCGGTTCCTGCGCGAGAGAATTCAGGGCGCTCAACAGTAGTAACGCGACTGAAAATGGAGTGGTTCTCATTACCGACCTCGACTCAAAAGGTTTTGGTCACTTTTGCCAACGAGCGCGGGCGATCCGGACTCAAGCCTTTCGCTTCTGCCAGCAAAGCGGCGAATATTTGAGCGGGTATGATGTACGGAATTGGCGAAAGCAGCTCGTCGATCCGTTGCGGAACTTCGATTGGACGAGTCGCTGCCCTGAGCAGTGCCGCCTCGCTTGATATTACGACGGTCTCGGCGCCAAGTGTTTTTAACCTGGTAAGCAGCTGTTTCATACCTGCGAGAGTCCTGCCTGGCGGTGCGAATAAGAACGCCGGAAAGCCATGCCCTACGATGGCTATGGGCCCGTGAAGAAAGTCAGCAGAAGAAAACCGCTCGGCCACGACATAACAGGTTTCCATAAGTTTTATTGCGAACTCATATGCGTTGGCATAGTTCAGCCCCCGCCCGACCACTACACAATGATTCATGAAGGCGTATCGTTCGACCATCTCTTCAACCCGAGCACGCAGCTTTAGGGAACTGGCTGCCAACTCAGGGAGACGCTCAACCTCTGCAATGCTCTTGTGGCCCTCGAGAGCAGAAGCCAGCAGGTGAAAGATCATCAATTGGCCCGTGTAGGTCTTCGTCGCGGCGACGCTTCGCTCTCGACCGGCATGAATCAGAAACGTCTCATCGGATATTCGCGCCATTGTTGAATTTGTATCATTAGTGATCGCGACCGTGACCGCGCCGCCCTTTCGCGCGCTCTCGAGCACAGAATTAACGTCGGTGCTTTCGCCGGATTGAGAAGTCCCGATGACCAGCGCATCTCTCAGATCCAGCTTCTTGCCATACACCGTGTGAACCGACGGGGCGGAAAGGGAAACCGGAATGCCGGTGCTGATCTCGAGAAGATATCGGCCGAAGAGCGCCGCATTGTCGGAGCTGCCGCGGGCCACCAGCATGATCAGGCGAGTCCGCCGCTTTCTTACAGACTCAGCGAAACGCAGAATGCGACGGCTTTCGCTGCGAACAATTCGCTCGAGCGCGGCCGGCTGCTGCTGGATTTCCGCAAGCATCAAGGACATAGGTTAAGTCTGCACCCGCAAGAGTTTCATAGCTCGCCTCGCTTTTCAATCGGCATCGTGTAATAACCAGTGTGATTATGCACATCAAAGGGATCTCCGCCAGCTCTGACGGAGTCCACCAACTGCGAGACTCTGTAAAAACTCAAGTAACACCCCCAACTTCAGTTGGGGGTCATTTAGTTTTACCCTACGTGGCGGGCTTACGGCCCTTCGTTTCAGCTCCGGTCCCAGCGGCGCCAATCGCGCCGCGATTGGCGGCGCGGGACCGGAGTGCCAGGAAGAGAAGAGGATCTGACTGCGCCCTCGTAGGTTGAAACTAAAGAACCCACAACTGAAGTTGTGGGTGTTGGGAATTTTTGCACACAGTCTCGTGCGTGGTGGGATTTGGGAAAAGCCGGCCACTTTGTTGCAACAGTAGACAAAAGGTCTCTGGATGAATTACTATCGCGCCATTCACTCGAAGGGCATTTGGCATACGGTTCTGAACCAGACTCTTGAAATAGCACTGCTGTTTTGACTCTATGGATCGAGAAATCTATCTGATTGAAACTGAATCATTCGAGATGCAGTCTTCGCGCAGGGGGTTGAACCATGGCGAATGATAGATACACACCGCAACCGGAACACAAGTTCAGTTTCGGTTTGTGGACGGTAGGCAATCGTGGCCGCGACCCGTTTGGTGAGGCAGTTAGACCGACACTCCCTCCGTTGGACGCGGTCAAAATGCTCGCGGAAGTTGGCGCGTGGGGCGTCAACCTACATGACAATGATCTCGTGCCAATCGATGCCAGGCCTTCGGAGCGCGATCAAATAGTCCGCACATTCAAACAGGCGTGCGCGGAACACGGAATCGTTGTCCCCATGGCGACAGTCAACCTCTTTTATGATCCAGTCTTCCGCGACGGGGCGTTCACAGCGAACGATCCGCAGGTCCGCGCATACTCTGTGCAAAAGACCATGCGGGCGATGGACCTGGGAGCGGAACTCGGAGCGAAGATCTTTGTCCTGTGGGGCGGACGTGAAGGCGTCGAGACCGATGCGTGTCGCCGCGCGGACGAAGCGACAAAGCGTCTGCGCGAAGCTATCAACTACCTCTGCGAGTACTCGTTGGACCAGAATTACGGCTACAAGTTCGCGCTGGAAGCAAAGCCGAATGAGCCCCGGGCCGACATCTATATGCCCACCACCGGCGCATACCTCGGCTTTATCGCAACCCTCGACCATCCTGATATCGTCGGGGTGAACCCCGAGGTCGCTCACGAGCACATGGCGGGTTTGAATATGACTCATTCGGTAGCCCAGGCGTGGGAAGCCGGTAAGCTATTTCACATAGATCTCAATGATCAAATCCCCGGACGTTACGATCAGGATTTGCGCTTTGGCTCGGCGAACCCAAGGGCGGCTTTCTGGCTTGTAAAATTTCTCGAAGACGTAGGGTATGACGGTCCTCGTCATTTTGACGCGCACGCCTATCGAACCGAAGACTACGATGGCGTCAAAGAATTCGCACGAGGCTGTATGCGAACCTATCTGATACTGAAGGAGAAGGCTGCGCAATGGAATTCGCATCCCGAAATCAGATCGCTGCTCGCGGACATCGCCGAGAAGAATGAAGTCGGTTCTCTCGTTGGAAAATATCATAAGGAAAAAGCCGCCTCGCTCCTGGCGCAAGACTTTGATCGCGCGGCGCTGGCCGAGAAGGGCCTGAAATATGAACGGCTCGATCAGTTGACGATTGACATTTTGCTGGGCGTAGAGTGATTGAAAATCCTGTAATCACAATGCTGCGCCAGGCACTGAACCCTCTTAAGGAAATCCGCACCCATGGCTAAGAACACAACAGAATCATTTCGCGTCGCGGCTGTTGCGATTGCCTTGATGCTTGTCTTTTTCGCAGCGGCGTGTGTCGAAGCGCCGCCGGATAAATCAAATAACAGTTCGGGTCGAATACGAATCGGACTTTCGATGGACACGCTTAAAGAGGAGAGATGGCAGCGTGACCGGGACCTGTTTGTCGAGCGCGCAAAGGAATTGGGGGCGGATGTCCTGGTCCAATCCGCCGATAGCGATGACAACGTGCAAACGCAACAATCGGAAAACCTGTTGACGCAAGGCGTGAACGTGCTGGTGGTGATACCGCATAACGGAGAGGTTGCCGCCTCAATTGTGGAAGCTAGTCATCGGCAGAATGTCCCAGTCGTCTCTTATGACCGATTGATTCGTAACAGCGCGCCTGATCTGTACATCTCGTTTGATAACGAAAAGGTTGGTGAGATGCAGGCGCGATATCTCGTCGAACACGCTCCAAAGGGCAACTACGTGCTGATCGGCGGGGCGCCCACGGATAACAACGCCACGTTGTTTCGCAAGGGCCAAATGAACATTCTAAAGCCGTCGATCGATCGCGGGGACATTCGTATCGTCGCTGACCAGTGGGCGCGCGACTGGCTGGCAAGCGAAGCGCTACGCCACACAGAAAACGCGCTGACCCAGGCCAACAACAATGTGGTTGCCGTAGTGGTTTCGAATGACGGAACTGCGGGCGGGGCGATCCAGGCGCTCGAAGAACAAAAACTCGCAGGGAAGGTACTGGTCTCCGGTCAGGATGCAGACCTTGCTGCTTTGCAACGCATCATAGCGGGCACTCAATCGATGACAGTGTATAAGCCGGTTGCACAGCTTGCGCGGCGCGCTGCCGAAGCCGCTGTCGCCCTGGCTCGACGCGAAAAAGTCGAGAGCACTTCGGCAATCAATAACGGGAAGGTCGATGTGCCTTCGGTATTACTGGAGCCGATTGTAGTTGACCGTAACAATATCATCGATACGGTGATCAAGGACGGCTACCAGAAGTTCGAAGAAGTCTATCGAAACGTTCCCGCCGATCAGCGTCCAAAGGTGAACTAGAAGACTCAGCGAACGTAGCGAGTGTCACTATTCCCAAAACTCCACGAATTGGCGTCTCAACACACTGACGGGTAGATCATGTCTGCAATGGGCAACGGTGCGCTACTGGAGATGCGCGGGATCACAAAGTCGTTCCCCGGCGTCCGCGCAGTCGACGGCGTGACATTCGACCTGTTTCCAGGAGAGATTCACGCGCTTGTCGGTGAGAACGGCGCGGGCAAATCAACGCTGATGAAGGTCCTCGGCGGCGTCTACCCTTACGGTTCTTATGAGGGTGAGATCCTGATTGACGGCGAGGCGCGCAGCTTTCACAGGGTGCGCGACGCCGAGGAGGCGGGCATCGCCATCATCTTTCAAGAACTCTCAATCATCAAGGATCTCAACATCGGTGAAAACATATTTCTCGGACGTGAACCGCGTCGATTCGGGATCATAAATTGGGAGGAGCTTTACAGCCGCGCGCATAAGTTACTGGACGATCTGCACCTGCCGCTCGATCCGCGCACTCCAATAGGCGAGCTGGGAATCGGGCAGCAGCAACTGGTGGAAATAGCAAAGGCGCTATCCCAGCAGGCGCGTATCCTGGTATTGGACGAACCCACCGCCGCGTTGACCGACGCGGAAGCCGAAACGCTGTTTCAAATTCTCGACAAGCTGCGCAAGCGGGGCGTCGGCATGATTTACATCTCCCACAAGCTCGACGAGGTGTTTCGGATCTCGGACCGAATCACCGTGCTTCGCGACGGCCGCGCGGTCGGAACCGAACCTGCTAATGCCATCGACGAAGCCCAGGTCATCGCCCAAATGGTCGGGCGCGAGGTCGGCGACATTTTCCCGAAAGCCGATCACCAGCGCGGGGAGATCATCTTTGAAGCGCGAAACATCACGGTCGAGGATCCCAATGTGCGCGGAAAGTTGCTCGTGCGCGGCGTGAGTTTCGCGGTGCGGCAAGGAGAGGTTCTCGGCATCGCCGGTCTAATGGGCGCGGGCCGTACTGATCTTCTGATGGCGATTTTCGGCGCTCACGCCGGTTCCTCTACGGGTGAGATTCTGATCGAGGGTAAGCGAGCGATCATCTCTCGTCCGTCGGACGCGATTAAACTTGGGCTCGGATTCGTAACCGAAGACCGAAAGCGATTTGGGCTCGTCGTAGATCAGACAATCCTAAAGAACATGACGCTCGCAGCTCTAACAGATCTTTCGGGAAGGTTTGTCACAAACGAGCATGCGGAAACCGCCGCAAGCCAGCGCGCGATGAAAGAGTTTAGCGTAAAGGCCGGGTCTGTATTCAATATCGTCGGCACACTCTCAGGAGGAAATCAGCAAAAGGTTGTGCTGGCTAAGTGGCTTTTGACAAAACCGCGCGTGCTGTTTCTGGATGAGCCGACACGGGGCATTGATGTTGGGGCGAAGCAGGAGATTTACGCGCATATCAACAGCCTGGCGCGAGCGGGTCTGGCTATCGTGCTCGTTTCTTCAGAGTTGCCTGAAGTCCTCGGGTTGTCAGACCGGGTGCTCGTGTTGCACGAAGGCCGCGTAACCGGCGAGTTCGAGCGAGCCGATGCGACCGCCGAGCGCGTCATGGCTTGCGCCACAGGGCACACACGAAGCGCAGCCTGACCTGACTTTACAGTGCGATTCGCAGTTTTTGAACCGACGCTCAAAAAAGCCGACCTGGATCAGATGACCAACGAAACAGTGACAGAGCCGATTCCCGCTGCAGCGAAGCCCGGCCCGAAGAAAGCGCTAGGCTCACTTAAGATTCCCGCGTCCGCGCTGCGCGCCTACACGATGGTGCTCGCTTTGATTGTGGTGTGGCTGCTGTTCACCTGGGCCACCGGCGGAGTTTTTCTCGAAGCCCGTAACTTTTCCAACTTGATGAGGCAGACAGCAGTGACCGGCGTGCTGGCGGTTGGCATGCTGATGGTGATCGTCACCGGCCAGATAGACCTTTCAGTAGGCTCGGTCGCTGGTCTGACCGGCGGCATCACAGCGATGCTGCTGACATGGCTCGGCTGGGGGCTTGTGCCGTCACTTGCAGCGGCAGTTGTTGTAGGGGCCGGTATTGGCATGTTGCAAGGCTCACTCGCCGCATACGCAAACGTACCGGCATTCATCGCAACCCTTGGCGGATTGCTGATCTGGCGCGGCGTACTAAAGGGATTGACCCGAGGTAACACGATTCCAGTCGAGCTTAGAGGTTTCAAATTCATCGGGCAGGGTTATATTGCGCCGATAGCTGGAATCGCGATAGCGGTGGTGGCGGTGGCAGCGATTGTTTTTATAAACGTCCGGCGAATTCGCGCGCGGTCGCGTCACGGCTTATCGAGCCAAAGCATTAGTAATACGGTGTTTCGAATTGTAATCCCCTCTACACTCATTTTTGCATTTATCCTCGCGTTGAACTCCTATGCGGGAGTACCGATCCCGGTGATTATTCTGCTGGCGGTCGCGCTCGCTGGAGCCTTCTTGACGCAGAACACGACCTTTGGCCGCTATCTTTATGCTATTGGAAGCAACCGCGACGCGGCGCGACTTTCGGGGATCAGAGTGCGCCGCCATATCCTCATTGTCTTTTGCATCATGGGGGCGTTGTCGGCGATATCGGGCATCATTTACACAGCGAGAGTTGGGAGCGGCTCGCCCGACGCCGGGGTTCTTCTGGAACTCGACGCTATAGCGGCGTGTGTCATCGGAGGAGCGAGCTTGATGGGTGGGCGGGGCACCGTCTTTGGCGCGTGCCTTGGCGCGCTGTTTATGGCGAGCCTTGATAACGGCATGTCACTAAAGAACATTCCTGACTTCACGCAAGATATTGTTAAGGGCGGGATTCTGGTGGCCGCGGTCGGACTCGATATGTTCTGGCGGCGTAAGAGCGCGTAGTGACTTTGGATTAACACCCAGCTTCAGTTGAGTGTCGAGCGGGCACGGCGGGCTACGTAGCACTTCAGTGAAGTGAAATTGTTGCGCTCCGTCAGGAGGGCCATGTTTATGGAGGCGAGATGCGAACCGGCGTCCTGCCCTCCGTCAGGAGGGCCATGTTTATATAGGCGAGACGCGAACCGACGCCCTGCCCTCCGTCAGGTGGGCCACGTAAACTCAGCGAGGCGAATAACTCGTCCATATCGTAAGCACATGGCCCTCCTGACGGAGGGCGGGACGCCTCGTCACGGCGTCTATAAACATGGCCCTCCTGACGGAGGGCGGGAACGTCTCATCACGGCGTCTATAAACATGGCCCTCCTGACGGAGGGCGGGGACGCCTCGTCACGGCGCTATAAACATGACCCTCCTGACGGAGGGCGTACACCTCAAATGATCTGAAGTGTCAATGACAGTAGAGGACACGGACTTGAAAAAAAGACGAATGAGGCAATCCCGCCGGTATTGGATTTTCGGCTTCACACTGTTAATCATTTTCTCCATCCAGAGCAGCTCAACAGCTCAGCAGCTGCTCGGTGACCCGGTCGACATCAGTCATGAGTTCACCAAGCTCGAGCACACTTACTTTCTTAGCAATCGTGTTCTTGCCTTTGATCCCACAACGGGCATCGGGTCGCTTGAATGGAAAAGATTTGCGCGACGTCCCACCTACAGCTTCAACAAGATGGATAGAAACCTTTCGCCTGTCACTCAGAGCGAAGAGTTCCCAAGTGAATACGACATCGCGCCTGCGCTGGCATTCTCCATCGAGTTCACTTCACCAAGGACTATCCGTCTTCGCATAAGTACAAGCCAGGGACCGCTAACCAGCGAACCGTCGTTGATGCTTGTTGCTCCTCCCACGAAAGACAACTCCTGGAAAGTTGAACAGACCGACAAGGTTATTACCTATAGAAGCGCCTACGGTTCGGTGAGTCTGATCAAGGATCCGTGGGAGATTCAGATTCGGGACAGCGCCGGGAGGCTCCTAACGAGCACTCAGAGCAAGAAAGATTTGAGCAGTTTCTCGGCGCCGCTTCCATTTTCGTTTGTGCGCCGCGCGACCGATTTTGGACGAAGCGTTGCCGCCACATTCAGCCTTTCGCCCGACGAGAAGATTTTCGGTTGCGGCGAGTCGTTTACGCGCCTCAACAAGCGCGGTCAAAAGGTTGTTCTCCACACGAGGGATGCGATGGGGGTTCAGACCTCAATGATGTACAAGCCCATCCCGTTTTTCATGAGCAGCAACGGCTATGGCATGTTCGTCCATACATCCACACCGGTGACGCTCGATATCGGGCAGACTTTTGACAACAGTAACGTTGTCTATGTGGGTGAAGACGCGCTAGACCTGTTTATCTTTCTGGGCAATCCAAAGGAGGTTTTGTCGGAATACACAGCGCTGACCGGGCGTAGCCCTGTGCCGCCGCTGTGGTCCTTTGGGTTTTGGATGAGCCGCATCACCTATAAATCCGAAGATGAGGTTCGCGATGTTGCAGCTAAGCTCAGGCGGTATCGCATTCCGAGTGATGTCATTCATCTCGATACTGGATGGTTCGAAACCGATTGGCGTTCGGATTACAAGTTTTCGGTCTCCCGCTTTCGGGATCCAGCCAGGATGATCTCGGATTTGAAGCAGCAAGGCTTTTATATCAGTCTCTGGCAGCTTCCCTATTTCACTCGAAAGAATCGGTTGTACGCCGAGATAGTGAACTCAGGCTATGCGGTTCGCGAAGGTGGATCGAAACTGCCGACCGAAGATGCGACTCTCGACTTCAGTAATCCAGCAACAGTGAAGTGGTATCAGGGCTTGCTCGCCGGTCTGCTGAAGATGGGAGTAGGAGCAATCAAAGTTGATTTTGGCGAGGGCGCTCCATCGGATGGTGTTTATGCTTCGGGACGCACCGGCTTTTATGAGCATAATCTCTATCCGTTGCGCTACAACAAAGCGGTTGCGGAGATTACAAAAGAAACTACGGGCGATTGGATTATCTGGGCGAGAGCAGCGTGGGCTGGAAGCCAGCGGTACCCATTGCACTGGGGTGGCGATGCGGAGAATACGAACTCTGCGATGGCTGCACAACTTCGTGGCGGATTGTCATTCGGGCTTTCCGGCTTCACATACTGGAGTCACGATGCCGGCGGCTTCGTCAATCGGGCTCCGCGAGATCTTTATCGCAGGTGGCTCGGCTGGGGAGTGCTCACCTCGCACACGCGGGCTCACGGCGCTCCACCGCGAGAACCGTGGGAATATGACGAAGCCTTTGTTGAAGACTATCGGCGGATGGTAGAGCTCAAGTATTCGCTGATGCCGTACATCTATGCTCAGGCGAAGCATTCCTCGGAGCATGGATTTCCTATGCTGCGAACGCTGTTCTTTGAGTATCCGAACGATCCGACTTCATGGCTGATCGAAGACGAGTACATGTTTGGATCGGACCTGCTGGTAGCTCCTTTGATTGAAGAGGGAAACAGCAGGAAAGTTTATCTTCCCCCAGGTTCCTGGATCGATTATCAAACTGGTAAAGCGTACCGTGGCGCTGAGTGGCACCAGATCAGCGCGGGGAAGATCCCGGTGGTGTTGCTCGTCAAGGATCAAACCGTAATCCCGCATATCGCGGTGGTTCAGAGCACTTCACAGATGGATTGGAATAACATCGAGTTGCGAGTGTTCAGCACAAAGAGCGCGGCGGTCGCCGGACTCTTCGCTCTGCCACAGGGAGATCTCCAAACGCTGAGATTGGAACCCGCGCCGAGCGGTCTTGTTATGAAGGATGATCCTCTTCGTGGAAAGGTGAAGTGGCAAATCAAGCGCTTCGCAGCTCAGTGACATTCCTGCCGAGGTATCTCGACGATGAGAATCACAGTCTCAAGCGTTGTGGGAATGGTGATAGCCCTCAACGGTCTCCTTCTACCATCGATATCTATTTCGCAACCTGGATCCCTCGGTAGCTTTGAGTCTAACGGTGACATCGGCAAAGTTAATAGCACTGGCTCCGCGACCTACGACGCCGAAAAGCAGGAATATGTCATCCAGGGATCCGGAGCCAACATGTGGTTTGATCAGGACGAATTCCATTTTGTGTGGAAGCGCATAAAAGGGAATTTCATCCTGACCACGAGGGCTCAATTCATCGGCCCAGGGGTTGAAGAACATCGAAAGATCGGATGGATGGTGCGGTCAAGCCTTGATGCAGACTCCAGCCATGTCAATGCGGCGGTGCATGGGGATGGCCTTACATCTTTGCAGTTCAGACGAGGGAAGGGAGGGCTAACCGAGGAAGCGAAGTTTTCTCTCAACGGAGCCGACGTAATTCAACTGGAGCGAAAAGGCGATAGCTACATCATGTCGGCGGCCCGTTTTGGTGCGGACTTTGTAACACAGGGTGTATCGGATTTGTCGCTGGGCAACGAAGTTTACGTCGGGCTGTATGTCTGTTCACATAATGCCGGCGTGATCGAGAAGGCTCTTTTTCGTAACGTGCTTATTACCGTGCCGGCCAGGGCGGATTTCGTTCCTTATCGAGACTACATCGGGAGTAACCTGGAGATATTAGACATTGAGTCCGGAAGCCGTAAGATATTGCACCGCTCGCCGGATTCTATACAGGCGCCCAACTGGACGCCGGATGGCAAAGCGCTAATCTACAACAGCGGAGGCCGACTCTATCGGTTCGACCTCAGCAAGAAAACTCCCGCCTTATTGGACACCGGTTTTGCTGCCAGCAACAACAACGACCATGTGCTCTCTTTCGACGGAAAGATGATCGGCATAAGCCATCACAGTAAGGAAGATCAGAACAAATCGATCATCTATACGCTTCCTGTTGGTGGGGGAACGCCTCAACGAGTCACCGCCAAAGGACCCTCTTATCTGCACGGCTGGTCGCCCGACGGAGAATTCCTGGTCTACACCGCGGAAAGAAATGGAGAATTTGACATCTATAAAATATCCGCCAAGGGCGGCGAAGAGATCCGGCTTACCACAGCTCGAGGGCTTGACGACGGCCCTGAGTACACCCCAGACGGTAAATACATCTACTTCAACTCAGCCCGCGGCGGAACGATGCAAATCTGGCGGATGAAGCCGGATGGAAGCGAGCAACAGCAGATTACCAGCGACAAATTCAATAACTGGTTCCCGCACATATCTCCTGATGGAAAGCGAATCGTATTCTTGTCCTTTTCTAAAGAAGTTGCTCCGGATGATCATCCCTTCTACAAACAGGTATATCTCCGGTTAATGTCTGCCGGAGGTGGTGACCCCAGAGTGATTGGCTATGTATATGGGGGGCAGGGGACAATTAATGTTCCTTCGTGGTCACCGGACAATAAGAAGGTGGCATTTGTCAGCAATACGGATATGAGATGAGAACCAGGGCTTTTTTCAAACACCTACCGGGCACATCTGTTTGCGTTCTTCTTACGATTACTTCGTTTTTGATCTTTATTGTCGCTACTAATGCTTATCCGATTGCGTATCCTGCCGCTCAAACGTGGACGTTAAAGTGGAGCGATCAATTCAACGGCGCGGAAGGGTCGCCGGTAGACGCCGCTAAATGGGCATTCGACATCGGCGGCAGCGGTTGGGGAAACAACGAACTGGAGTATTACACGACGAGCACTCGGAACGCGTCGATGGATGGTAACGGGAACCTGGTGATTACTGCGATTAATGAAACCCTGCCGAAAAAGAACAAGTGTTGGTATGGCCGATGCCAGTATAGTTCCGCCCGAATAAAAACTGTCGGCAAGTTCAACGCATATGGACGGTTCGAAGCGCGCATCAAGCTTCCCTACGGGCAAGGTATCTGGCCTGCATTCTGGATGCTCGGCAAAAACATCAATAAAGTCGGTTGGCCCGCCTGCGGTGAGATTGACATAATGGAGAACATAGGCCGCGAGCCTTCGACAGTGCATGGAACCATTCACGGGCCCGGCTATTCAGGGGCAAACGGAATCGGAGCCAGGTATGAGTTGCCAACCGGGGTTCCATTCGCCGACGGGGACTTTCACGTATTTGCGATTGAGTGGGAGCCCGGCGCTATCCGATGGTATGTAGACGGCAACCTCTATCAGACAAGAACACCGGCCGACCTTCCTGCGGGCGCTGAATGGGTTTTCGATCATAGCTTCTTTATGTTGTTGAACGTAGCGGTGGGTGGTAACTGGCCGGGAAGTCCGGATGCCACAACAGTCTTTCCGCAAAGAATGTTGGTCGATTACGTACGGGTGTATCAATAGCGAGCGTGAGGTATGAGCTATTCAACGGAAGTTATTCACCAGCATAATGTCGCTGCTGATGGGATCTTGTTGCTAAGGCAAGGATCGAGCGACAGGAGCAATCGGAATATTGTACGACCCGAAGCGATCATAAACGAGATCACTTCCGTTCGAGCCGGTCGATCCGAAAAGTTAACGCGTGATTGCAGGGTTTCTCGGCAGGCAACTGAACCTTCAAACCTGTTTCATCCTGCCGCCATTGTAATTTGCCATTGAAACCGAGCAGCTCTACTTTCTCAATCTTGCCGGCGCCATGCTTACTGTTTGTCGCCAGCGGCGCAATCACAGCTTCTTTTTCAGGCCAACCCATTACAAACGAATACAGCGTCTGGCCCTTCGTAGTGAAGCGAATGTCTTCGGCAGTCAGATCCTTGCGCTTACCTTCATTAAATCCTTCCTGCGCGGCCGAGCTCTCGGTGCCCGGACCTTCGCCGAAGATTTTCCACGGTCGCGTCGCATAGATCGCTTCGCCGTTTACAGACATCCAGTTGGTAATCTCCGAGAGGACCTTCAGCTCCTCAGCGTCAAGCATTCCGTTACTGGGCAGTGGAAAGTTCAGCAAAAGATTTCCGTTGCGACTGACGATGTCAACGAGCATGTCGATAATCCGCTTCGGCGATTTATACGTTGCAGCTTTGTTGTAGTGCCAGTCGCCGATGCAGGTATCGGTCTGCCACGGATTTGGCCATATCGCTTGTGGAAGACCGCGCTCAAAATCGAGTACGCAGGTGCCGGTTTCGCAATCTTCGCGTCGCTTGCTCGTATAAACCGCCTCAACCTTGCCGCCGTGTCTTCTTGCATTCTGATTATAGAAGTGCGCAACAAGACTCAGTCCCCACTTCTGAAACGGCAGCGCGCCGTCGCTGTAGAGGAAGTCCGGCTGATAGCTGTCAACAAGGTCTTTAATACGCAGAAACCACTGGCGCTTCCACGATTCAGGTATGCCCTCTTCATTCCACGGCAGGTCCTTGTAAATCACTTTCGAGTCAAGATAGAGGTCCGCGTATCTAGGGTCTGCGCCGTCATAAGACACTCCTTTGAACTGCCCTGACTGATCGCTCCCTCGACTTACCGAGAACCACTTTGGGGTAATCCACAGGTGTTCGCTTACCCCAAACCGCATTCCGTGCTTCAGCGCCGCTTTGCGAAACATGCCTACGATATCTTTCTTAGGCCCCATACGGACGGAGTTCCAACGAGTGTGCTTCGAGTTCCATAGATCGAAGTTGTCGTGGTGAACGCCTAAGCTTACGAAATATCTGGCCCCGGCTCTCTTGTAGAGTCCCAGAAGATAATCGGGGTCAAACTTCTCGCCCTTCCAGGTCTGGATCACGTCCTTAAACCCGAATTTCGAAGGATGGCCGTAACGCTCGCAGTGATACTTGTATTGCTGCTCACCTTCGATATACATCCTCCGCGCATACCAGTCGCCGTACTCCGGAGCCGATTGCGGTCCCCAGTGCGCCCAGATTCCGAACTTGGCATCGCGGAACCAGTCGGGTACACGATATGCCTTCAATGACGCGCGGTTTCCCTCGAATGGCCCCGACATAATGTTTGGCCTGGATTGACCAAACGCAAAGGTGTGTTCTGCTCTAAGTGAGGGAACAACTCCCGCGAGGATCTTTAGAGCGGCGCGTCTTGTGATGAGCACAGGATTCTCCAGCTCAAAATCAGTGAGAATCAATTCTGAAAAATCAGGTTGTCTATGACGACTGTTCCGCTAATCGGTACACACTGGTTGCAAGCGACGCTGATGTTTACCTGAGTAAGCTTCTTAAGTAGGTCTTTTGGTTTGATCCGTGTCTCGACATACGGAGGTTGGGTCAAGGAATCCAGCGCCACCTTGTAGGTATTGAAGCCCTTGCTGACCTTGAAAGTCATCTGCGGTCCGCCGCTGTCTATTTTGATGCCCTGTCCCTTGCTCAGGAACTCAACAGTGACTGATGTCACCCCGGTGACGTAGAGTTGCAGGGTTAGATATTTGTAGCCGGTCACATCATCGGCAACGGGTTTACCGTCCGAGTCCGGTTGTCCGTGCACCTCGACTGTGACCCCGGCCCATTGGTTCGGCATACGTAGCTCGTAATCGAACGTAATGGCCTTGTTGGGATCATCCTTGCTGAGCCTGACAACTTCAGGCACGTTTGATCCACCCGCCCCTTTGAAGCGGCTCGGATTGGCTGAGTTTTCCTGATAGCTGAACATCTGCACCGGTCCCCCGCGGCTACTGACCGGGCGATTGTCTTTTACGGTCTCGAAATCAGCATAGACAAGCTTATCGGTTCCTTGCGCGGCTTCACCGACAAGGGCCGCTGATGGAGCGGGTGTCGTGGTTGCGCCCGTCAATAAAATTGAGGACGAGACGCAATAAAACAGGAGTGATAGCGCCGGGAGTTTCATGGAACCACCTCCTATCGATTTTCTCGGGAGCGCGCGAGTGCCGGTCTTCGCGTGGGCAGGCCGTAGCGCGCCGGTGCTCCCAGTTGTTTGGAGACTCCACTCAGTTTCAACGCGGGCCATCTTAACTTGAGTCGCGCTGAAGTCCAAGAAGACATGTGCTCCGGGTGCTCCGCTGCTTTTTTATCATTCGATTTCCCATGCAAAAGGATTATCATCAAGCGTTGCGGAGTCAAATTCATGCAGAGTCGCAGACTGATCGGCCTCGTCGGTGTTCTGACTGTTCTGGCTGGCCTATCGAGCGCGGCTTACGCTCAGTCTGACCAGGTGATCTACGGCGACTCGCTCGGTGCGGGATGGCAGGACTGGTCCTGGTGTCCTCGCGACCTTCGTTCCACTGACTTTGTTCACGGCGGCAGCCGTAGCATCAAGGTGACCTACACCGCCGCTTACCAGGGTTTCTACCTGCGCCACACCGCCTTTGACGGCGCGCTTTACACCGAGCTTACCTTTTGGATAAATGGCGGCGGCGCAAATGGCCGCAACATCAACGTCGCCGCTCAACTCAACGACGCGTCGCAGCCGGGAATTGCTCTTAACGCTTACGTCTCGGTTGTGGCGGGCGCGTGGCGAAAGGTCACCATACCTCTCTCCGCGCTTGGTGTAGACAACGCGTCAAACCTTAACGGCTTCTGGCTTCAGGACAGCAGCGGAAGCGCGCAGCCTCCATTCTACATTGACGATATAGCGCTAACTGCCGCGCCGCCTCCCTCGGTGGTCAATATCACTGTTGCCGCAAACGATGTTAAGCGCACGGTAGATCCTCGTGTGTTTGGGGTCGCAGGCGCAATCTGGGATTCCCAGTTCGCAACGCCCTCTACGATCTCCCTTATGGCGGCAAACCGCACGCGCATCACACGCTTTCCGGGCGGATCGCTATCGAATAACTATCACTGGAACACAAACACCTCGGACAACAACACGTGGCAATGGGCGACTGACTTCGACGAGTTCGCATCTGTGACTCGGGCAATCAATGCGCAGGCTTTTATCTCCGTCAACTACGGGACCGGGACCGCGCAAGAGGCCGCCGACTGGGTGAGATATTCCAACATAACCAAAGGCTACGGCTTCAAGTTCTGGGAGATCGGGAACGAAAACTACGGCTCCTGGGAGACCGACGCGCACGCGCGCCCACACGATCCGTTTAGTTATGCGACGCTTTCGCGAGACTACATCAATGCGATGAAGGCGGTTGATCCGACTGTCAAAGTTGGGGTCGTGGTCACCACCGGTGAGAACTCTTACGCGAACTACAGCGATCATCCAGCGCTGAATTCCCGCACTGGACAAACGCACAACGGATGGACGCCGGTGCTGCTATCAACATTGCGCTCGCTTGGCGTGACGCCTGATTTCGTCATTTATCACAAGTACGAGCAGCAACCCGGACAGGAGGACGACTCGACTCTTCTGCAGGCAGCCCGAACCTGGGTGAGCGACGCCGTCGACTTGCGCCGGCAGCTGAACGACTATCTTGGGGTCCAGGCTGCGAACATCGAGATTGTAGCAACCGAAAACAACTCGGTTTCAAGTCGTCCCGGTAAACAGACGACTAGCCTTGTGAACGGTCTCTATTACGCCGACAGCATCGGGCAGGTGCTTCAGACTGAATTGAACGCATTCACCTGGTGGATATTTCGCAACGGGCGCGAGGCGAATAACAACAACAGCGATCTGCTTTATGGCTGGAGACAATACGGCGACTACGGAATGGTCTCCGGCGACAACGATCCGTATCCGGCTTATTACGTGAGCAAGCTTATAAGCAACTACCTTGCAGCCGGGGGAGATCAGGTCGTCAATGCGAGCACCGATTACAGTTTGTTAACGGCGTACGCGGTCAAACGCGCAAGCGGTGAGCTGTCGCTGATGGTCATAAACAAGAGCCGAAGCTCGAGCTTGAACGCCAGCATCAGTCTTGCGGGAATTGTGCCTCAGCCGAGCGCGGCGATTTACTCTTATGGCATCCCGCAAGATGAAGCAGCGCGAACCGGGACGGGCTCTCCGGATATCGCGACCACCGCATTCGCCGGGGCGGCAGCGAGCTTCAGTTATGCGTTCGCGCCTTATTCGGTAACCGTCATTGCGCTCACACCGGCAGGGGGCGGCTGCTCAGTCTCTGTCGAAGCCCAGTTCGGAAAGTTCAAATCGCGCGGAGGTTCAGGGGAGTTCACGGTGACTTCTGATGCGGGATGCACCTGGCAGGCTTCGAGTAATGAAAGCTGGATAACGATCACCGCCGGCGAGAGCGGGAAGGGAAACGGCGTCGTTAGCATTGAGGTCGCTCGTAATATCGAGGGCCGGAAGCGAAAGGGTCGAGTGACCGTGGCTGGACAGGTTTTTGTTGTTACACAGAAAGGATGAGCCGGAACTAAAAAATGAAAACATTTTGTTCTTTGATGTTGATCCTGATCGCATCGACGAGCAGTCTCGCCGCACCAGTTGCGACGATGGGTGAGTCTGGGTCACGTTTCTTCCCTGCGAAAGATCTGATGACGGTAGGCGTGTATTACTACCCTGAACACTGGCCTCAGGATCAATGGGCCCGCGACTTCGCAAAAATGAAGGAGATGGGATTCGAGTTCGTTCACATGGGCGAATTCGCCTGGGCCTTTATGGAACCTGAAGAAGGGCGGTTCGATTTTGCATGGCTTGACCGCGCCGTGGAGCTGGCCAGTCGTTACCAATTGCGTGTGTTGTTGTGTACGCCAACTCCATGTCCGCCCGCTTGGATGGGAGAGAAGTATCCAGAGACTTTTCTCGTCGGCGCCGACGGCCGGCGCCGCGAGCACGGATCTCGAGGAAACAACGCGCTTGCCGACCCGACCTATCTGAGGCTCAGCGAGCGAGTCATTACCGAGCTCGCGCGGCGCTATGGAAAAAACCCGGCCGTATGGGGCTGGCAGCTGGACAACGAACCCCACGCGCCGTCCGACTACAGTCCGTCGTCTCAACAGGCTTTTCGAAAATGGCTGAAGGCTCGATACAAGACGATCGATGCGTTGAACCGTGAATGGGGCGCGGCTTTCTGGAGCCTTAGGTACAATAGCTTTGATCAGATTCTCATTCCTAATCCAACATTTCTCTATGGCCCGAGCCCGCACGCGATTCTGGATTTCAGGCGCTTCACCGCCGATCAAACTGAGAAGTTCCTAAACTGGCAGGTTGGTGTACTCCGGCATCACATTGCACCAGCGCAGTGGATAACGACGAACTTTATTTCGAACATAGGCGGCGCAGACCCGCGACGCGCTAAAGATCTCGATTTCGTTTCCTTCACGATTTACCCGGTCAGTGGGGGGCAGAACTTAGGCGCCGAAGGCTTTCGGCTTGGTTGGCAGCACGGGATGGCCTTCGCCGGAGCATTTTACAAACCGATCAAAGGAGCGACCGGAGTAATGGAACTGCAACCGGGCCAGGTCAACTGGGCGCGCATCAATCCGCAGCCGATGCCTGGAGCCGTGCGGATGTGGCTGTGGCACGCCTTCGGTGCCGGCTGTTCCTTTGCGAGCACCTATCGTTTTCGGCAGCCTCTCTATGGAAGCGAACAGTATCATTACGGCATCGTCGGAACAGACGGAGTAACGCCTTCGCCGGGAGGGTTGGAATATCAGCAGGTAATTCGTGAAATGCGAATCTTGAGGACGAAATATGATCCGTCGGCGAAACCTCCTGCCGAATATCTCGCTCGCAAGACGGCGATATTGTGGAATCACGAAAACCTCTGGAATATTGACAATCAAAAACAGACAGCCCTGTGGGATACGTGGAGTCATCTGTTCCGTTATTTGGAGAGCGCTAAGTCGCTAGGCGCGCCGGTAGATTTCATATCTGAAGCGAACGAATTTTCGCAGTGGCCCGTGTTGATAGCTCCGGCGTATCAGCTGATCGATGAAGAGCTGGTTGGCAAGTGGACTCGTTACGTGCAACAGGGCGGACATCTCGTGCTGACCTGCCGGACCGGGCAGAAGAAACGCAACGGCCAACTATGGGAGGCGCGTTGGGCGGAGCCGATTTATCCACTGATCGGCGCGGAGATACCCTTATTCGATTTGCTGCTCGATGACGGCAAGGGTGAGGTCAAAATGGGCTCTTCAACTTATCCTTGGAACGTCTGGGCGGATGTGTTGAAGCCTCTCTCGGGAACAGAAACTCTTGCTCAGTATTCCAACCAGTACTACGCCGGACAGTCGGCTGTCACCTATCGTCGTCTTGGCAAGGGCAGCGTGACCTATCTTGGCGTTCATACCAAAGACGGCCGTTTAGAGAAGGAAGTGCTTCGGGAGGTTTACAAGCGCGCGGGCATTGTTACAGCAGATTATCCACAAGGCGTGTACGTAGATTGGCGCGATGGCTTTTGGGTGGGCGTTAATTATTCATCCAGTCCGGTTGAAATTCCCCAGCCAAAAGTATCTGAGAAGCTGATTGGAAGTCAGCCGCTAAAGCCCGCGGAAGTGCTCATATGGAAATAAGAGTTTTATGTCTGTAGCCCGGTTACTTCATCTCGAATTGTTGCTCAATCTTTCTTATAAGCTCGTCTCCGGGCCTTAAATTATTCGCCCGGATCGTCCCATCCTTGCCGATCAAGTAGTATGTCGGCCACCCGTCCACGCGAAACAGCTGGTGAAGCGCGCCGTGCTGATCTTCGGTTGCCTGTGCCCAGGTCATACCTTTCTCAGCAATGAACTTTCGCAGCGGCTCAATCTCCTTGCCCATATGAATTCCAATGACCTCGAATCCTTTCTGATGAAGCCTTTTATAAATGGCGGCCAACTTCGGGGCTTCGGCGACGCAGGGGCCGCACCATACTCCCCAAAAATCCAGCAACACCACCTTGCCTCGATAATCGGAGAGCCGATGCGGTTTACCATTTATGTCGGTAAACGAGAATTCCGGCGTGGCGCTTCCCGGTTCGAGCGCCGCGCGGTCCGGCAATTTCTCGGCGAGCGGTTTAAGCGTCAAGCTGCGCCCGTGACGGTCCACGGTGAATTCATAACTCGCTCCCGCCAGATTCACGTACTTTTCCCTAACGACATAGCTCTCAGCAGACTTTGGCGTAGTCATGTCCAGCTGGCCATCGCCATTGAGATCAAAATAGACGCGATTGTAATCCCAGTTGTAGACTCCCTGCGATCCAGTTAATCCGAAAGCAACCTCACGACCGCCGACGCGGATGACGCCGCGGCGAAGGGTTTCGCCGCTTATTGTCAAAGCGAGTTGCGGATCACCTTGGTCGGGTTTCGTGACCGCGCCAACGTCCAGTCTTAACTCGACAGGGTAGTTCTCCTCGCGCCCGTCGATTTTTTCAGTGACGGTTTGTTTCAGGACCACGGAGTACTTGCCGCCGTCATTTGTAAATCGAAGCGGCGCATCGTCCGCTAGATCTCCGTTGCCATTGAGGTCGGCATAGAGGACATACCCTTGTCGGTCATCTCCGTCTAAAACCCAGCTCCGGTTCAGCCCGCCGAAAGTCAAATTGAAGCCGAACTTTGCCGCGGCAGTGAGGCCGGCGGGCTTTTGTCTTATCGGTACGAACGTGGGAATCTTCGTCAGCCGATCGGCTATCTTTCGATATTCCCCTTCGGGCATTGCGAACGAGACACCTCCGCCTTTGAGCGACACCGGAGCCTCTGTGTTTGAGGTCACTGGCGCTTGAGGCGCGGCATGCAGAGAGCTGCACGCGAATAAGATTGTGACGATGACGAGATTCTTGATCATGATCGACTCCGTGGCCCCGAGGGGGGGAATCTTACACTGATTTCCTCAAATCCCACCACCAGCGTTGGACGCCCCCATCAATGTTGACCACCGATTGCTTCGAGATCAACAAGCACTGCGGAGGGAATTTGCAGCGACGCAGCCTTAAGATTCTCGCGAAGATGTTTCAGAGAAGACGTTCCGGGTATCAACAGGATGTTGGGTGACCGCTGCAGAAGCCAAGCAAGCGCAACCTGCATCGGCGTCGCCTCGAGCGACGCTGCGGCTGCGTTGAGTGCCGACGACTGCAATGGGCTGAAGCCTCCCAGCGGGAAAAACGGAACATAAGCTATACCCTGGTCGGCGAGGCCATCGATGAAGCCATCATCATTCCTGTTTGCCACGTTGTATAGATTCTGTATGCACACTATATCCGTAATGGTCTGCGCCTCAGACAACTGTTTAGGAGTGACGTTACTCAGGCCAATGTGACGAATAAGTCCCTGACGCTTGATCTCCGCGAGGACGGTGAGTGGTGCCTCAATAGATCCCTCCGACGGTCCCAGGACTTCGCCAACGCGCAGATTCACAACGTCGAGAGTTTCAAGCTCAAGATTGCTCAGGTTGTCATGAACGGCGTCAATCAGCTCCTGCCGCGAAAGCGCATGAATCCAGGATTTGTCTGAACCTCGACGAGCGCCCACCTTGGTGACAATCACCAGACCATCCGGATATGGATGAAGCGCCTGTTTGATCAGATTATTAGTTACATGAGGACCATAGTAGTCGCTGGTGTCGATGTGGTTTACGCCGGAGCCGACTGCCTCACGCAGGACGGCAATCGCCGCATCGACATCGCGGGGTGGTCCCCACACCTGCGGGCCGGCAAGTTGCATCGCACCATAACCCATCCGGTTCAGGCTGATTGAAGAGCCAGGAATTGTGAAGGCGCTACCGAGCGTTGTCTGTTGCATTATTTGTGTATAGGCCAAAGAGGCTGAATGCTGGAGCATTCAGCCTCTCTTAACGCACGCTGCCATTGCTTAGCGCCCATCACTGACATATTGACGTATCATTGAGTGTGTTGCTGTCAGTGAGAGTACATAGAGTTGTTCCACGCGGAATCTGCAGGGAGGCGCTCCCTGTATGCGTTGATTTATTGACTGTTGCATCAACACGACGAGCATTCGAGTTCTGTTGCAATGAGAAAACGCAACTACCCTGTTTCTTTGCTCTGGCCGACCCGGTGAATACCATACCGTTACAGCAGAACCGGTAATCCCCTGTTGTTGAATTCCATAACAGAACGTTTGCCGGATTGCTGTCATCCTGCACCCGAACATCGAAGATCGTCACGGAGAAACTGCAAGTCGCCGTGAGGCCAGACGTATCGGTTGCTGTACAGTTCACGGTTGTGCTTCCTGTTGCGAAGCATGAACCCGAGGGAGGAGTGCAAGCAACCGTGACTCCAGGGCAATTGTCGGAGCCCGTCGGCGTCGTGTAATTCACCACCTGACAGGCCGATGCGTTGCAGTTCTGGTCGGTGACTGCCGTGACACTTGCCGGGCACGTAATTGTCGGTGGTTGCGTGTCGTTGACCGTTACGGTGAATGTGCAAGTCGGACCGGCGGCCGCCGTACACGTTACCGTTGTCGTGCCTTTCGGGAAGAATGACCCGGACGGGGGATTGCAGGTTACCGTTCCACAAGTGCCGGTGGTAGTGGGAGCTGGATAGGTCGTTACCGCTCCGCACTGGTTGGGATCGTTGGACCTGGTAACGTTAGACGGGCAGGTGATGGTACAAGTCGGAGCACTGCATGAAGTAGCACACACAAAGCCATCGGTCACCTTTAGCGTATCAATTCTCCATCCGGTCCCAGCGACGCTGCAGTCCGTTGCGAAACGGAACCGTAGCTTGATCGTCTGGCCTGCGACGTTCGGGCCAAGATTCGCGGTCGTGGTGATAAAGCCGACAGAGTTACCGCTCCACGCCGGTCGACCGGCAATCGGACTGAGGGAGCCCGCACTAATCGTTGAATTGTAGCCGCCTGTAACGAAGCTTCCACCAACCGCTGCAGCAGTGATGTCAGTGAACGCGCCGCCGTTAATATTCGGCGAGGAAACTTCCAACACGCCTCCATCGAATGTTGACTCCACGTTGTAGTTGTTGCGGAACATCACCTGTGCGGCGGTCGACGTTATGTTGATGCTCGGAGTATCGAGGACATTGTTGGTTACACAACTCGGATCATTGTGGAATGCGGCATTTGGCGCAGTGTCCACCGGTGCCGTATTCGTCGTAGTCCAGTTGCTTCCGAGCGTACACAACGCCCCACCCACGGTACAATCGCCGTCGCCGTTCGTGAACGACGTCGTCCAGCCGGCAGGCAGCGCCGGCGCGGCTATGCCATCGAAGTTCTCCGTAAAGGCTATGTTTGCCACTCCGAGAGAGAAAGTGTAAGTCAGACTTCCGAGATTTGTTGCCCCGTCAGTGAAGTTAACGGTTGCAGTCAGTGTACCTCCGCATGTTCCGTTAACAGTAAACGTAAAGTTGCGGCAAACCGGCGGGCCTCCGGCCGGAACTATACCGTAGTTCTGAGGGTTAGGTGGTTGAATATTAGTTACACCCCCGGTAGCCTGCAACGTACCCATCAGCGCGTTTGTACCGACTCCTCCAGTATTCTGGACGCACAAGCTAACGGTTACGACCTCATTTGGATCGAGAACGCCATTAGCGGGCGTGCAGCTTTCGGAAACAAGTGTCGCCCCGGCAGAGACTATGATCGGAGTCGCGACGAGACAACAGTTGACAGTCGCGGTCCCGTTTGCTGCCACCGTCACCGTTTGAGTGCAGCTTCCGAACCCGCTACCCGGCGGACCCGAAACCGTTACCGTGTATGTTCCGGGAGTGACAGTCATCGAGAATTGTCCCGCAGCGCTGGACTGTCGAACGAACCCCTCAGGGGTGGTGATCACGGCATTCTGAATAGGCGCCCCACCCGAGCAGTTTGTGATAGTACCGTTGATCGTGCCTCGGGGCGCGGTCACACAGGCAGGGTTAACCTTGAAACTGAATATTCGAGTGTTCCAGTCGAAGCTGGCTGTAGGGGCGTCAACGTATTCGAAAGCTCCCCAGAACGTACACTCATCCGCCGGATCGATGAATAATGAGCTGTAGTCACCCCAGCGATTCGCTGTCCCCGTTTGCACGCCTTTGGCGACGGCTGAGAGTGCATCGACTTCACCTTGAGGTAACGTGCCAACCGGGTCACCAGCCAATCGCCCCGTATAAATCGCAGTGGGGTTCAATAAGATGGGGGTTGCCGTCGAATTAGCCGCGCTCGCAGCAAGCCCGATGTTACCTTCGCCATCTTGTGCGATGCTCGCCATCCAGAGATCGCGTCCGGTCCCGTTGCCGGATACCGGAGCATGCGTGGCTTGTTGGTTGATGGTGACAACACCTGTTCCGGGGTTGCGACGCAATTCCATCCAGCGTACGCCCGCCTGGTAGGTTGCCGCTGTAGTTGGGTTAACGCCGCTCACGTTGACGGTGAAGTTCAATACGATCGATTGAATTCCACCAGGCAGCACCCTGAAATTCTGAGCGTGCATAAGCCGGTCGGCGATTGAATCCAATCCGTCCGCGACGGTGGGTTGTTGGATATCTGCCCTGCCGGATGGGTTGCGCGCATCAAACGCAGCAGTTGGAATATCAGGCCCTTGAGTCAGAGTCGAATTAGCCGGCGTATTGTAGTCCGCGTGAAAAGAGAAGAAGCGGACCAAATCGAAGGGTGCGCCAAACTCATCTGCGTCGAACTCTCCAAACAGGTTTGGAGTGCCAACCGGCGGAGGAGTAAACCCTTGAAGATTGCTGGGAAGCATGCCGCCATGGGTAGCGTCGGTGTTGAAGCCAATAATCTTCGCGGTCGGATCTCCTGTGAGCATCTTTGCGCGCTCGAATGTATACAATCCTGCTCCAAGAAATGCGGTGAGCGACGTATTGAAATCATTTGTAGACATGTAGTAGCCATCAGGCCAGACTCCAAGATGCGGGTAGTCGCCAATTCGGCCGGGCGTCAGCAAAAAATCATAGGCGAAATAGGCGCCCGTCGGATCGCCTGTCTTCGATACGGCAATGTACTCGTGCGAGCTACCGTTGGGAGTGATGTTGGTTAGATCGAACTGGCTGATTAACCATCGGTCGGCCAACGAATCATAAAGTACTATGGGATCACCGTCGTCGCTGGTGGCGCCGGCGATTCCCGCAAGAAAAGTGCTGATTCTCACCGGACCCAGCAGCGATGTGCCTGTTTTATTGAACACCTGCACCGCGCTATTGGTGGTGATGACGACGTGGTCCGGTCCCACGGCGGCATTCGTGTCCGGGGGAGCGAATCGTCCGCCGAACAAACCTACTAAGCCGTCCATATCTGGTCCATCGAAATTCTGAATCGGGCTGGTAACCGCGTTGACACCAGCTACGGCATCAGGCCACTTGAAATTATTGATGGCCGGATCGGTAAACTTCCCCGTTTTGTTTGGATCGATAGGCCGTTTAACGCTTCTTACGTTGTTGATGTTCTTCTCAAGCTCTTCTTTTTTGGACTCTATCTTTTCGAACTCTTCTCGTGAGAGCGGTTCTGGTTTAACTTGGCCGAGCGGCTTAGTTTCGGTGAAGGCTACTGCCTGAGAAACGTAAGGCGTAAGGCTACCTGGCTTTCCTACATTTTGAGACCCCGATTGAGTCGTAACCTTTTGAGTTCCTCCCGAAGAAAGAAAGACGGTTGGAACAACGACTAATAAAGAACCGAGAACAGCCGCGGGAATCAACATCCCCATCCTCGTACGCCTCGCGCCTGACGATGTAAAAAGACCGTCTAACGAATGCATTTGTTTCATAACGTGTGATCCTCCTTTAGAAGTGAGCATTCAAGTTGGCTAATATTCTTCGAAACCGACTGCTTCTTTAGTGCGCCAACTGGAACATCTCGAAGCTGTTGTAGTTCGGCGCTCACGCTCGAGCGCTCGTTTGTTGAGGTTGACTGGAAAAGGTCACAAAGTCTGGCTGTGTCAAGCAGCCCGTCTTTTATGAGCGGATATCAGCTCGGTTGATCCACCCAGAATAACTGACAGACGCAAGTGTTATTCAGAGTCTTCCTACCAGTAACGATGAGGCGTATTCGTCCGGGGATTCTGCCGTGAAGCGGAGCACGATGAACCGCTCCATCAAACGTTGGTAGTATCTGGTTTAGAAGACAGAAGAGCCAAAGCAGATTTTGATCGCGAGTCGTTCCGATCGCGCAGCTAATTTCCCACTACGGTTCGGCTCCTAATAACTGCCCTTCTAAACAGGTACTGCCAGGGACAAAGTTAGCGTACGAGTGAAACGTGTTACAGAACCTCTTGGCTGCCAGCAATGTTATGGATGCCGCCACGCCGCGTCAAGCGTTATCAACGGGAAATGGTAGAACTTGGATTTTCCGGTTCGGCGTGGCCCAGAATTCATTCTGGATCATTACTGATAGATGTGATCAAAACTCGAGCTTTTTCAAATAATCTATGCTCATCTTGATGCTCTCAAACGGGGAGCCGGGTGTTTCGTCCTGCTCTACAAAGTAGTGTTTGATCCCGGCTTTTTCAGAGGCGGCGAAAATCTCTTTGAAATCTATGGTGCCGCGACCGACTTCGGTAAAGAAGCGTTTTGGCGTGGCATCCATGTCCTTGACGTGAACGAGCGGAAATCGTCCCGGGTATGCTGAAAAATATTTCAGCGGATTCTTCTCCGCCTTTGCAATCCAATAGAGGTCCAACTCCATTTTCACTGTCTTCGGGTCTGTCCCGGCGAGAATCAAGTCATATGGGATTTTGCCGTCAATAGGCATGAACTCGAAATCGTGGTTGTGATAGCAGAATTGGAGTCCTGCTTTCTTCAATCGCTCGCCGGCATCGTTGAACAGTTCAATTAGCCTCTTGTAGTCATCGAGGGACTTACGTTCTTCGGGAAGCAGGTAAGCGCACACGACGTATTGATGCCCGATCGTCTTTGCCGCATCAATCGTCTGCTGCAAATTGCTCCGAAGCCCGGCAGTCAGGACGTGAACAGACGGGGAGGAGAGATTGTTCCTTGCGAGAACGGACTTGACCTGCTGCGGCGTTCGATTGAAATAACCGGCGAATTCGACTTCGCTGAACCCCAAAGCCGCCACTTTCTCAAGCGTGCCTTCAAAATCCTTTTCCAGCTCTCTTCTCACGGTGTACAGCTGGACACCGATTCTCGACAGCTTTCTCTTCTTCGCGAGAGACACCATCAAGTCTGCTTTCATCATCGGGAGACCCACAACTGCTCCGACAAGTGCCTCCTTGAGAAACAGTCTGCGATTGGTAGTACTGCGATGTCGTGTCATATCAGTTGCTCACGTCGATAAAAGTCAAATCATCTCCCGATGACTTCAAGTTTCGTTGTCACAAGCTTCTCGGAAGCTGAGCTTGGGCCGACCATCACTGTGAACGTCCCAGGCTCCACTACGCGACGCATGTCTTCATTGAGGAACGAGAGCTTGTCCGGCGTGATTACGAATTGAACGGTCTTGGTTTGACCCGCCTCGAGATGGATGCGTCGAAAATCTTTGAGCTCCTTGATGGGGCGAGTTACAGAACTTACCTCATCACGAATGTACAGCTGTACTATTTCATCGCCCGCCAGTCGGCCCGTATTGGTGATATCGATGTTCGCGGTACTTTGTCCTGCCGGGCCGATCTTGTCGGGCGTCAAACGAAGAGTGCCGTACTTATAAGTGGTGTAGCTGAGGCCGTGACCGAAAACAAAGAGTGGTTCTTTGTTAGAAAAAAGATAACCGCGTCTGGCTGAGGGTTTTTGATAGTAGTAGACAGGCAGCTGGCCGACATTGCGTGGGATGGTGACGGACAACTTTCCGCTCGGATTAACATCCCCAAACAGGACATCGGCTACTGCGGTTCCAGTCTCCTGTCCGAGATACCAGCCTTGAAATATAGCCGGCACCTTTTCAACTACGTAGTTGATTGAGAGCGGTCTGCCGCCGATCAGAAATACAATTGTCGGCTTGCCAGTCTCGACTATCGCTTTGACGAGATCGTTTTGCTGACCGAGCAAGTCAAGGTTGTCGCGGTCACCCAGGTGGTTTTCCGCCCACCCTTCTCTGGTAGATTCGACGTTGTCGCCGACGACTACCACTGCTACGTCAGAGGCCCGCGCTACGTTTACCGCTTCGGCAATCTTCTTTGCGTTCTCGGCTGGGTTGCTCAACTTGACGTCGTCATAATGCCAGCTTGGCTGCCCGGTCTTCGGATCGCCTTCGGTGATCTTACAACCTTCCGCATAATTGACTTTGATCTTGTCGCCGACCTTTCGCTTAATCCCGTCAAGGATGCTGACTTTATGTATCGGGCCGCCGCTGTACTCCCCAAGCTCCAAACGCCCGGCATTCGGACCAATGACGGCGATCGAGCGAAGCTTTGTTCGGTCGAGAGGCACTAGAGCGTTATCGTTCTTGAGCAGGATGATGGCTTCGCGCGCCGCCTTCAATGCCAATGCGCGGTGCTCAGCATTCTCGTTAACCCGTTCCGCCTCGTCCGGATCAACATAAGGATGCTCGAACAAGCCAAGCAAGAACTTAGCTTGAAGAATTCTCGACACAGCACCGTCGAGCGTCGCGATCGAGACCCGACCGTCTTTGATCTGTGCGAGCAGGGAATCGTTGCATTGGATGTGCGGCAATTCCATGTCGACACCAGCTTCAAGCGCGCGCCTCGCAGCTTCAGCTGGATTCGCCGCGACTTTGTGGCGGGTGATCAACTCATTGATCCCAAAGTAATCCGAAACAATAAAGCCTTTGAACCCCCACTCCTCGCGCAAGACTTTTTGAAGCAGCCAGCGATTGGCATGAGATGGGGACCCGTCAATCTCGTTATATGACGGCATAACGCTCATCGGGCCTGCTTCGGTGACGGCCACCTGAAACGGGTAAAAGAACTGTTCGCGCAGGATTCTCTCCGAGAAGTTACCGGGCCCGATGTTCGTGCCGCTCTCCGGCTGGCCGTGCGCAGCAAAATGTTTGAGCGTGGCAATCACATGTTGATTGTCGATGTTAGGGCCGGCGCCCTGAAATCCCTTGACCGCGGCAACAGCCATACGCGAGACCAGGTACGGGTCTTCGCCGTACGTTTCCTCGATTCGACCCCAGCGCGCGTCCCGCCCCAAATCGAGATCGGGGGCCAGAACTTGATGGGCGCCGCGCGAGCGACCCTCTCTAGCTGCGACGGTAAACACTTCCTTAGCCAGGTCGACATCGAATGTGCCGGCAAGTGCGATGGCTTGAGGAAAACTGGTCGCCCCGGGGGCAACCAAACCGTGAAGCGCCTCCTCGTGAAAGGTTGTTGGAATACCCAGGCGGTTGTGCTCGATCACATATTTCTGAATGGTGTTGGTGAACAGAGCCATGGCGCGCGGACCCTTACCGTAGTAAGGCGCGGTGGCTTTTTCCGATTCGGATGATCCGTTGCTCGGGCCACCAAGCTGTCCGATGCCGTTCTTGAGGATCTCCTGCACCTTTGCATCGGGCGAGAAGTTACCCTTTTCGTCAATAAACGATTTCAGATTATTGGTGATCCACATTGACTCGGTCTGGGCGAGTTTCTCTTCAAGAGTCATACGACTTAGAAGATCGGCGACTCGCTGGTCAACGGGTAGTTTTGGATTTCGATAAGCAGGCTGTTCGTTCTGATTATTGCGCTCGGCGATGGCAGGGAAGCTCAAACACAATGCTGCTGCGGTGAAAGCGGCAACGCTGAATGAGAATCTGAGTCGCGTCGAGAGACGCCGGCTCATCCTCTGAAATAATGTGAGCATTCTCTTTCTCCTATGTGTTTTTTCGAACTTCACTCTTTTATGTAGTGAGCGGCGAACGCATATTTTGATGAATGTAGTGTTCCGACCTGGTTGAAGCTATGCAGAAGTCGGAGCCAGTCTTCAAGCAAACAGTTTCAAACAGACGGGCGACGGCACCTGAGCGACTTTGCCGGTGGGCTTTAGTCTTCCCGTCGACGGATTAATACTGAAGGTAACGATTGTATCCGAGTCTTGATTAGCAACCAGCAAAAACGTTCCCGTAGGATCAAGGGCGAAGTTTCTCGGGGTTCGCCCCCCGGTTTCGACGTGTTCGATTAGTTTCAATTTGCCTGTTCGATCCTCAATCTCGAAGACGACGATACTGTTATGGCCTCTATTTGAGCCATACAGAAATTTGCCGGATGGAGAAACATGAATATCGGCGGTCGTATTCGTACCCGAGAACCCCTCGGGAAGCGTCCGAACAGTTTGCGTTTCCTTCAACGTTCCCGTGGCGGGATTGCAATGAAACGACGTTATCGTCGCGTCGAGTTCATTGATGACGTATCCGAATCTTCCGCTCGGATGAAACGAAAAATGTCGCGGTCCAGCGCCCGGCTTGAGACCTACCCAGGGCTGTTGGTTTGCAGTCAGCGTTCCTTTCTTTGAATCAAAACGGTAGATCATGATCTTGTCTGTTCCGAGGTTGCATGAGTACGCGTGACGATTGGCTGGATCCAGGACGATTGAATGAGCGTGAGGTCCATTCTGACGATTCGGGTTTACGCTTGAGCCTTGATGCTGATCCATATCTACAGCGCCACCCAGTCGTCCATCGCGTTGAATTGGAAAGACCGAGACGTTTCCTCCAAGATAATTAGCAACCAGAACAAATCTGCCTGCGGCGTCAACGGTCACGTAGCAGGGCGCGCCCCCAAGTGAGGGTTGCTGATTCAGGAGTTGCAAGTTGTGGGTCTTACGATTGATTGCAAAGGCACTGAGTGCGCCGCCGGTCTCGCCTCGAAAATCCGTCACCTCGTTCACCACATATAAATAGCGCCGCTGCGGGTCAAGAGTCAGATAAGACGGATTCACAACACCCGTGGTTGTGTTGACGTGAGTCAACTCACCGGAGGAGAGATTTAAACGGAAAAGATAGATCCCTTCACTCTTCCCCGTGGTGTAGGTGCCCACATAGACAAGCAATTCCTGAGTTCTTTCGCTGCGGTGAGCCCAAGCAGGATGGGTGCGTGAAAGCGCGAGGCCGAGCGTTCCTGAGCCAACACGTCCCAGGAATTGTCGGCGCGTTGAGTCGTCTTCTGGCATCAGTCAGTTCTTTCGAAAGCAGAATTCATCTTCGCGATAGTCTCTCACGTCTTCGCTGCGTTTGTTCCCCGGGCCCCAACGTGAATTTGTCCTTGAGGTTGCCGACGATTACCTCAAAGTCTCCCGGCTCGACCATCGATTTGTTGTTGCTACCAATGAAAGATAGATCGTCCCGTCCAAGCGTGAACGTAAGCGTGCGGCTCTGGGCCGGTTCCAGATAAATTTTTGCGAAGCGTTTGACGCGCTTGCCAGGCGGCACCACCGTCGCCACCACGTCTCGGACGTACAGTACCACGGTCTCCTTGCCCGAGCGTTGCCCCGTATTGGTGACTGTCACATTGACATTCAATTGCCCATTCATCGGCATGGTCTTCTGCGCGAGTTTTAGATCGCTGTAGCTGAACGTCGTGTAGCTCAAGCCGTGCCCGAACTCAAATTGGGGTTTGAAAGCCGTGTTACCGAAGCTGGTCTCTTCCGTCTCAAACAGTTTGTGATCGTAGTTGATGAAACCGTTGGCCGTGCGCGGGTATGTAAAAGGAAGCTTGCCCGAGGGCGTGTAATCCCCAAACAGCACGTCGGCGATCGCCGTGCCTCCCTCGTTACTTGGGTTGTAGGCCATCAAGATAGACCCGGCGCGATCGACAATGCGATTGATCACTCGCGGGCGGCCTTCGACGAGCACCAGCACTACTGGTTTGCCGGTTGCTTCGATTGCTTCGGCAAGTTTCAACTGAGCTTCGTCGAGCGTCAGGTCCGTGATATTCCCGGGAGTCTCGCAATAGGAACCTTCGCCTAAGCAAACAATAGCAACATCCGCATCGCGTGCCGCACGAACGGCCGCTGGAATGTCTAGTTCCTTATCGAGCGTTGTGCCGGGAACATATGTTACGTTCTTGCCAACCTTTGCTTGAATCGCTTGCAGGACGGTCGGCCGGTCCTTTGGATAGAGATCAGCGTTATTGCCCTGCCATACGTATGTCCAGCCATTGTTAAGCGAAATCAGAGAGTTTGCCGTGGGACCCGTTACAAGCACCTTGCGATCTTTCGTGAGAGGCAACAGGTTCTTTTCGTTTTTGAGAAGCGTCAACGATTCTCGCGCGGCTTGCAGACTGACCTGCCTGGACTCCGCTGTCCCTAAGGAAGCCATTGGCGCCATTAGCGTGGGATTCTCGAAGAGCCCAAGATCAAATTTGAGACGCAAAACGCGGCGCACCGCCTCGTCAATTCGGGACATCGGCACGCGGCCTTCCTTGACCAGTTGAATCAGCAGGTCGCTAAACGTGTAATCGCTCGGCACCATGCTCATATCAATCCCCGCCAGGACTGACAGCCGCGTCGCTTCTTTCTCGTCAGCGGCGACCTTCCATTGGCTCACAAGCTTTTTGATATCCTCCCAATCTGAAACGACGACACCTTGAAAGCCGAGTTCACCGCGGAGGATGTCCGTCAGGATGTGATGATTTATGTGGCCGGGAATTCCGTTGATCTCGGCGGAGTTGACCATTACCGTACGCGCCCCTGCTTTTACGCCCGCAGCGAAAGTCGGAAGGAAATACTCTCGGAGGTAGTTTTCCGGAATCCAGGAGGTCGTACGATCTCTTCCATTGAGCGGAAAACTATACCCAACGTAATGCTTCAGCGATGTGGCAATGTGATTGGGAGATGAGATGTCGTCGCCTTCGATGCCGCGCACGAATGCCGCAGCGAGGACTTTCGCAAGATACGGGTCTTCTCCAAAAGTTTCGTAGAACCGAGGCCACAACGGTTGACGCCCAAGATCGAGCACTGGCGAAAAAGTCCATGGAATTCCGGCGGCGCGAGTTTCGACTGCGGTGATCTCCGCCACTCGCTGCATCAACGCCGGATTCCAGGTGGCGGCCATCCCAATCTCCTGCGGAAAGAGCGTCGAGCCGCGCACGTAGTTCGCGCCGTGGATCGAATCAATGCCATAGATCACGGGAATCTTCAGACGGTTTCGCTGGCTGGCTTCTTGAATCTTGCGAATAATGTCGTGCCATTTCTCAATGGGGAGCGCCTGGTCTTTAACGTTCAGGATTGAGCCGACGCCGTATTTGATAACGGCTTTCTCCAACTTGGCCGAGTCAATCTGAATACCCTGATCCTTGCCAGTCGTAACCATTCCGATCTCAAGCTGAGTCATCTGGCCGACCTTCTCTTCAAGCGTCATTCGCTGGAGAAGCGATTCGACGCGACGCGAGTTATCGCGCGCGGGGCGAGGTGCGCGGGTCGCCGTTTGGAAAAAAGCGTCGCTGTCCTGCAACTCCGTGACTATGGGATCTCTGTTTACTTGTGACCCGCGATCGCTTTGTTGTAAGGCCGGACAAAAGGTCGATGCGCACATTATTACTGCCCCTGCGATGGCTGTCTTTTTCATGATAGTCCTGCTATGTCCTTGATTGAAGTATCGAGATTGACTTAACCGCGCGTTCAGTTTCTGCCATTGGCGCGTATTCTCTGTCATACCCCTTTTTTTTTCAAGCACGAATGAGTTGCAGGGGCGGTGGTACAGTTTTGGCTTTCATAGTTGCACTTCTTGTCGTATTGTTGCCGCTTGGGAGCTGAAGCAGGTCTTACAAAATCATGCGACGGATAGACCTCAAGAAAGTTAGTGTCGCTCGCTCGGACACGATTCGTAACATCAATCGCCAAATAGTGCTCAACTATGTGCGCGAGCGTGCGCCGATATCCCGCGCGGAGATTGCGCAGGAAACCGCCCTTCAGCGCTCAACCATATCGATCATAGTGGATGAGTTGAAAGCTCAAGGCCTGATCGAGGAGTTCGAAGGCGAGTCTACTGGTGGTCGTCCGCCGACCCTTCTGCAGTTGCGCGCTGCGGACGCTATAGCTATCGGGGTGGACTTAAGCACCAAGAACACGATCGTCGCGGCGAGCGATCTCGCCGGTCGTGTACTTGATCAGGAAGAATTTCCGACCGATCCGAGTTCGCAGGTCACCCTCGAGAAAATAATCGAGAGTATTCGCAAGCTCATTAAGAAAGGGATTGGCATCGAGGGTGTCGGTATAAGCATCCCTGGTCTTGTCGATTCGGAGACGGGGATTGCGCTGTTCGTCCCGCGTTTCAAGTGGCGAGATTGGGCCATTGCTGAAGAGGTGAGGGTGGCTACGGGCTTGCCGGTGAGAGTCGACAATGATGCGAACGCAATGGCGCTCGCCGAATTGTGGTTTGGCCGCCCTGAAATCCGCCAGGTTCGCGACTTCATAATGATCCTTGTCGAAGAAGGACTCGGGACCGGGATAGTGTTTGATGGACAGGTCTATCACGGAGTAGTAGGGGCGGCCGGCGAGTTTGGGCACATGATAATCGGACATAACGCACCGATCGCATGTGCTTCGGGCAGTCGCGAATGTTGGGAGGCATTCGCCTCTGAGCGTGCTGCTCTTGGTCGTTATGCCGATCTTTGTGGCGCGGACTCGGTTGCCGATGTGACCTTCGCACAGATGATGGATCGCGCTTTGAGTGGGGACAGTTTGGCAAAGAGCGCGCTGACTGAAACGGCGCATTATTTGGGCATCGGCATTTCAAATCTGATCAAAGGGCTGAGTCCCGAAGCGGTAATTGTGGGCGGTCAGATTGCACGAGTTTGGCCGCTGATTGGAGAAGGGCTCAGGAATGCAGTCGAGGAGAATAGCATTTGCCGTGGTCTGCCGTCGGCGAAGGTTATTGCATCGAGTCTCGGAGCTAATCCCCGGCTTATGGGCGCGTTGAGCCTCTTCCTTGCGAGTAAGTTTGCCTCCAAGGTTTCAGCTTGAAACCATCGGGAACACGAGTCTTGGCCACAGGTTTTGGGGCTTTTCCTCAATCTCGAATGAGTTTTGGTTGTCCAGCTCAACTATCTATGCCTTAGGTTATAGAAATTCCTTGACAAGAAGTAGGTGGAGTGATACTTTTGCACGGTCTTACAACAAAGCGTTTCACCAAGTAATCCGATCTTATTAAGTTTTTTGCGTGCTAAGGAAGAAGGATGGGAGTTGATCGTCGCTTAGTCTAAGGACGGATTGCACCCGCTCCGATTAGTCTTTGCCGCGGCTTCATCCTTAAATGGTTTAAGGAGGCTCAACCTCCGGACCTGTTTGCCTTTTCTGGCGTCAGCCTTTTCCGCTCGGCTTTGGAGGATGATTATGAGGGCACCTATTCAAGAAGACCCCGCGACAATGTCCCTGGTAGCGCTGTTGAAGAAATCCTTCCGCACAACCAAGGACTTGGCAAATTCTCTCTTTGCTCGGCCAAGAGTGATGCGCGTATCGCGACCGCTTTTGAGCCTCGCTGTTGTGTGTGCGGCAGCGGTGACGACGTTTGGTCAGACAACGGGCAGCGCGACGCTGAGAGGAAGGGTGACCGACCCGACAGGGGCAGTGATCCCGAAAATTGACATAACGCTTACAAACGAATCGTCAAAAGATGAGCGCAAAGGCCGGACCAATGACGAAGGTATATTTGTCTTCAGTTCTTTGATCCCATCAACGTACACGGTAAAGATCGAAGCGAGCGGATTTAAGACCTACAGCCAGACGAACATTGTTTTAAGTCCAAGCGACCTGCGCGGGCTCGATGTCGAAATGGAGGTCGGACAGACAAGCGAGATTGTTACCGTCAATGCGACCGCGGATCAGATTCAGACCGAGACCGGTGCAAAAGAGAACACCATAACAGCCAAGCAGATCGACAATCTGTCGATCATCAGCCGCAGTGCTATCGAGCTTCTTCGAATTCTGCCAGGCGTAGTTGCTCCCAATCAGGACCAGCTGGAAAGTGTGGGTTTCGTCTCCGGCGCCAACTCCAGTAACCAATATAATGTGAACGGTATGCGAGGCGAGCAGAACCTGATTACGATTGACGGCTCGCGAATGATGGACATCGGCGCGAACAACGGGAGCATCATTACGGCGAACCCGGACATGGTGCAGGAGGTCAAAGTCCAGACCAGCAACTATGCCGCTGAGCATGGCACAAGCGCCGTCCAGATATCGGCGACCACCAAGAGTGGCGGCAGCGGTTTTCACGGATCTATCTACGACTACCTCAGGCATCACAAGTTTCAGGCCAACGATCGCTCAAACAGCATCAACGGGATTAAGCGTCCAGAGAGCAAGTACAACTATCCCGGCGGCAACATTGGCGGTCCGGTGATGTTTCCCGGCACAAACTTCAACAAGAACCGGGACAAGCTCTTCTTTTTTGTCGGCTTCGAGTACTACTATCAGCGAGTGGACGAGGGTTCAGCGTTAAACGTCGTGCCCACGCTTAAGCAGCGGCAGGGAGACTTCAGCGAGCTGCTCAACAACCGCCCGCCAGCGAACAATCTCAATCAAGGAAACAGGGTTAACGTTCCCGCTGGGTGTACAGTGGGGGGAGTCGGCGGGAATAATCCGGCGCCGAACAACAACCTCGCGCCCTGTGGCGATCCCTTCGGCAGGGCTCTGTTAAACCTATATCCGGCACCGAACTTCTCCGATCCCAACGGCCGCTTCAATTACGTCTATAGCGTGCTCCGTCCCAACGACAGAAATCAGGTGGTAGGCCGCGTTGACTACAGCATCAGCGACAAGACCAAGCTGTATGTGCGCTTGGCCCGCGAGTACGAGGAGCAGGGATTCCCGCGAGGGCTGTGGTGGGACTCATCGAGTTATGAGCTTCCCGGAAACCTCCGCAGCAAAAATCTAGGCCGGTCATTCGTCGTTAACCTGACCAACATCATCAGCACGACGATGACCAATGAAGTACTGTTCAGCGCCAGCAAGCTCAAACTCAACTACGACTTTGAAGATAAGGATAAAGTGTCCTGGGACGCTTTAGGGCTTGAGAGGGTAGGCTTTTTCAAGAACAACAATCCTTATATCCCGGTAAGTGTCCTGACCTGGGGAGCTGGCGATTTGCACACCGCTTATGGCTATCCGATCTTAGCCTGGAACGACAGCTTTGCGATTACCGATAACCTGACAAAGGTTTACAACTCCCACTTCCTCAAGTTCGGTGCGTTTATCGAGCAGGCAAACAAACGCCAGCAATCGAACAGCGATACGAACATCGTGGTAAATCAGTGGGGTCAATCAAACGCTACCGGCAACAATTTCGGCGATATATTCGTCGGTCGTCCAATTGAGTTCCAACAGGCCACGGATCGTCCGATTGACAACTTCCGTTACTACAACTACGAGTTTTATGCACAGGACAGTTGGAAGGTTCGGCCGAACTTCACGTTGGAATACGGAATGCGCGTTGCCTACTTGCCAAATAACTATGAACGAAAAGGCCTGGGTGTCCTGTTCGACCCCGCGTTCTATGACAAGAGCCAGGGGGTTTTCCTTGGTGGTGATCGCACCAAGCCGAACGGTATCCGTTTGGCTTCCCGAGGCGAGATTCCGAAGGGCGTCGTTGACAACCCGCCCGTAGCCTGGATGCCGCGTCTGAATTTTGCGTGGGATGTAGGCGGTAAGGGCGATCTGGTCGTTCGTGCCGGCGCCGGCTTGTTCTACAACCGCGTTCAGGGTAACTACGACTACTACTCCAGTGGCCAGATGCCCCATACGTATAGCGCCTTGATTGACACCCCCTGGGCCGCACCCACGGGACTCAAGTTCAGTGATTTGAAGAACGTCGACCCGTTCTCGAGTCTTGCGGCGATCACCGTTCAATCGCGTGATCCTAACTCCAACGATCTTCCGAGAATCGCTAACATGAGCTTGACCATTGAAAAGAAACTGCCTGGGAGCAACCTCTTTACGGTGGCCTATGTCGGAACTCAGGGCAGGCACCTCCCGCAGAATATGGATCAGAACATTATTCCAGTCGGCAGGCTGCTCAGCGGCACACTAAACGGCTTGAACCTGTCTAATCCAATACAGCGGGCGGCACTTGACCCGGCGTCCTACAGGTCGTTAAGACCGTATTCCGCTTACCAGAATGTCCGGTTCTACCAATTCACGGGAACCTCTTCGTATCATTCTCTGCAGGCCACTTTGAGTCATCAGTCCGGTAAGAACCTTCAATACTTTGCGACATACACTTTTGGGAAATCGCTGGGGACCGTGGCTGTCAATGAAAGCGACGGCGCCGCCTTTGCAGACCCGGTTGATACGCGCGGAAGGAGTTGGGGCATCCTGCCGTTTGACCGGACGCATGTCTTCAACCTGTCGTACAACTACAGCGCTCCGAAAATTGCGCGAGGGATGCTTGATAATGTCGTGATGAGGGGCGTCCTCGACGGATGGCAGATCTCGGGTATAACGACATTTCAAAGCGGCACACCGATTCGTTTGAGGTTCTCGGGCGACCTGCCGACAACCAACAACGCCGTGGCGTGGTTTGGCACCGATGCGTTTAATTCGGCTGGAGAGGGTCAGAGCGTGGGACCGATCACGCCGATCTACCTGAGGAACCCATTACAGGATGGTTCCAAGCTCGGCAATAAGATCCTCGACATCAATGCTCTGGCGATTCCTGGGTTCGGCGACACCGGACCAACTCAACCACCGTTCTATATACGGACGCCCAGCCGTAGCAACTTCGACGTGTCGTTCTTCAAGAACTTCCAGATCAGCGAGGCTCAGAAATTCCAGTTCCGAGCTGGTTTCTTCAACATTTTCAACCAGGCCTATCCGACCAGGTTAAGCTACTCCAACCCGAATAATAGCGATATCTACCTTACGCTTGGCACGGTCTGCAACCGTAGGGTAGCATCTGCGCCGAATGGGAACGGTGGCACTCGCACGGACTTCTGCGATCCGACCGGAGGATTCAGGTTCTCGGACGATACGCTGAATAACTTCGGAAAAATCACAAACAAGCACGGCCGCCGCATCGTCGAGTTTGCATTCAAGTATTACTTCTAGGCTGGCGCGAAACCAGCTCAGACACATTTGGCGCGAGGGCGGGAACCCCCCCCTCGCGCCGATTTCTTTAGACCGTTAACGTCAGACATGACGAATCCTCGTTGCAAGGGAGGAACACCGTTATGATCATCAGGATTCCAGATACCCTGCTCGCAATAGCTTTGTCGTACTCAATCTTTGGGTCTCCCTGGGCACAGGAGTTCCCGATCACAACAGAGAGGAGGAACGGAGACACAAATAATGCGGTGATCGAAGGCCGAGTGACTCTTCCTTCGGGATTTGCTGCAGAGGGTTATATCAAGATTACTGTTAAAAACTCAGTGAGCGTCCTCTATAGGATCTTCACCAATAAGCACGGGGAGTTTCGGTTCCACGATCTAAGTGAGGGCATATATTATGTGCAGGCCGAAGTCGATGGCGCCAACTTCGAACCGGTAGTAGAAAAAGTGGCGTTAGGTCGCGGCATCGTGTATGAACTGACCCTCCAGTTGCGCGAGAAGCGAGGTCATGAGTTTCGCGGCCCGGGTGGGAGGGTAGTCTCCGCCGCTGAGCTGCGGCAGTCAGTGCCGGCAACAGCCAAGCGGGAATATGGTCTGGCATTGAAGCGCGTCAACAAGGGCGAGTTTTTGCAAGCTGCCGCGCATTTCGAACAAGCACTCGCGATCTATCCCGAGTACCTCGCGGCGCGCAACGACCTGGGAGCACAGTATCTCAAGCTGAAGCGGGTTGATGAAGCGGAATCGTCTTTTCGCTCGGTGCTTGAGAGAGATCCGAAGAATCTGTATGCAACATTCAACCTCGGCCTCGGCCGCATAGAGCGACGTGATTATTCGGGCGCGATTTCCCAGTTACAACTTGCGATAGCTATCGACAGCGCGTGGCCGATGCCGCATCTATGGCTTGGCTTCGCGATGCTGGAAATGGGCGACTTACCAACGGCGGAGCGAGAGCTGACGAAGGCTTTGGTGATGGGCGGAGCAGACTGCGTAGCGGCACACTACCATTTGGCCCGTGCTTACTTGAAACGTGGAGACCCCAAAGAAGCATCTCGTGCGATCAAAGCCTATCTCGAAGAGTCGCCCCGCGGCGAATACGCGAAGGAAGCCAGGGAGCTTGCTAAGAGAGTCGGCGATGCTCTGAAACCTTCCGCCAAATGAGCGATGGGGTTAAGGTTCAATTCTGAATTGAGTTGAACGTCTCGCAACCTCGCGGTTGTCGGTTACCGTTATTCTCAACTCATAACTTCCGGGCTGAAAGCCTTCGAGTGGCAGAGCACCGGCATATTTTATTCTTCCCTGATCGTCCGCTGACGGGAGTTGAGCTGATGTCTGCGCTATGCTGCGTTTGTTTTGAATAATTTCCGCTACCAGTTTCAGCGGTTCCACCCCGCCCTTGGCTGGCCACGCCGTAAGGAAATAGGCGAGCTGCCTGGTTGCCGATTTGAGAATTGGCTCCCCGAGGTTTGGGTAAACCAACAACTCCCCAAAGTGAAACGGCTGTTCCTTTTTCTGTTCGGTTTCGCTTATCCGCTCCGCGCGACTCAGCACTACCACGCTGCTTAGTCGCAGTTTCTCTTGATTGATAAGCGGAACCTCAAGACTTATCTTGCGAACGTCGGCCTTGCGCAGAGGTGCGTCATAAGCGATGAGCTCTACCGTGTAGCGTCCGGGAGGGAGCTGCACTTCGCGGTAAAAGAGCAAATTCCCCTTCTGTGCGGCTTGGAGCTTCTCGATTGGTCCACTCAGCGGGTAATGCTGGCTGACCTTCTGGACGATTTGGTTCGATTGATCCCTAACTAACGCAACGATCGAGAAATCAGCGCTGTAGGTCTTTTTGTCGCTCGCCGGTGAAAGTGTAAACGCGGAAATTGGCGACTCCCCAAGAATCACCGCGAGACCAGGGCGGTCCGTATAAGGAAAGTGCAGCGCGGCTCCGCGAAGAGAAGAAGGCTGGGCGTTGATTCGCGCATTGCGCGACGCCGCCAGCGCCGGAGCTTCGTAGTCAAGCAGCGGTAACTGTCCGACCGATTCAACGGCATAATAGCCTTTGCGCGTTTGTGCATCAAGATTTGGCCGATTCAACTTCACCGCGATATGCCGGAACTGGCCGTTGTAGTCCTCGTTCTTGGGTATGTAAGTCAGTACATAATAAGCTCGCATATCATCGTCGATGCGCCGCAGTCCAGCCCTGAGATCGTTTGTATCGGATATAAGAAACCCACCGGTCTCATCCGCGAGCTGCCCGAGGCCACTTCGAGGATCGAGCCGCAGCAGGTCCTCGTTGCGCTCAAGAGCCTTCGTATAAGGCGTCGAATTAATGCTGTCATTCCCCCGCGCCGTTTGTTGCATCCGCCGGGAGGCGAGAGAGTCAATTTCTTTCGCTGTCTGCGCAGCCGCGCTCTCGATTCGCAGTCCAGCGGAATCGATCGCATAAATGCTTACGTTCGCGCGATTTGCCGCGTTAATCACCGCGGGAAACTTTGTCTGAACCGATTGAGGGAGCGCCAGCCCCTCCGAGAAAAATATGATTGTCTTCCGCCCGGGAAGATTCCGCATGGGGGTGATCACTGCAAGCAGGCTATTGATGGTCGCAAACCCTTGCTGATCTCGTTCCAGGGCTTCGAAGTTTTCGAGGATGCGGGTTTCCATTTCGATAAGCGCCTGTTGAGTTGCGGCCTGTCCGATCGCTGCACCGGCAGCCGACGCGCCGGCCCCATCACGAGCGGCGCCTGCTGCACCTGCTGCGGACTCTTGATTGGAAGCTTGTTGACTGAGAGCTGTGCTTCTGTCGGATAAGTCGCGGACTTTCCCTGCGCTGGACGCGAAGGTGGAGGTGGAAGTAGATGTCGCTTTCTCTACTGCCTGTCTGAGGAGCTCCGGATTGTCTGTGTAGGACTGAATAGTACGAAGGGCCTGATCGATTCCGAATACGCCAGTAAAACCGCCTCCGGTGATGCCTTCTTCCGCATAAGCCAAGCCGGCCTTTCGTGCGAGGGCCCGGGCCTCTGGCGAAAGGCGATCGAACACCAACGCTATCACACCCGGGGAAGCAACATCCCGCGGCGGCGCGACGCGCGAGCCGGCTCCTTTCCCGGTGGCGGCGCCAGGTGTTGCATTGTCGCCAGTTGTTGGCTCCCGAAGCACAAAACGAAAGCCCCCAATCTGCTGGCGAACTCCGTCTTCGTAGACCTCAAAATCGCTCGGCGTCAGATCTCTCACCGGACGACCCTTTTTGTCTCTGACCACAATATCGAGAGCTACCTCGTTTGCTCGAATGCGCACCACCGGTTCATCTCGATTTTGCTGCGGCGGTGTAGTTTGACTATTAATCGGATTAATAAAAGCGAGGGTCAAAAGGACTACGAGAACGGAATGGATTCTCATTGTGTAATCTCCTACGAAGGTATGATTCAAACAGTATAAGGAGCGTTGAAACCTAGCGCCAGCTCGACTTGTCTTTGGTGCGAGTCGGTTTTCGGGCATACCACCTCTGACGAGGCGGGTATGCCCGAAACCTCGCTCTCTCCTACACTTGGACGCTCCGAACAACCTGCGCTATACTCAGCGAAGATTTCAGACAAATCCGGAAGCGATAGATGACAAACCACCATCAATGGACGTTCAAGCTTGGGATAATGCTGTGGCTTGTTGTCTTCGAGCTGGTTCCCGCAAACCTTTCACAAGCAATGGCTCAGACACGCTCGATTGATGTGGATCGCGCCTTCGCCAACGCTACGCGTTTGCATGAGACCGGAGATGTCGAGGGAGCCATACGCGAGTATCAAGCGATTCTAAAGCTTGATCCGCGTCGAGTGGACGTGCGTTCGAATCTAGGCGCTGCCTATTCAGGGCGGGGGCGGTATGAAGATGCGATTGAACAATACAAACTGGCGCTTGGGATTGATAGTGGTAATCAAACAGTTCGTCGTAATCTCGCCTTAGCTTATTACAAGGCAGCTCTTTTTACGGAGGCTGCGGCCGAGCTGACTCGGTTCGTCGCCGCAACGCCTGAGGGATCGGAATACCGGAACGGTGCAGTGTTGTTGTTGGCGGACTGCTTCGTAAGACTCGGCGAATACAAGAAGGTGATCGAGTTGTTGGCGCCCCTAGAAGAAAGAGATCCGAACAATCGAACGATTGCTTATGTTCTGGGCAGTGCTCTAATCGGCGACGGCCAGATGTCGCGAGGACAGTTGCTGATTGATCGGGTCTTTCGAGGGGATGACTCCGCAGAAGGCCGGCTGTTAATAGGGTCTATTCTGTTGCTGGCCGATGACGGATTGAATGCGATAAAGGAGCTCGAAAAAGCGATTGAATTGAATCCCAAACTACCAACCGTGCGCGCGTGGTACGGGCGTGCATTGATGCGAATGGGAGATTCCGAGAGAGCCAGGAACGCTTTCAAAAGCGAGTTGTCCGATAATCCCAATGACTTTGATGCGAACCTCTTTATGGGGATACTGCTTAAGCAGGATAAGTCTCTTGATGAAGCGTTTGGCTATCTATCACGTGCAATTCGACTGCGACCGCGCGATTCGTATGCGCGTTACCACCTTGGCGCACTCTACGCGACGACGGGAAAAGTGGGTGAGGCCAGGGTTCTACTCGAAGATGTCGTAAAAGAGTATCCCGATTTTGTCGAAGCGCGGGTACTTCTGGCTTCGGTGTATTATCGCGTCAACAGACGAGCAGACGGCGACCGTGAGCGAGCTATTGTTGATAAGCTCAATCGCGAGCAGCAGTCCAAACAGCCCGGGGCGGCGCAGGATAAAGGTGTCCGGGTCGATCCCCCTAAACCAACCAAAGACCCGCAAGACCGGAAACCGCGAAATCGATAGAGGGCGCCATTGTTTCTATTTGGAAGAAATATACGGCTGTGGACTTTGGCGACAGTGGCAGTGCTGCTGGGCGGAGCGGTAGTGTGCGCCCAATCCACGGGTCGCGGGCGAACCGGGCAAACAAAGCCCGCGCCGAAAGTGCAGTCGACCGCCGAATTTGACGAGGCGGTCAAGCGTGGCGATGAAGCGCGTCTCGCCGGCCGCCTGAGCGAAGCGCTCGAGCACTATGGAAGGGCGCTGAAGATTCGCCCTGAGTGGCCGGAGGGCTGGTGGAATGTCGCGACAATACTCTATGAGGGCGATCGTTACGCGGAAGCACGCGACGCCTTTCGAAATCTCGTCGCGCTTGATGCGAAGAATGGCCGGGCGTGGGGAATGCTGGGGCTGTGCGAATTTCAAACTCGGGAGTACGAACGGGCGGTCGTATCGCTTCAGCGCGGTCGGTTGCTTGGGCTCGACAATAATCGCGAGATCGAGTCGGTGGTGCGCTATCACACGGCGCTGCTTTATATTCGCTTTGAGCAATTCGAAATAGCTTACGATATTTTGAGCGAGTTTTTGCTGACAGGTAATCAAAGCCCGAAAGTTATGGAGGCCTTCGGGTTGGCACTGCTCAGAATGCCTTTCCTCGCACGAGAAATTCCTGCTGACAAGCGTGAAGCAGTAAATCTGGCAGGACGTGCTGGATACTTCATGGCAGCCCGCCGATTGGATGAAGCACGGGTGGCGTTCGCCGAGCTGCTGGAGCGTTACCCCAATGCACCAAATGTTCACTACGCTAATGGAGTGTTTCTGCTGAATCAGGATGCAGACGCTGCGCTGAAGGAGTTTCGCAGAGAGTTGGAAATCTCACCGTCGCATCAACCGTCGATGGTGCAGCTGGCGTTTGAGTACATGAAGCGTGACGAACTGGATACCGCGTTGCCATTCGCCGAAAAGGCCGTGCAACTGGCGCCCAACATGTTTCCTGCGCGGAACGTGTTCGGCCGCATCCTGCTGGATCTTGGGCAGGTGGAGCGAGCGATCAAGGAGCTCGAAGAAGGTGCTCGTCTTGCGCCCGCGAGTCCGGAGATGCACTTTGCGCTCGCGCGCGCATATACCAGGGCAGGCCGGAAAGCAGACGCCGCCCGCGAACGCGAGCTGTTCAAGCGGCTTCAAGATGAATTCGAGGCTAAACGCGTCCGTCGTGCCGCCGGGCAAACGGATGACAACCCACCTAAGCCAAAGCCGTGACATCAAGTCGATCATTCGGATCGAGTATCGCGTCGACAGGGTATGAAAGTTAAGATGGCAAATCTTTGTTTTAGTAGGAATACCCTGAGTTGCGCCGTTATCGTCGCGTATCTTGTGATATTCGGCGTTGGGTCGTGGGCATCATCGATTGTTTCGTCGCAAACGAGTCCGGCTCAGCGTTGGCGGCCAAGAAAGATTCCGGTTGGTGCTGAACTGGTTGGCGACGGTGTTTGCGCCCAGTGCCACTCGACGAAAACGACCTCTCATCCCAAGACCGGAATGGCGAGAGCTATGGAAAGCATTGCTGACTCCAAGGTGCTAACCGGAAATCCTGCAATGACTTTTCGCAACGGTCACTACAACTATGAGATAACGCGCAAAGAAAAGCAGAGCATTTATTCCGTCACCGATGGCAAGGACACAATCTCGCTACCGATTCTCTATGCGTTTGGTGAAGGCAAAGCCGGTCAAACCTACCTTCTTCAGTACCAGGGTGTGCTCTATGAGAGTATGGTGAGCTTCTACAACGAGATCAGGGGACTCGACTTTACGATCGGCGCCAGCCGCGCGGTTCCAGCTTCACTCGATGAAGCGCTTGGCAGAAAGCTGTCTGACAATGAAGTAACCGAGTGTTTCAGTTGTCATTCTACCGGCGGGGTCAGCGGGGGCAAGGTTCATTTTGACAAACTCACCCTCGGAATCAGGTGTGAGGCCTGTCATGGACCCGGAGGCCAACATGCCGCGGCGGCCAAGGCGAGTGCACCCAGTGCGAAGCTCGTTTTCAACCCTCGCAGCCTAAGTGGTGACGAGCTGTCGCAAGACTTTTGCGGCTCTTGTCATCGAGGGAACAATGAGTTCACTTTGCTCCAGGGGATGGAGATCAACAACGTCAGGTTTCAGCCTTACCGAATCTTCCACAGCAAGTGTTACTCAGACGATCGCCGGGTAAGCTGCACTGCTTGTCATGATCCACACACTCCGCTCAAGCAGGACGCCGCTTACTATGACTCGAAGTGTCTTTCGTGTCACGCGTCAAAGGAAAGTTCGGCTTGGAGCAAGGTCGATCAGGGAACTCAATCACTAATTCGCGGTTGCCGGGTGAGCACTAAGGATTGCACGTCATGCCATATGCCCAAAATAGGCCCGCCTTCCGCGCACCGCAAGTTCACCGACCACTACATTCGAATAGTCAAGCCCAAGGAGGCATATCCAAACTGAACGCCCGTTGCCAGGCGAATCAAGAATGGAGAACCAGTCCCATATGAGATTTCTCTGTGCAATTTTATTGTTGATTGGAGCAGTCGCGATTTCTCCGGGTCTTTTGCTCGGACAGGAACCGGCCAAACCTAATTCATCGATCACCTTCGAAGAAGTGCCGCCAAGCGTGAGCAAAATCACCTGGGTCCACGACAATGGTCGCTCGGAGGCCCGGCATTTACCCGAGACCTGCGGCGGCGGGGGGCTGTTCTTTGATTTCGACAACGATGGTTGGATGGATATCTACCTGGTCAATAGCGGCCCGTCCGACTTTTATTCGCCGAAGACCCCGATCAGAAACGCTCTGTATCGCAATAACCATGATGGGACGTTCACGGATGTTACTGAGAAGGCTGGCGTGGCTTGCGGGCAGATGGGCCATTTCGGGATGGGCGCCGCAGCCGCGGATTTCGATGGAGACGGTTGGCAGGATTTGTACGTTACCAACTACGGCCGCAACGTTTTGTTCCGCAACAACGGAAACGGGACGTTTGCCGACGTGACCGAGAAAGCTGGGGTCGCTGCGCCTAACTGGTCGACATGCGCGACATGGTTTGATTACGACAATGATGGGAAACTCGACCTGTTCGTCTCGAGTTTCGTACAGTACAGCGCTGAAGGGACCATCTTTTGCGGCGACAATCGCGCCGGGCGGCGGTACTACTGCGTGCCGCGGGTGTTCAAGCCCCGACCCAGCTTCCTGTTCCATAATGATGGTGGCGGCAAGTTCACCGACGTCAGCAAGGAATCAGGAATTGCTGCGTCTCTGGGTAAATCATTTGGCGCCGTGGCGACCGACATAAACAACGACGGTTTGATGGATCTGTTTGTGGCAAACGACACGGTCGCCAAC
>DASRIZ010000142.1:0-26347 GCA_035649735.1 Blastocatellia bacterium | reverse complement strand
ATCTCAACCGCGCTCAGACCGGGATCGTGGGCGAAAGCGGTGCTTGAAAGACAGAGCAGAACGCAGAAAGCACGAATGATCATGCCGCGATGTTCGCCGATAAGATTGATCACCACCATTGAGTTTGTGTTTGCCGGGGGCGTGACATTACGCACCCCGGTCTTGTGTGGTTAATCTATGGGTGAGTGTGAGTGCGGCCATTCTGCGGCGTGGATTCGTACGGAAACACCTTGTTAAATACCATATCGTTACGATCCACGTTGTCACCAAAAGGACCTCGAATCGTTGGCGGGCTAGTGCGCAGATCGCTGGCGACTGCGGTTACCGCGATATCGAGGACGTCATCCCCGAAACGCCTGCCGTTTGGCCAGCCGCCAGGGATCACTCCGTTTCCAAACCCTGACTGGATCAGGCTAATCAGAGTGTCGCCGCCAAAGATTGAAAGCCGCGAGAAACCCGGATCGTCCGGATTACTCACGCCTCCGCCGGCAAGCCGGGCGGGTCCCGTCGACAGATCAACCTTGATCAAGTCGGGAATAAAAATCCCAACGAGGTCGGTTCGGTTTGTCTCGGGAGCAACCTGAGACTGAAAGACCAGCAGGTTTAGCAACTTTGCAAGCTCCGGGGTCGAGGCGTACTTAGAGAACAGCTCACTATCCCGGTCAGGCGAGGTCCTGCTGTACAGATCCTTATCGGCAATCGCAACAAGAGCCTCGTTGAACAGCGGGTTCCCCTGACGAGCGACCTGGACCAACTCACCTTTTGTTTTGTCAGGAACGACATCCCTGAGCACCTTGGTACGACGCCGGCTGGTTGTCGCATAAACCCCGACAACCTGCATATCGCCTCCAATGTCGCTGACAGGAATAGCGAGGGCCAGAAGATGCAGGTTAAATCCTCCTTGCGAGTCTTTGCCCGGGTTCCGAAGTTTGAGCAAGTCGAAAACCGATTGAATATCGGCATAGAAGCCATCGTCTCGTTGGCCGGCGAATGAGATGTATCCCCCACTCAGTTGTGCGATCGTTTGCGCAGTATACTTATCGAGTTGCGCGGGAGTCGCGACGCCATCCTTGGCCCGATTCTCGCCGTTGTCACCCTGGTTGTAGAAGGGCGTAGCGTTGCCCTGATTGTTGGGCGGCACGATCCCGGTCCCGAGCATTGTATCTCGGCCACGGCGATCGACCTTGGTCACGGTGTAGGTTTGAGTCAGGTTCTGAGCTGCGTCATTCACGTTCTGCACGACACCCAGGTAGGACTGGAGAATAGTGTTCTTGTTTTTGTAGTTGGTCTCGAATTGAAATTGATAGCTAAATGTTGCGCGGCCCGCGGCAACATCGGCACCAGTTGCAACGTGGATCTCATACACAACATCATCATCGAAGTTGTACTTGTTAGGACCAATGCCCGGTTCTTCAAACGGATAGACGCCCAGAGCAGTTATCAGCATTTTGACTCCGTTGAAGCTTTGAACAAACGCATAGACATCGGTTGTGTTGGCCGATGAATCGAGTGTGATCAACGGCGCGTCCATGTGACTCGAAGCTAACACCGAGCCTGGCGTTAAGGCGATCAGCGTCAGCGCTATACTCCGTCGCAGAACTTGCATCATTTTGTTCATAGTTACTTGATCCCTTTGTAGATTTATCTTGTTGGTGATCAGGTCGAAACCGTGACCAACGATTGTTGACAGTTGAACGCGGCATTTTGTGAAAGCCGATGCGGTTCAGGTCCTGAAGGCCCGCATCGCAGCGCCGCGCCCCGGGTTCATAACTGCGCAAGAGCCTTTGATAAACCCTCTCGCTCGGTGGGGAGCAGCATTTGTTTTATCGCAGCAGCTCTGTTTAGCATCGCCCGCGCTTCCAGCTTCTTGCCGTTCATCGCCGCAATGCTCCCGGCGTGATAAAACAAGCGCGCATCTTTTGTTCCCTCGGCGACCGCTCGTTGCATCGCCTCGTAAGCTTCACCAACCCTCCCCACAGAAGCGAGCGCCCACGCGAGTGCGTCGAGAGTGAACACATCATCGCGAGACTTCACTTCCTGCGTGACTAGCTTTAGTGCAGTCTCGGGCTGCTCGCGCCGAGTCGCGAGGAATAGCGATAGGGTGCGCGGATCCTCTGCCGCGCCGGTTTGAATCAGCGCGTCTTCGACATCTCGCGCCTCGTCGTTTCGTCCCGAGGCGCGCAGCGCTTCTGCGAGGAGCCACTTATTCTCAAGTGTCGGGTTGATGCTCGCAGCTAGCTTCATAAGCCGCACCGATTCTTCATTTCGGTTCTGCGCCAGCAGCGCTCGGCTTCGCGCCGATAAGGCCGGCGCATAATTGGCCTGCATCTGAAGCGCAGCCTGGCACGCGCCTTCAGCGTTTTTCGCGGAGCCGTTTTGTAACTCATAGAGCGCCATCCTTGCGTAAGCCCAGGCTAGCGATTCAGCGTCACGAGGGCCCATCGAAGCGGTCGCCTTGCGAATCATTTCGAGGGCGCCTTCGAGGTCGCCCTTCAACCATCGAATGTGAGCGACGCGAATGTACGCTTGCGGACCAGGCTTTAGATCGAGCATCTTCTGATAAGCACCAACTGCCTCGTTCAAGCGGCCCTGTTCCATCAACGCGTCCCCAAGCAAACCAAAGTCGAACGGAGCGGCCCGAGTTTCAGAGAGGCGGCGGGCAATCGCTTCGGCTTCTCTAAATCGATGAAGGCTGTAGACCACGTGTCCCCGAAGCAGCAAAGCTTCGGCGCTATCGCTAAGCTGCGACTCAATACAGATCGCGCATTGCTCGGCGAGCTTGTAGAAGCTCTGGTCGAAGCTGATCCGCGACTTCTGGATGTACGCCCAGCCAAGCTGCTCCAGCATTCGAGTCTGGTCACCCGCAGTATGAGCGGCCTGTTGGAGGCGAATTATTTCTCGATCGATAGCATCGGCACCCGAGTGCGGAGCAAGGGCGAGGGCGCAGGAATCAACAGACTTGAACCTTGTATCAACCGCCCGACACCCACCGCCGCTTATAACCAGCAAGGCCGCACCAAGAATCAGAACCTGCCGACGCGAACTATTTCCTTTTGTGATATGCGCTGCAGCAGCGTTGCTGCGGACGTTGATTGAAACTTTGTAAGCTGGATCCCAACCGATCATAAGAACTCCGCATCGCATAAACTGACCGCTCCGGGCACACAAAACCCCAGTCGGCCTGAATGTACAAAGCCGCTTCGATGCTCCTAATGCGTCCGGTCTTAGGCGCAGGACCTACGGGAAGCGCCGCGTGGAATTTGACGAAGCCGGCAATACATGCGGCTTCGATGTTTACACAGGATCATCAAGCGTTAGCACTCAGTACTACGCGCGAGGCTTGCGAATCGGTTTTCTCCCCGAGCGGAATCATCGATGTGGGCGGGAACTAAAGGACAATCGTGTAGAGCGCATTTCTGTATACGTTACTGGCGAGCCAGCGCATAGAGCGCGAAGGTCGTAGCAATCAATGGTTCATCCTCTTTCACAAGACTAACCGGATTGCGAAAGCTGCCGTCTTCAGACTGAGGAGGAAGCTCGATCGGTAAACTCGGCAGGACCCTTGAAATCGCTTGCGCGTAATAGAATCGGAGACCCGATCCCCAGGGCTGGCCGTTGGCGTCATCGAAGCCCGGCGCGTGGTCTGCCCGATGGTGATCCTTGAGCCAGCTGATCCCGGCTGTTATTCGCGGGTCCTCGTCCGGAATCGCCGCAGCACGCAACGCCAGAACGCCGTCCGCGGTTGCGGTGCCATAGCTGACAAAATCGCTGCCGCTTTCGCCCGCTTTGTTGATTTCGGGATTGACCGGAGAGAAAAAGAATCCGCCGTCACGATTCTGAGAGCGCTGCAGATAAGTCAGCGCCCTCGCGATGACCGGATCCGTAGACACGATGCCTGACATCTGCAAAGCCTCCAGCACGTGCCGCGTCATCGACAGATCAACGTGTCCGGCTTCCGGTGGGCGATGAATCGCTCCACCCATCCCCCATCCGCCATAAGGTGCATCCTGCCGCGTCCAGCCATTGGCCTCGCTGAACTGCTGCGAGCGAAGCTGGTCAACCATCGATTCGATTAGCTTCTCGTAGCCAGGACGCTGCGCCTTGATAAGCGCGCACACAGCGAGAGCGGTGGCGTAATTCGGATAGTCCGCGGTGTCTTCCATTACACCCAGAATGCCGTCCGCATTTGTGCGTGACTTTATGAATTCGAGCGCTCGACCGACTGCGCCGCGTGGCGCATTCGACTCGCCTTCACGCAAGCCAAGTAAAGCCACGAGAACAAACGGGGTCAGCGATTGTCCAGAACGAAGCAGCCCGTAGGCGCTGCTGTGGAAGCCTCCGTCATCGGACTGTTGCGACCAGAGGTACTGCGCAGCTTTGGTAAGCGGAGTACGCCCGCGTTGGCGCGAGCATCCCGGCGCCATTGCTCCGCAACACATCCCCGTTGCGGCCAGTGCGTTCAGCAAAAATGTACGCCGGTTAATTGCCACTGTCAGAAGTCAGATTTAGTATGGCGGCGCTTGTCACCGCGCACCGTCCGGTGATGCAGTGATGACCGGCCCACGTGCCGTCGTCATTCTGGAGCTTGAGAATCTTCTCGGTAATCTTCGAGTACCAGGCTTTCCATTCCTTGCCGCCCGAGCGTTTCAAGCCGTCGCTGATGTTCAGATAAGAGAAGAACTCCTCTCCGCCTATCGAACCATATCCTTCGACAAATTTCGAATCCTCAAGCTTGCGATTGATTGCCGCGATTTGCTTGGAGTTCTTTTCCCGGCTCTCGGGTGTGCGAGTGAGCTGCTCGAGCGCCTGTGCGTCTTGATACAACGCAACTCCGGCCGCCGATGATACGACGACGACCGACTCGGAGGCACTTGCGATGCCATCAGCGGCTCCGACTCCACCGCTGGTAACGGGTCCGACGCCTCGACCAGCGGACAATCCCTTTTGGTTCTCTAAGGTGTAGGCGTCTGCGCGCGCCAACACCGCTCCGTTTACCGCTACCCCTTTCTTCTGCGCTTCGTCCAGACTGCGCGAGGCAAGCGAGGTTCCGAGCAAAGGCGCCCAGCCCCCGCCAACATTCCAACTTCCGTCTTTTGTTTGGTTTTTCTCAATCTTTGCGACGCACTTTTCCAAACCGCTGCGAACTCTCGCGTTGGTGGCTTTGTTGAATGTCCCGTCGACTTTGGCGAGCAGCATAGTTGCAACGAAGGTGTCGATAAACGGCCCAAGCTTTCTCTGGACCTGTGTCTGAGCGACGTTGGTAATCGCCAGGCCTGTTGCCGGACTGCTTTCGACTCTCTGCATAATGAAATCTACTGCGCGTTCGACATTGGGCCGGTACTTGTCGCCAGCCCGCAAAAGCGCGAGTGCAGCCAGTGCGGTATTGGCGACGTCATTTCCCTTAGATTCAAGAGAAACCCCCTGGCGGACATTCGAAGCTTCGCCCCCATCCTGTCCCCATCCGCCGTCGGACCCTTGTACCGAGGCGAGCCATCTCGCGCCTTTTTCAACGGCGACGGCAGTCGCCGGGTTTACGACGCCGGAGGCCTTCTCTGCGATCGAAGGTTGGGGAGGGCTAACTCGTTTGCCCTTGTTTTGACCGTTGTTGCGTCCGGTATTCTGAGCCAGGATCGCAGCGCACCCGAGAATAGACAGCGAAGCGAAGAGAACCACAGATCTCATGACGTGATCTCCTTCTGGATCCCACGACGGAAGATTCCAGGACTGAATGGATTGGTTACGGGTACACGGGTCTGATCTGAGAACGAGGCGAGAGAAGAGAATTGCAAAAACTTATTGATCTAACCGATTTGATAGCCGGTATCTGGTAGCGGGCAACCGCCACGGTACTATATACAACCAAGCTTGCACGCGTTTAGAAGTGCATTGTATAGTCGCCGCTCTTGTTTCCGGCACGACTAACTGTACCGGCTCGCGATAGCGAGAGTTGAAGGAGTAAGAAGATGAAACGAACGATTAGCCTCCTCACAGTCAGCATCTTGTCATTCGTTCTCGCGGATTCCGTAGTCGCTAGTGTGATTGGGACTCAGGCGCTCAACCCGCCTTATTTGAGCGAGATGCCTTCGGTGGATCGTGTTATGAGCGCGATGCAGGTCGCTGATCCGCGGGAGACTGCTCTGCGACAGATGGGCGCGTTCTACCAACTAATTGAAATCATCAAGACCCTGTCCGGTTCTCGCGAATTCAGAGGGTTTACTCCAGACGAGGGACGTATCATCGGGGCGTACGACCAGGCCCAATTCAATGTCGGGCAAGCGGCCGATAAATCTTTTCCAGGCCCGAGTAAGCTTAGTCAACAGACGCCCTATCGTTACGGCCGCTGGGACCCGCGTTTTGGCGTCGAGGGAATTCAAACCTTCAAGACTTTTCTCTCGCTTGGGCTTAAGGCGGAATTCGACAAGATCATTCAAGCCGACAACGCGCGTCGCGCGGCTCGAGCACAGTCTTCTCGAAACGATTCTGCTGCGCCGCAACAAACGCAAGCGGGCCCACAACAGACGCAACAAGTGAAACCCGGCAGTCAGGAGGAACTGAGGCGATGCGTTGCTTCAGGTAGGAGCCAACGAGTTTGCTTTTCAGAGGTGTTGGGCAACGGGATGGACCAGTTGACAGGGATTAGCTTGAAACCGACATCGGCTCCTGGCCCGCGAATGACCGGGGACTACTCAGGTGCCTCAGGATTTCGACTGATTTTCCAACCTGACAAGGTAACGATGGTTTGCCGCGGAGTACCCTCACCAAGACCTTACACTGTGGAGCTGACTGACACTCAAGCTCTGGTGAAGATTCAAGATGGACCCAAACCCGTCGCTTTCTCTTTGGCCCAGGATGGGAAGTTGTCTGGAGCCGGATCCATCAGAGTGACAGGCCAAGTTCCGGCCGGAACAAGCACCGAAGAAACTACGGGGACGACTACACAGAAAACTACGCGGCAACGAGAGCTCGCGCCCGGTGAAGAGCGCTACTACCCTAACGCTCAAAGAAATGGTCAGGTCTATACGGTGAAAGAAGACACAACGGAGTGGGTCTATGGTCCAACAGGCACGCGGACGGTCACTAATTACGTGACCAAGACCGCAGATTGCAATCTTGGGGTTTTAACTCCGATCGGACCCACCCCGCTGCCGCCGGATATCGAAAGCCCTTTTGGATTAATCACAACGATCTTTAGTGGCGCAGCCGTGCTGATGAAGGGCGGTTCTACACAAGCTGCTGCCAAAGAGATGCTCAATATAGATAACGCGCCACCGCCTGGTCTGCGGATGAGCGGCAGGTATGCAGGCGCTAGCGGTTTTAGCATAACGTTCCATCCTGAATCAGCCACTGTCGCTTGCGGCGACGCAGAACGAGCACGCGAGTACTCGGTCCAAAAAATCGGCAATCAGGTGCTGCTCAAGATTCAAGACAGCGCGAATCCCTTGACGCTTCAGTTGAAGCCCGACGGATCGCTCTTTGGAGACGGAACTGCTCGAGTCAACGGGAGGGTAATGACGGGCACGACCGATGATCCCAATAACCCGTTTGTTTTCGCGCCAAAACCTGGCAGTTGCTCAGTCGGAAGTCTTTTAGCCGGCGGCGCTATAACCGCTAACACAGTTGCGTCGACGTCTACGGGTCCAGCAGCTTCAACGCCCGCGGCTGCCCCGGCGCCGGCGGCGCCAAACACCGGAAACGTGACTCCAGCAGCCGCTCCTGCTTCGCTTTCGATCCAGTCGGGATTTGGGGCTCAACCGGGTGTCGCCGATCCACTCGCGGGCAAGTCGATTCTGGTCATCCGAGACAGTTTCGAAAACATCCTGGCCACAGCGGGCTTGACCCCGCCCGGATCATCGACCAGGGCGCTCACGGCGTGGGCGCGTGCTTGTGAGACTCGACATCCTTTGTGTCAGCAAGGGATCGAACTGGTGCGACCACATCTCGTCGCTTCGGCGCAGTTGGATGGATCTGGAAGATTCACTTTTCCGAACGCACGGAGTGGAACCTATTACCTGGTCGGCCAAACGTCATACAACGGGCTTCACCTCGTCTGGAATTTGCGAGTCGATCTAAAACCCGGAGCCAACTCTGTCACGCTTGATCAACGCAATACGACGCCGATCGATCGCTAAAGGAGTCAGGAGCACCCGAAGACCACGGAGCATTTGGGCGGTATCGAAACAATCAGTCAGGATGCCCGTGGATCCCCGCCTGCACAGCCGCCTGTTTTTGTGGCTGACCCTATTGAAACTCGAAAGTGAGAGTGATACGATCCGCGCCTCGAATGGGCTAAATGTTACCGTACCGCGTCGCAGGCCTTTGATCAATTCAAAGTCGTTATCGTAGGTTTCACCGGTTCGCGACCGAAGAACGCCGGCAGCGCGACAAAAGGCGTTTCACACGTAAACGAGGTCCACTCATGCCAGAAGAATCCCATAGTTACAAAGATCTCTTTCTGCTGAGCGTCGGCCTACGCGAGCTTGAACCACGCAAACGTTCCGAACAGGTCCCGCCGTCAACTCGGATTTCGCCGGAGGAATACTACCTGAAGGATGGAAAACTGCGGGAATCAAAGTGGAAGTGGGATTGGATAGTCAGTCCCAGGAAGGCCTGGGAGGCTGTGCGTTATCGTGACTGGCTAATTGGCAACCTTATTGCGAAGGTAACGGGCGACAATCAAGACTTCGTCGCGATTTCTGAACCCATGGTGTCTTCATTGGATGTGCTGGCTAAAGAGTTCAAGCCGGACATGCCAAATGCCTCCCAAGCCATTAAACAACTCGTCTCTTCCGGCAATGAGCAACGCAGTTTCTTAACCACCCTCTCGTTGGGCATCTCCAAACGAAAAAGCAATAACCACGACTTAATTGTCTTTGGCGCGGGGATGAGGCGAAGGACCCGAGTTTGGACCAAAGGCGCCGACGAGCTCGCGTTGCAGGCCGATGTCGAGTTTTTCGTGCCCTTTTATGTCGCGCCCTATGAAGGGGCGCCCAAAGACGACCCTTTTCGCGACGCGCGATCGATCTGCGCCGGCATCGCCATCAGTCGGGCCAACCGCAGTTCAATAGGTAAGGATTCGTCAAGCACTGAGCTGTCCGCCGTTCGCTTCAACTTTCGAATCCCATTCACCGCGCAAAAGCCCACTGGGTCCTCTCTCGACGACTTTGCACTCGTAACCACCTTTGACCCGCCTGTTATTCAAGCGCAAAAGCGGAAGATGGTGAGGCTCGGCGAGACCGAACCAGCCTGGGAAAAGTTAGGTGATTGGAAAGCTTTCGTCGAGGAATTCTGCAGCACCGACGAAGCCGGCATCCTGCTGAATGCCCCCATTGGACCCATACTTGTTGACAAACTTTCCGACGGCGCCAGCATCAAGGACATCTACCTCAACAAGAAGAAGCGGGAAGAAATCGGGAAGGTTCCTGAAGATGTCAAACACGATCTCGAAGAGGCCTTTGGTCTGCTCAAAGGACTCAACAAGTGGCAGGTGCCGTCCGGAAGTCCTAAACCCGACAAGCTCTCGCCGAATTCGAGTCAACGTAAACTTGGCGGTCTGCTTGAATCTCTTGGGTTACTCAACGCCAAGCCTGGTGTCGGCGGAAAAGAAAAGTATAGCTATAAAGACCTGTCGGGAGTGACGGTCTGGTCCGTCATCAATCGTTTGCTTGATGAGCTCGACGGGTTCCCGCTTTATCTGAAGGGGGTCGACGTAAAGAAGGATAAGGGGACGCGAATGGCGTTCGCGCTCGCCTCCCAGGCGTCATATACAGATCCGAATAAGACTTATTTCGGCCTTGCGGGTATTGGCTACGACATCCGTTTAAAGACATTCGGTGGTTCAAAAACTGACCCGATTAATGCAAAGCCGGACGGCGACTTCAAAACTCGCCCGATCGTCATCGACGATGATGAGGACGACTCCGATACTGACACGATCATCATGGACGAAGACCATGTCGATGGGGATGAGAGCCCACTTATTTCCGATCATGATGATAAAAACGAAGAGAAGAAAAGTGAAAACAGTAAGGCTCCCGCCAGTGAAGAGCCGAAGAAGAAAGGCGAGGTCGCGCTTAACCTTCAACTCGGGAAGTGGTTTGACGGCGAGACTCTCGAGGACAATTGGTTTCGCCGTCTGTTGCCGCCCGCTAATCCGACAAAGAAATCCGTTTGGAAGCGACGGATCCCGATTCCAGGCATCCGGATCTTGCCTTTTCAGCGAGTTCAAGAAGACGGCAAGCAAGCGACTTACTCGCTCGCGTTATGCGGTGACCTGTTAAGCGTCGGTCTGGACATCAAAGGATTAACAAAGGACGGCCTTAAGTTTCTCACCGCGGAGAGGGGACCACTGGCGTACTTCGGTCTCGGGGCGATTGAGTACCGGATCGCGCTACTGTTGTCCGCCGATCGAATCGCTTTTGGCATCGGCGTTAAACTCAAGGACTTGCGACTCTCCTTTGGTCCCAAAGAAAAACAAAAAGTAGGGGATAAGGAGGACGAGTCCGGCGACGAGATGGTTGAAGGTCTCGAGGACCTGCTTTCCGGTGGCTGGTCTGTTATTCCCGAGCCGGACGACAAAACGCCCAAAACAAGGTTGACCGCTGAGAAGAAGGATAAGTTTTCAATCTCGGTCGGGTACCTCTCGCCGCTTTTCGATGAGAGCAAAGGCACTCTCGATATTCAGCTGTATGACGAAGAGGGCGTGCGGGGCAAGATGGTCTGGATCCCAATTGAACGACGTGCCCGGTGTATCTATCTAAAGCATATCGGCATCGGGCTGAAGGGTGTCGAGAATTTCGATCTAATTGAGGGCTTGAGCGATCGCGCGCAACTAACAATAGGATTGACCGGCGGGTTACGTTTTGCCTCCTTCGAGCTGGGCTTTATCGGCGCGAAGATCTCTATCCCATTAACAAATCCCAAGTGGTTTCAGCTAAGTCTCGACGGTCTGGATGTCTCGCTGAAAATCGGCCCGGTCATTATCTCAGGCAGCTTCTTAAAGAGCGGTCTCGAATATGCCGGCTGCGTAACGATTGAACTGCCCAAGATTTCGATCGCCGCGATGGGGTTCTACGGCAATCTTGCCGTCTTCAGCATGGAATCCAAGGATGACATCGTCAAGTATTTGAGAGCCGGCAATGTACACGAGGAGTTGCGGAAAGAACTCACCGCACATTCGATCACCCCTGATGATCCGGCGCACATCACCCAAGCCTATAGTTTTTCTTCCTGGTTTCTACGTACGAAGGACAAAAAGAGTTTTACCATCGTCGAGGACGCCGGCAAGTTAACTCTCGTATCTCCGGACCCGACTCTTTTTATTTACGGCGTGCTAAGCGCGAGCACGGGCTTGTTCAGGATAGGACCCGTCGAATTCACGGCCATCGCTCTCGGCTTTGGACTCAACCGGCGCATAGTGGTGCCGGCTGTCGAAGAGGTGGCTGAGTTCCCGCTGGTCAAATTGGTGATGGGCAAGGCCGGCTACCAACCCGTTGAGCTTGGGAAGGCGCTGCAGAGTCAGTTGGGGGAACCGGTAGAAGATCCGGTTTCGATGCTCGAGGACATGGCAGATGTGCTTAAAGCTGAGCGCGGTCAGTACGCTATTTGCGCCGGCGTGCGTTTCAATATCGCATCGACCCTGGATTGTTTCGCCCTGCTGATAGTGCAATTCGGTGAGAACTTTGAATTAGCTCTGCTTGGGCTTGCGCGATTCCGCCAGCCTCGAGACTTGAGCATGAAGGCGATCTGCTACATCGAGATGCAAATCTTGATGTCGGTCAATCCGAAAGAGGGCTGTTTCAAGCTGCAGGCGCTGCTCACCAGCAACTCGTGGATTCTCACCACCGATTGCAAGCTGACCGGCGGGTTCGCGCTTTTCGTCTGGTTTGCCGGGAAGCACAAGGACGATTTCGTGATCACCGTCGGCGGTTATCATCCCCGGTTTCGCAAACCTGAGCATTATCCGACGGTCCCCCGGCTCGGATTGAATTGGAAAGTAAACGAACATTTGTGCATAAAGGGTGGAGTCTATCTCGCAGTTACGCCTTCGTGCGTCATGCTTGGAGCACGCCTGGAAGCGATCTTTCATTCGGGACGGATTTCGGCGTGGTTCACCGCATACCTGGATGTGATCATCGCATGGAGTCCGCTCCACTTTGAATTGGACATCGGAATCTCGCTGCGGGTTGAAGCGGAATTCTTCCTCTTCACGATCAAGGTCACGATCGCGGCGACCGTAAAGATGTGGGGACCGCCGGTCGGCGGAATCGCGCTCGTCGATTTAACGGTGATTTCTTTCCCCATCCCATTCGGCAAAAAGCGCGAGGAAGCCGAGCCCAAACTGGTAGAGTCCTGGGCGCAGTTCGCCGCCAGTTTTCTCAGTCCGAGCGAAGCTGACAAGAATCGCCAGCCCCCCTCAGGCCCGTCGCCTTCGCCCGGTAAAGCAGCAACGGAGACGGTTCGCGAAGCAAAGAATCAACCCGTCCAGGCAATTCCAATAATCAAACCGAACCTGCCTTCAGGTCGGAACAATTTCAACAACCTCTCCGCGGCTCGACGCGCTGCTGCGGACGCGGCAGAACCCACACGCGATGATGGTGTCTGGAGGGTGCGCGCCGATGAGCTGGAACTCGCGGCTGCTGTCGACGTGCCGGTTACAACGCTAAAGGTCGGCTGCGTGAAGACCAACAGTCCGCCGGAGGGCGTTCAAGAGCGAAGTTTGAGCGGCAATTCAATGCTCGTCGCAAAACCGCTTGTGCTCAAGGACGAAGGACTTCACACAAAGGAGTTCGCGGACAAGCTTGGAGTCCGCCCCATGGGTAAAGGGTTGACCTCGGTGCTCAATGTGACCATCGTGCGCGATGACGCCGATGCTCAACCTGTAGATATTTCGTCCTGGACCATTGAAGAAGAGAATGGCTCGCTGCCCGCCGCACTGTGGGACGCCACGACAGAATCGAGCGACTCGCCCGAGCCAAGCGCGAAGCTTATCCCGAATTGCATAACCGGGCTCAAGCGGCTCAAGCCACCGGCGGGCACCCGAGGCGCGCAAGCGGCGTTGAAAGAAATGCAATGGCATTCGCTCAAGAAAAAGACGGTAACGAAGACCACCGCGGCTCAGGGGGTCCCGAGGAGCAACTTCAAGTCTGGGGATGTCCAAACTGCCATGGCCGAAAAGTCAGCGCAACAAAGGCAGGTCATCGAATCGCTCGCTGCACTGGGCTTCAACTTACCCGGGAAACCGCAAACTGAAATCCGATTTCGCGAACTCTCGGCTAAGCCGCTGTCAGGCACCGTTGCGATATCTGCCTGATGACGACCGAGCGAAGTGCGCAAGGAGGAGAGATGGCTAGCCCCGCCCCCGATCTGATGGTCTTTTACGATAACTACAAAGCGCCGCTTGCAGCGGGCTCTTATCGCTTTGTCCTTCAGCAGACCGTGAACGTCGCGGTTGCGACGCTCGACGACAAGATAGAGCGAGTTGAAAAGAAGCAACGCGAAAAGCATATCGACTCTCCCGGCCGTACCATCGACAAATTTGGAGAGGAGCATCATTATTATCGTGATCAGCGCTTTGAGGTTCAGGCGCCGCGTTACACGGTCGACAGCAGTGAAACTCAAGCCTGTTATCCCCCGTCGGGCGGTGTTGCCGACTATCAAAACATTCTGCCGCACCTGGTGCTTCGTAGCCGCAATCTGCCGTGGGAACGATCGATATGGTCGGATGGGAAACACGAACCCTGGCTAGCTCTGCTTGTGCTATCCGAGCAGGACATCCTGGATGGCAAGGCTGCGGTTAAGACGGGAACCGTTGCCGATCTTGCGCCGCAGCAGAAAACTTCAGCCGCCTGGCTGCGCACCGAAGGGGGTGCGTCAATCCTGCTGCCGCAATTCAATCGCGACAACGATGATCAGCAGACCCCGTTGCGTTGGCTCGATCTTGACCTGGATGTCTTCTTAAAAATCAAGCCTCGGCGCGAAGAGTTGCCGCTGCTTGCTCACATCCGTCATGTCGACACAACGAATAAGGTCCCGCTGGACATGGTCGCCGATGGCGAATTCGCGGTGCTGGTCGCAAACCGATTTCCTCAGGTTGGAGGCAATACCGTTCATCTGATTTCCATTGAAGGCTGGAAGGATCTGTTCGATTCGCCCGCGGCGCAATCTTATCCCGCCTCACGCCTGCGGCTGATTACGCTGGCGAGCTGGAGTTTCGTGTGCAACTCCGACGGCTACCATACCTTCGGCGGGCTCATGATTCGCTTGCGCGAGCAGGCGGCTGCATTCGGCGTTTCAGCACCTAAAACCTCCGATGGAACGGTAAACGACGCGCTCAAGCTGGGCTACGTTCCGCTGGAATACCAACCCCTTGAAAGCACGCCCACGATGGCGTGGTACCGAGGACCACTCTCGCCGCAACCGAGACAAAGATTACAGCTACCGTCCTTTGAACGAGCCGACTCGGCGCTTATCTTCGACGAGCGCACCGGAATCATGGACGTGTCGTATGCCGCGGCCTGGGAGCTTGGCCGGATACTCGCGCTTGCCTCCCCGGCATTCGTGAAGGGGCTGCGACTCTTTGTCGAACAGTCTCATAATGCAGTCGAGTTTGCACGCCAAGTCGAAAGCTTTCTGGAGTTGCACCGTAGCTCATTCCCGGACGCAGGCAAAGGCAACGGATCCCGACCGGTCGACGAGAGAGTTGCGATAGCCGACGAGTTAATTCAGTGGATTGCGAGTCTTGTACTCCTCTACCCGGTGCCGTTTCATTACCTTGTGCCGCATGCTTTGCTGTTGCCGTCTGAATCAATGCGTTTCTTCCATCTGGACGATAACTGGGTCGAAGCGCTCGTGGAGGGGGCACTCAGCATTGCGGTTCGAGACCTCACATCCGGACAGAGCGCATCCGCGCGTTCCGATTTGCAGTCCGCTATGTCGCAGATCGTCTATCAGTACCGGCTTCGCCTTCAGGGAAAGCACCCTGAGTTCAAACCGACCGAGCGCTATATGGATGTCCCCAAGTCCGGCTTCCTGTTGCGCTCCACCATCGTGACCGGCTGGCCGGGTGTTGAAGTCACAGCCACCACCAGCGCCGAGCACAGCGACGTCATCCCGGAGATCCTGCGGCTCGATCAGATTGCCGACGGAGTTTTGTTTTGCCTCGCCCGGGGTTCCCTCACACAAGTTACCTTTCGCGAGCCTCGAGAAGGAATCACTTTTGGCGTCGACAGCGAAGGCGCGATCAAGGCGCGCAAGTCCGGAAAGACTTTTGAAATCAAGAAACAATTTCAGCGCTCCGAAGCGGGTGCCGGCGTTACTGAGGTCGGATCGCTGCGACGGAAGCTGGCCGAGGCCGAAGGCGCCGAAATCGGACCGGCTGCATTGGCTCTCCAAATGATTCGCATGCCTGAAGAGCAAGTTATCGAATGGGCTTGAAGCGAGGCAACGTTTTATGGCGGACCCGCATTTGCTCATACCGATCAAGCTGCAAGCGCTGGTGATTTCCGATAAGGTCATCGAAAAGCAAAGCGCCTTGAAAGTTGATGGTGACCGCTATGTCGCAAACGACGGACGTTGGTCCCCGCTCGCGCAGGACTACCGCAAGGTGCTCACTTCCGTAGGTCCGCCCGGTCCCAGGCCGTTTTACGGGGCGGGCCGCAACTATCCGGAGAAGGGCCGCAACTATCCGGCGGACCAACTTGTGCTGCCTCCCAAGTCGCCGGCCCTGGCGACAAAGGAACATCGCGGGGTCTATTTGCACTGGGTGTTGCCTTCAGGGCTGCGGCACGCTTACACATCAGGTTCGTTGGAATTTCCTGCGCTGCCCGATCAATGGCTGGTCGTGCGCTTCTGCCGTCAGGGCCCGGAGCTGAAAACAAAAGCCTGGTTCATCGATAGCGGCCTGGTGGTTAATTCTTCAGCTCCTCCCAACTTATTGTTCGCTCGCGCCGGCAAATACGAAGCCCGCCGTGTCGGCCAGACAGTTTCGCTTGATCTGCTCGGTTCAACGAATCTTGAAGGAGAGAGGACGACCATAACGGCGATCGGCAACGCCCAAACCAGCTCGCCAACCTTTACTGCTTTTGTCGCCGAGAATCGCAACGTTCTTTCCTGGCGAGATGACCTCAATGATTTGAGAGTGCCGGTAAACGAAGGAAAAGTTCCGAAGGAGACCGTGCTGAGTTATCTGCTGTTGGGCTGGTATCACGACGCGAAGAACGAGCCCTTGACTGTAATTCAGCGTCAACTTACAGCAATTCAGCGGCAACTTAAGGGCGACGCGGCTAAAGAGCCGAGCACCGAGGATGTGCTTGAAGCGATCGGCTGGATATTCAAGTCGGCCAGGGATCTTCCGGCTGATCTGTTAACGCGTCCCTGTGTCTTTCACGGGATGGTCGGTCACATCAACTACTGGGATTCTGCCACGTACAAAGGGCCCATGCTCGGCTATCCCGGCTCGCCATCGGTCGAAGACGTCCTTGACGAAGCCTCGCCTTCCTTCAAAGTCGGCGTCGGAAACAATGCGGAGGATGCGCTGGTTTCGCTGGTATCCAGTGAATACAGCGGCGCCCAAGAGGCTCCGAATCTGTGGAAGGCGTTGGAAGCCGTCATCTATCGCCAACCCGAATCACTCGTTCGAAGTTGGAACGCCGCGCCTCGCGATCACGCCGTACACCAGAATTGGTTCTCCATGCTGGAAGCCGGGAAGGTTTGGTCAATTCGTCCGCGCCCGGGCAACGAGAGCCCGACCGCAGGCGACAAGCCAACTCCGAAACCCGCGCCCAAGCCGACGCGGGAGCAGCTTACCAGTTTGAAGAAGCTCAACGATGCTCAGGCGGCAGCAGATGACGCCGGCCGCGAGCTCGCCGCGTTGCAGCAGGATCTCTACGCGCGCTGGTGGAAGCTGAGTGAGAAATCTCACAACGAAGGGATCGCGACTCTCGATGTTGAAGAAAGTGACTGCCGCGCATTGGCAAAACGGGTCGCAACTCTACGCGGCAAAGTAACCAGCCTGCTTCAAGTGCTGGAGCCGCTGCCGAAACAGATCGAGGGCACGCTCCCCGCGGAACTCGAGTTGTTCGCCGATGCTGCTCCTCGCTTCTGGATGCCGGCCGATCCGGTAATCGTTGTAAAAAACTGCGGGCTGCCGACCAAGCACCAGTTTCCGCGACCGCTCCCGTGCCGGCTGTCCGACCAGGTCGTTACCGCTGCCGAGACCGTCGTCTCGAACGAACGGAAATCCTTTGATGCTCCGGCAGGCGTAGCTGACATTGCCGCTGCTGTTAAGAAACACTTTTCGGAACGCTCCGAAATCCTGACAAGCTTGCTCAACGAGGGCTCCCTCGTCGAACAGGCGATCACCGATCTGGCTGCCAGAACATTGCCGGCACAAAAGCAGTTCTTTGCTGCCGATTCGTGGCGGGAATGGACCGAGCGCCTGGTGAAAGATATGACCTCGGACGGTTCATCCGATTCGCTACCGACGGATAGCATTGTCATAAAGCTGGATTCACGCAATGAGCGGCCGCAGTTTCTTGCTGAATTATGGGTGCAACAGCCGTGGTCGCCGCTGTTTCTCGATTGGCAGATCACCTGGTTTCCGACTGCTAATTCTGGCACCGACTTCGGCCCGGTGTGGCCGCTTGCTGAGCACGATTACCAACCCGGGGATATAAAGGCGCTGGCGCCCTTGCTCACCAAAGATGGCTTCACGGTGAGGGGCCGCAGTCTGCTGAGCACGTTTGACGACCGCATCTTTAAGGCACCAATTGAGACCCTTCGAGATCTTCTCCACGGGTCAAAGAAGGACAAAAACAACCCCGCCTTTCCGGACGCAGTAGTGGACATTCTCTCCAACTACGAGGTGGTTTGGGAGAAGACGCTCTGCGAACTTGCGGGGGCCGGCTTGATGGGCCAGTCACTCAGCGGCTTTCATCAAGCCCTGCTGCGGCGTGACGTCACGCTTCCGGGCGTAGTGCCTGACGCGACTCGTCCATGGATCGCTAAAGAGAGTCTTAAGCCGCTCGAGGGGGAAGTCTCACCTCTGCTCGAAAAGCCTCGCGATTGTCTGCTGACCGCCGGGCGTCTTGCTCCGCCCACGTACAGCGGTTCGAGTTCTGCGATGCCGTTCGCGATGACCCGCGCGGGCGCGTTAAGGATTGATGAACTATGGCTGGTCGATGATTTCGGCCAATCTGCCGACTTGCTGGGGCCGACACCCGATCGAGGCACTTCATCGGGCCAGGTCTTTCATCCGCGTATGCGATGGCATGACAAAGCCAAAGTCGTCGCGATGCCTCCGAGGGTCGTCCAACCCGCTCGTCTAAATTTTAGATTCACTTCTGCGGAAGACAGTTCGGTTGAGAGCAACTGCGATCCCGCGCTTACGCCGATTTGCGGCTGGATTTTTTACAACCCGCTCGACCAGTCCCTGGTGCTGTGCCACAGCAATGGCTCGCTAGCCGGTGAACTTATCATCTCCAAAGATGGAGACCGGTTCCGCATTAACTGGCATAGCGCGGCGGATGGCGTCGTCCTCGATAAAATCCGCAACGCGACGCTTAAGGCGTTCGCACGCGCGCTGGTCGAACCTGGTCCGACGTCCACTCCAAGGCTGCTCGATCTTCTGAAACTCATTGATCGCGCACTGGAACGAATTCGGCCGGCCGCAGCTCGGCGGGATGCGGCGCTATTTGGACGGCCTCTCGCGCTTGTAAGTGCAAGCCTTGGCCTGGAACTCTTTGGCAAGGCCTGGACCGATCCCGTTCAAAAAGCCCCGGCGACTCGGCCCGACAAGACCGGCAACGCGACGCTCGATTCTCTGCAGCTGCGTGTCAATCTTGGGTGTTCGCACAACACCGAAGACGGACTGATTGGCTACTACACCGACGGCAACTACAATCGGATCGTACCTGCTCAATTGCCGGAACAACTAAAAGATGGCAGGCAGGATGCCTACGCTCCCAGAGAGGCCTCAGTGTATATCGGTCATCAGGAGAACGATGCGGTACGAGTCGGGTTTGGCTCGGCAAAACCACTCACATTGCTGATGGATCCGTGGGGTTCGGTGCAGGCAGCAGTTGGCATCGTTCCCGCAAAGACAATCACGCTGGCACAAGCCGAGTTGGACCAGACTCTCGAGCAATTGGAAGCTTCGTTCCGGGTCGGGCCGGTTTTGATTCAGGCCGGCAGGCTCTCGCTGCCCACGCCCGCATGCGACAAGGGCCGCTGGAATTTCCGCGGTCCGTTAACCGGCGACACCGCGGCGACGCTCCTCCCGTCTGACCCAAAATACTTCAGCGATCAGCCCGTCGTTGCAACCGAGGGGAGACTGCTGCTGCTAACCACGCAAGAATAATCCAAGAGGGATCGTCATGGCGGATACGAAACTGCTCGACTTCACTGCATCTGTAACACCAACGCAGTTGGATATTCGAGTCAAAAACGTAAGCAAACAAGCGCTGGCCGAGTCTCTACTAATAGAAATCAAACTGCCGATATACCTCGTATCGAGCGAGGTCGCAGACGCTGTCGAAGTCGCCCGCGAGAAAAACCTGGACGCGAATTGCACCGTCAAAATGGAGAGTCTGGCGAATCTGGTAACCGTCCCCAAGGGTTGGTCCTCGTGGGCCGCGGACGAGATGACTGAGAAGCTTGCGATCATCCGAATCTTCAACGATCGTGATCAAAACAACCACACAGCAAGCCCCGCAAAGCTGGATTCCGGCGACGGGTTTACTCTGGGAGTTCCGCTTACGCCGCAGGAGCAGCCCACCCACGTCGAAATTCCGTATGGCTATCGCTACCCGAGTGAGAGCCGCGAAGATAAATTTGAAGTCGCGACCGCCGGCGCGCGAACGCGAAAGCCCAAGGTCAGCCTGAAGACCAATCAGGCTAGCCCGAGTACGATTAAGCCCGAGACTGAGGTCACCATCACCTGGGAGGTCGAGAACGGGGTTAGCGCGACGCTGTACGGGCCGCTGCCAGGTGGCAATTCACGAATGTCGCTGTCGTCGGATCCCGCCGGCAATTACAACGGTTCGCTTGGAATCTACGCGGTTGGGCCGGCGACGTATATCTTGCAAGCCGAGGTCCGCGGAAGCGATGGGCAGCCAAACGAGATTGTGATCAAAACCCTTAGTATCGACATTTTTTCCGTGGGACATTATGCGTATTTGAAAGTCCGCCCGGACCGCGTCCTGCCCTACGGCGTGGTTGAAGTCGACTGGGCGGTATGGGGTGCCGATAAGGCATTTCTGGTAGCGGGGCGCGATGCGCTGAAACTAACGCTCACTGAACAAAATCTAAGCGGCAACTACCAGGGCACGGGTGTGTGGCCAGTCATCGCGCCGGCCGAGAAGGGTATCCAGCGCGCCAGCCTGACGATTCAGCTTAGTAGCGGTCAAAAGGTCGATCATAAGCCAGACGAGTTTTTGATCGAATATTGGGACGCGCTTGATAATATCAACTGCACCGGCGCTCTGATCGGGATGGCGGTGTCCGGCCCTAAGATGGCGCTGCTCACCAGCGAAGGCCTTTCCATTGCTGTAGTCGGTAAGAATGGCATTGTTTCTACTTTCAGCAGAAAATCATCGGAAGCTCCAAAAGCATGGCTTGCACTTGGAGCGCTTGATAATGCTTTTTTGGTCCTGCAGCGCACTAATAATGACGGTATTCGTGTAGCGCGATATACGCAGGAAGGCACTCTTCAAGGCTTGGCTATCGATCTTCCCGACGAAGTAATGCCGATCGTGCAACAGGCCGGAAGTGTGTTCGATCTGGCAGTTTTAGGACAGCGTGCTTATGTGGTGGTGGAAACCGGCGGACCCGGCAAGACGCAGCGGCGCGCATACTCCGTGCGGTTCGATCCGTCAGCCGAGGTGCGTCCTGAGCCGAACTTAGAACGGCTGCCTCAGTATCGTGTGCTCAGCTTCGATAAAGCCCTTTACGCTCTACATCGGAACAGCGGACAGATGTTGCGGTTCGACCTCGATAAGCAGGGTAACCTTCAGCCCCCGCTCAGGGCCGAAAGCGCCGTCCAGAGTGGTGAATCAATGATCAGGCAGGGTCTTTTGGTGCCGGCTGATGGGATCCTCCTGGTCCTCGGTCCCTCGTCCACTCCTCCACTCAATGCGCTCGACGTGACCGGCTCTCTGCACTACAACCAAGAAAAAGCGCCTGAAACCTCGTCGTCAGAATTACCCAAGGATCTTGTCTACAACCCGCAACAGAATCACTGGATACCGTGCGGCCACGGTTTGGACATCGAGAGGGGGGCAGTCGCGGCGTTTCGCGAGGGAGAGTCGAAACGACTGTGGGTAGTTCAGCCTGACCACAAAATGAACACACTGCCGGGCGCCTTTGAACATTTCTTCGCCCCGGGGTATGTCGACAGTTTCAAACCCTGGGTTTTGCCTTCGCTGCTGGATGGCAAGAGGGAAGTGACCATCATCAACAAGTCGGGCGTCCATCTCTTTCCGGTGAACGATGCATGTCGAGCGGCGGATATGGACGATATCACCTCGGACAGTTTGGCTGAGCTTGGGTCGGCGCCGTCTCTATTTGGTGCAGACACGAAGAAGAAAGTGACGATCCTGTATAACCAGAAGAATCCGGGGACCGTCAGGCTGCACTTCATGGCTGGCAAGATGGTTCCCAAGACCTGGAACCCTAAGATACCGCGACTTCCCTCACCATATTACCTGCTTCAGGTAACTCTATCCGGAACCGATCTGTCGAAAGTAAGCTCTGTGTTCACACGGCTCGGCACTGATGGGAAGGTTATCGAATTTACGGAGACTCGGATCGATCACCCGGCGAGCGGACCGGTTACAGTGCCTCCAGCTAACAGGCTGTTGGAGAAACTGTCTCTCGTCATTGTGAACAATACCACTCACAAGTTGAACCTATATCCGTCACCCGGCCCAGGCGAAGTTGGCGAGAGCGCAAAGCTTACGATCACCTACGCCACTCCAGGGTTTAGCATCTCGATCCCAGAGATCGAGAAGGTTGGGATGTCGAATGTCAACTTTGATTTCGCGTTACCCAGGGGGATTGAACTTTCCGCTACCAACGAGCCCCAGCAGAGCTCAGTCCGCGTAAACACGGACCACCTGCACATGCCGGGCATGCGTGTGCAGTTCCTGAAGGCCGGCTCACCTCCGTTTGAGTATTACAGATACGACGGGAGCAAAGGCCAAATCCCAGGGCTGGCGGAAGACGCTTATGTTTGCCTGATAAGTATGAGAGACGAGAAGGACCTGCCCGGGGTGCGTCTCGGCGATCCTGCCGCCAACGCCAGGTTCTTGTACGTTCCGCTGGCAAAACCCGGCCTCAACCCGAACGTCTGGTTGTGGCGCCTGGATCTCACCACACTTGCGTATGCTGAATTCCCAGTCAATGCGCGCAGTGACGTCTTTTCCTTGCCCAACAGCGTTTGCGTGTCGGGGGAATACCTCAATAAGCTTTCTCCACCGGGCAGCCCTCGCATGCAACACCTCGCTGCGATGTTTAGCGATAAGAAACTGTACCGCGGTGGGGAACTCCTTCAAGACTTGGTAATCAGTAAGAGTTTCAGCGAGTATGACCAGATCAGTGCGCTGGCCATGGATACTATCGGCGGCGTGCTAATGATAGCCCGAAAGAATGAATACGTGCAGTTCGAACAAAGGCCGGTCTATTTCTTGGTTAGACTCTTTGGGGGAGACATTTCGGTATGGAAGCTTGATAAGAACTACTTTCCGGAAGTGGGCCCGCCGTTGGCGTCGTCGTATGATACCCGCCGCGTCGCTATTGGTAAGCCGGGCGGGCTTTTGGTTGTCGATCTCGTTGAGGACCAAACCAAACTGGTCGATATCCCAAACGCCGGGGAACCAGCCTATGTCACCTTTACGCGCGAATGGATTTATTGCGCACACGCAACACGCCTGTTTGAATTAAACGGTCCGCGCCAAGCCGTCAAAGGACGTGACCTTTCGGTGACGCGACTACGAATCGCCAACACAGACGAAAGACAGACCATCCATTTACCCAACGTGGAGTCCGACTTCGCTATGACGGGGAACACCAGGCAAGCATTTGTGGCCGGAGTGCAGAGAAAGGAAGAAGTCGCGTTCACGCTGGCGCCATCCCCGGACGAAAAAGAAATTTTTGTGTCAGCCAGCACATCAATCATGAAGATAGATACGGGTTCCTTTACGCTTCGGCCTTGGAACATAAAGGTCGATCTGCCGTGTCGCTTGATCACGGTGACGGAAGGTTGGGGCAATGCGTGGACCTTATACGCACTGGGCTCTCATTACACCGGTGATGGAACTACGGTGGACGATTACAAGACTCGTCTCTATAAGCTGCCCGTCCCTAAGGGTTAGGGAGAAGGCCATCTGTTAGCTTGCGTCTCGGTCCGTGCAGCTGAAGCACCTCACATCAGATCCAGTGAACCTCCGCCCAGTCGTCTCTTACTGAGCACGTCCATTTCTTTTTTGAACTCTGGTTGAGTGGTTGTAAAATCGAGCCAACACAAGATTCGGCGACGCTTATCTCACTGTGTGCCCCGCGAAGCTCGTCACGCGGTCTAACCAATCCCGGTGTCGCGTTAGGAAATGGTTCGCGGCACGTGGCAAAATCTCGACTACGAGGTGAATCATGAGCAATCTGTGGCAAGACTTACGGTACGCAACGCGAGTGCTCGGCAAGAATCCGGGCGTGAGCGCGATCATGGTGTTCACGCTTGCGTTGGCGATCGGCGCAACGACGGCGATCTTCAGCGTGGTGTATGGAGTCTTGCTGCGCCCTTTGCCGTACGACGGCGCCGACCGCATCATGGCGATCTCTGAAGTGAACTCAAAAGGCAGACCCGCGCGACTCGCCGACCCGAACTTCAACGACTTCCGCGATCAGAACCACAGCTTCCAATCGATTGCGAAATACGCTTCCTTCACTGTTTCTGTTTCCGGAGCGTCGCAGCCAACGCGCAGCACAGTGGCGGCTGTCACGCCCGGGTTTTTGACAGTGTTCAGCGTAGCCCCGATCGCCGGCAGAGACTTCACCGCAAGCGATAACAGGAATGGAGCTGCGCCGGTCGCACTTGTTAGCTACGGTTATTGGTCGCAATACCTCGGATCACCGCAGGATCTTTCGCAATCCCATCTGAAAATTGACAACGCTGTGTACTCGGTGATTGGCGTGCTTCCATCGGGATTTCGATTTCCAAATGACGCGGAGGTGTGGGTTGCGGCCGACAGAGATGGCGAGAATTCAAGCCGCACAGCGCACAACTATTCCGGTGTCGGAAGATTAAGAGAGGGTGTAAGCGTCGAACAGGCACGCGAAGATATCAGCACGATCGCGCGAAGAATTTACGAATCATCGCCCGAGAAAACCGATTACTTGCTCCGGGATGGAACCGTAACCCCACTACAGGATTCCATCACCGGCAAAGTGCGATCACCGCTGCTGATTCTGCTTGGCGCGGTGGGATTCCTGTTGCTCGTGGCTTGCGCAAACGTAGCCAACTTGCTTCTTGCGCAAGCGTCGGTGCGCGAGCACGAACTTTCGATTCGCAGCGCTCTGGGCGCAACGCGCGGGAGGTTGGTGCAGCAGTTTTTGACAGAAGCTTTTTCGCTCTCGCTGGTCGGGGGCGTTCTTGGAGTGCTCGCCGCTCAGTGGGGAGTTACTGGGCTGGTGTCGCTGGCGCCGGAAAACTTGCCTCGGCTCGATAGCGTTGCCGTCAGTGTACCGGTGCTGGTTTTTGCGTTGTTGCTCTCCACTCTTGTTGCTGCCGGGCTCGGCGCGTTTACGGCTGTCCGAGCTACGCGAGGCGATTTGCGAAGTGCCCTGGTCGAAAGCGGGCGAGGGCAGGCCGGATCCCAGCGTAGCCAGCGCGTCGGGCGAGTGCTTGTCGCGGCGCAGATCGCCATCACGTTAGTGCTGGTTATCGGCGCCGGCTTGCTGGGCCGAAGCTTAATGAAGGTGCTCGAAGTGAATCCGGGGTTCCGGGTGGACAAGATCATAGCGATGGACGTCTCGCTGCCGTGGTCTCCCGATCCGGGTGCGAAGTCGTCGCGGGGAGTTTTCTTTTCGAGCTTGATTGACCGTCTCAAACAAATCCCCGGTGTGCAAAACGTAGGAGCAGCAAGCGCGCTCCCGATGACCGGCGGCCTGCCGGACGGAATGTTTCTGCTGATGACCCAGAATGAGGTTCCCAAAACGATGGATGGCCTCGGGGCATTGTTCAAGCAGAAAGACCGGAGCGGCAACGCGGATTTTTGTGTTGCGACTGACGGATATTTCAAGGCATTGGGAATTCCTCTAATCCGCGGTCGAATGTTTGACGAGCGCGACGGCCCGAACGCGCCGCACGTAGCGGTGATCAGCGAATCGCTCGTGCAGGACCGCTGGCCGGACCGGGACCCGATCGGACAGACGATTCAATTTGGAAATATGGATGGCGACATGAGCCTGCTGACGATCGTAGGGATCGTGGGGGACACGCACCAATACGGTCTCGATGAACCGCCGCGACCAACGGTCTTTGTGAATCTGTTTCAACGTCCGCGCGCGGTTATGACCGTGACGATGCTGAGCGATGCCGACACCGGGTCAGTGAGCTCTGCGGCCCGGGGAATTCTGCAGGATCTCAATCCGGAGATTCCCGCCAGGTTCCGGACATTTCAGCAAGTTTACTCCGCGTCTCTGGGCTCGCGAAAATTCAACGTGATATTGATTGGGTTCTTTGGGATCACCGCGCTGTTGCTGGCGACCGTTGGACTGTTTGGATTGATGGCGTACTCTGTGACCCGGCGGACGCGCGAATTCGGCGTGCGCATTGCGCTTGGGGCGACACGAGGGGACGTGTTGCGGATGGTGCTGGGACAAGGAATATTCACGATCCTGATCGGCGTGGGGATAGGACTGGTGGGATCGTACGCGCTAACGCAGACACTGTCCTCGCTGCTTTTCGGAGTGACGGCAACAGATCCGATCACATTTGGCGGTGTAACGCTTTTGTTGATTGGAGTGGCGTTGTTGGCTTGTTACATACCGGCAAGGCGAGCGACAAAAGTGGATCCGATGATTGCGTTGCGGTACGAGTAACGCTGTTGCGCTCCTGCAACGCACGACGTTGGTGGAGCACGACCGTTGACTGAAGACGTGTCGCACCGTTCTCTTCACAGGCCTGTGACAGTGTCTAAAGATTGGCGCCTGGGTAGTCGCGCCCCGCGTAGCAACTCCCGTAAACCTTGTCTTCATCCAAAACAAGAGGGAGAACCTAAATGAAACAAATAATCGTCACTTTGAGCGTTGTGTTGATTCTTTCGTTTCCAGCTGCGCATAGCGAGTCTCTATCCCA
>DASRIZ010000141.1:0-2920 GCA_035649735.1 Blastocatellia bacterium | reverse complement strand
GCTCCGGCGCGGGCGGAGCTGATGTATCAGCCGACGGTTCAGTCGAACACGGCGGGCGCGAGGATAAGCTTCTTGGATAAGAGATAGGGGAGTCACGTGTCCACGGCACCGCCAGTTAGGCGCGGTGTTGCTGGCAACGACTCGTAACTCTCACGTTGGCAAAAGGGCTCGTGTCACAACCGCACAACGAGATCTTCAGGGACCCTGCGGTTCGCGCTGCCTTGGAAGCCGCTTGGCTGGATTCTGCTCCGGGAGTTTCCGGTGGGCATGAAGAGGGAGGCTTCGTAATCACGAACAACGACGGCACGCTGAGTGTCGTCCGTTGGCCAGTCGGTGAGCGAGACTTGATTGCTGTGCCTCCTCATCCGAATTGTGAGTTCGAGGGCAGTCAGATCGTGGCAAGCTTCCATACTCATCCCAATACTGGGGAGGATTATTTGCAAGAACCTAGTGAAACTGATAAGCGGGGAGTGCGTGATGACCAGGATTTGAAAGCCGCCGATTATGTTGGCGAGTTTGTGGTCTCTTGTGAAATCATCTTTCTTATCACTCCCGCTGGACGGGTACGCGAAGTCGCTGAGACCCGCGCCCTTTTCGCTAAACAATAGGAGGGTTATCAAATGGGAGCTACTCTAAGTGCCGATGTTCTGGAAGATGACATGGCTGTGTCGTTGGCGCGGGTTCTAGCGTCCGCAAATAAGCGTGCGCGCGAGCTGAGCGTAGATGTTCCTCAAAGCCTTATTTCGATAACGCAGGTGATAGAGAACGGCCCTGCCTGGCGGGTCAACTACGGGCCTAAAGATTATGTTGGCAGGCGAGGTGGTGACTTAATCATTGAAGTGGACGCTACCGACGCAAGCATCAAGCGGGTGCTACGTGGGCAGTAGCGGAAGTGTCACAAAAACCACTTTTACCGGTCTTGTGTTTTACGGTGATTGACAACAGACGCGCGACACAGTCGTTATGATCATAAGAATCCTTCACTCATTCACTTCAGCCACACGCGAACTGTTTCGACGATGGGGCGCCTTGCTCATGTTGATCGGACTCCATCTTGCGATGCTCGGCGCGATCTACTGGTTCTTCGTCACTCGCGAAGCTACCATAGGCCAGTTGATCCTCTCATTGCTGTTGGCCCTTGCGGCTCCGATCCTGTTTCTTGTCATCCAAACAATGGCCGCCAGATACACTCAAGGAAACGAGCGCGCCTGGATCTTGCTCGGAAGGGCGCTTCGCGATTTCTGGAAGCTCCTCGTCATCTCGCTGCCACTCATTCTACTCGCCGTGCTCGCGATTTATGTCCTGGGCGGATCCGAAACGACCGCTCCCGCGACCACTGTTAGCGAAGCTGTGCGTGCTGCGCCCGCGCCGCCGAGACCGGTGACGCCGAAAGCTCAACCGGTAAGCTGGGGATCAGTAGCAATAACTACGCTCCAATATCTGCTGTTCTGTTTGATATTGCCGCTCGTCGCGATTCATCTGTGGATCGGAGCCGCTCGCAACGGTCTCAAACAAAGCTTCAAAGGCTTGCACCGCACTCTTGCCCGAGCGTTCGCCCCCCGATCAGTGCTGATTTATCTGATCGGCTTTGTCTTTTTTGCGGTAATCCCGTATTTCCTGATTGCGACAAAGACGCCGTCGAGCAGCGCATGGCTCGACGCCGGGCTGCTCGTTGCTCGGTTGCTGCTAGCCGCCTTGTTCTCGCTCATCGGCTGGGTAGTGACTGTGGGAGCGCTTACCGAACAAGTTCAACCAGGCAGTGAGGTGAACGTCACCCAACCGAACGAAGGGACCGGGCATGTCCCCGCTGAAGCATAGACGCCGCAGGCCTTTAGCGGTTGGGCTCGCGGTGTTCTTCATTGCCGCGAGTTTCTGTTCGTGCGGGCGGCAGAAGGAAACAACAGCGCGCGCCGGGGAAACGAAGGCAAGATCCGCCAGAGACTCCGTTGAAGTAGATCGAGCATTGGCAAAGGCGGCGACTGAAGCACTCGGCGATCACGAAGGCGCCGTGCTGATAATGGACCCTAAGACCGGTCGCCTCCGCGCGGTCGTCAATCCTCGACTCGCCTTCGAACAAGCGTTCCCACCAGGTTCAACAATAAAGTCCTTTACCGCCCTCGCGGCAATGCGCGCTGGGTTGATAGATCGCGAATCGCGTACTCTTTGCCGCGGGCGATTCAACGGCGACGGCCTCGACATCATCTGCTCTCACCCCAAAAGCAAGACCCCTTTCAATCTCGCGCAAGCACTCGGATACTCCTGCAATTATTGTTTCGCGACGCTCAGCGGGCGTCTCAGTTTTGAGGCGTTTAGAGCAACTCTTGCGTCAGCGGGGCTGGGCTCCAGGACCGGCGTCAACTCCGGCGCCGAGTCGGCCGGCAGCCTTGGGCAAGGCGACTGGCAAATCCGCAATCTGCTCGGCGAGGGAGACAACTTACTGGTAACGCCGATTCAACTACTGACGGCGTACTGCGCGTTGATAAACGGCGGACACCTGTTCAGACCACAGACGGCGGACCCCGAGAAGTTCGTAGCAGAGGAGAAAGCCAGGCTTCAAATAGACGATTCGCAACGAACAGCCCTTGTAGAAGGAATGCGCGCCGCAGTTGTGTACGGTACCGCTGAGAGAGCTCGACTGAACTCGCTTCCGATATTTGTCTTTGGCAAAACGGGCACATCGACATCGAGCAATGGCTTTCGTCGACAGGGTTGGTTTGTGAGCTTTGCCGCGGATGCAAATGCTCCGACCGAAGCAACCCCCGAATCGCTTGAACTGGCGGTGCTCGTATTCATAAAGCGCTCGCACGGATCAGATGCTGCGGTCGTTTCCCGTCGTGTTTTCGAGGAGTACTTGAGAGGGAGAGGGGCCGAGGAGGGACGAGGGGGAGAAGGGGAGAAAGGGAGAGGGGGAGAGGGGGCG
>DASRIZ010000140.1:0-7654 GCA_035649735.1 Blastocatellia bacterium | reverse complement strand
CTCACCGTGTACACCGCGCGATAAGTGTCAGTTTGAAAATCGTCCACGATCTCAAGAACCGAGGCGCCGCCAAACCCCGCGAGCGGTTTTGCCGACACTGCATATCAAGGTCAACAGGATTGCCGAGAGCTGCTCGACTTCATCCTTCAAATCCGGTTGTGCCGGCGCGCAAACCCGTGGCAGCATGATCGGGCGTCCACAACCATTCGCATACTCCCTGTTCTTGCCCAGAAACCGGGAACTAAACATAACCATTCGTAGTTTAAACGTTCAAACAGGCGCAGATAATCAGAGGCGGAAACTTAATAACCCGGAGGCTGGATCATGGAGAACCTTCTCAAAGATGCCCGCTACGGGCTTCGTATGCTTATCAGAAGCCCAGGTTTTACCATCGTTGCCCTTCTCTCGCTCGCCCTTGGCATCGGTGCTAATACCGCCATCTTCAGCCTGATCAGCGCATTCCTGCTTGCTCCACTTCCGGTTGAACAGCCTTCCCAACTCGTGTCTATCTTCACCACCGACGTCAAGAACCCCGGGACGCTCCCCACCTCACACCTGAACTACATTGATTACCGCGACAAAAATGAGGCATTTACAGACGTTATTGCCTACACGTTCGCGCAAGTTAGCTATAGCAGCCCCGGCGGTGAGTCAAAGAATCTCTTTGCGCAAGTTGTCTCGGGCAATTACTTCGATGTGCTCGGCGTAAAAGCGCTACACGGCCGAACCTTTCTTCCGGATGAAGACAGAACACCGGGCACTCATCCGGTTGTCGTCTTGAGCCACGCTGCGTGGCTGCGTGATTTCGGTGGAGATCCGGCGATCGTAGGAAAAACACTTTCACTCAATCGCCGCGACTTCAACGTGGTCGGCGTCGCTCAAAGCGGCTTTACCGGGACCGACATCGGAGGCGGTCCGGACCTTTGGGTACCGATGATGATGCACGCGATTATTCAGCCGGGGTTTGACTGGTACGATACGCGACGCGGACTCTTCCTGGCCATGATTGGCCGGCTCAAACCGGGCGTCGGCACCGCGCAGGCCCAGGCGTCGATGACCGCTCTCGGTTCGCAACTCGAACAGGAATACAAAAAAGACAATGAAGGCCGCAGCGTTAGACTCGTGCCCTTGCTCACTGCCCGCAGAGACCCGGGTGGGGACGGCGAGGTCGGCAAAGTATTCTATGCGTTGATGGGGGTCGCAGGTATCGTGCTGCTCATCGCCTGCGCCAATGTGACCAACCTGCTTCTCGCGCGAGCAACCAAACGAAAGAGAGAAATTGCGATAAGGTTAGCGATGGGAGCCGGCAGAGCGAGGTTGATCAAACAGTTGATGACCGAGAGCCTGTTGCTTTCCCTTGCCGGCGGCGCGATTGGCTTTTTTGTTGCCCTGTGGTTGAAAGAGGTGTTGCGGTCGCTCGTTCCGTTCGGCGGCGGACCCAATCAACAGAGCGATGGAATCGATCTTCGAGTGCTGATATTCGCGCTGGTCGTTTCGATCGTGAGCGGTCTGCTGTTTGGGCTCGCGCCCGCCCTGCAAGCCTCCCGCCCAGATCTCGTGCCCACCTTGAAGGGCGATATCACGATGCCGGTTGGCTCACGCCGCTTCAGACCCAATCTCCGAAAAGCGTTGGTTGTCGTGCAGGTCGGGCTCTCGCTGTGCGCATTGATCACCGCCGGTCTTTTCGTGCGGAGTCTTCAGAAAGCTGAGAACGTCAACCCAGGGTTCAACCCCGAGAACGTAGTGCTGATGGCGTTCAATCTCGGACGCGAGGGTTACACCGAGGTTCAAGGCAGAAATTTTCATCGGCTGGTGGTCGAACGAATCAGCGCGGTTCCTGGCGTTGTCCACGCCACTATCGCGCGGGACCGCCCGTTTGGCGGCGGGTTTCAGCGAAGCGTATTTATTGAGGGACAGGAGCCGCCGCCCGGCGGACGCGGCGTCCTGGTGCAAACCAACAACATTGGCACCGGGTTCTTTCAAACTCTCGGCATTCCCTTGCTGAGCGGCCGGGATTTCACCGAAAACGACAATCAACAAGCGCCAAGGGTGATGATCATCAACGAGGCGATGGCTAAACGGTTTTGGCCGGATCAGAATCCGGTCGGCAAGCGGCTAAAGCTTTTTGGCGATCAGGATTTTCGGGAAGTCGTCGGTCTGGTTGCAGACACCAAGTACAACAGCCTGACCGAGCCAAAACGGGCATTCATGTACATCCCTCTTCAGCAAGAATACGTGCCTCAGATCAACCTGCACGTCCGGGCGGCCTCCGACGCGACCGGGTTGATAGCTGCGTTGCGAAACGAGGTGCAACAGATCGACGCCAGTCTGCCTGCGCAGAACGTGCAGACACTCAACGAACGGATCGAAAACTCTCTGGGCGGAGAACGAAGCCAGGCTACGCTGCACGCCTCCGGAGGGATTCTCGCGCTGATCCTTGCGGCGATTGGGTTGTACGGAGTGATGTCCTACTCCGTCGCACAACGCACTCGCGAGATAGGGATACGAATGGCATTGGGAGCCCGACGAGGGAACGTGATGGGGTTGGTGCTCAAACAGGGCGTTACGCTGGTCGCCGCGGGTGTGGTCCTGGGACTCGGCGCCGCGTTCTGGATCACACGCTACGTTGCCAGCTTGCTGTTCGGTATTAGCGCTGTCGACCCAATCACATTTGCGGGGACATCGGTGCTGCTGCTCGTCGTCGCGCTGGTTGCGAGCTACGTCCCGGCCCGCCGCGCAACAAGAGTGGATCCGATCATCGCGCTCCGATATGAATAGGTTCCGAATTGGGAGAAGAAAGAAATTGCAAATTGAAAATTGAAAATTGAAAATTGAAAATCGACCGTGCAAGGTTACCCGGACCCATCGAAGGTTCTTCAATTTTCAATTTTCAATTTGCAATTTTCAATTTGCAATCTCTTCACTGGGAGTCATCAACCATGGAAACGTTACTCCAGGATCTTCGCTACGCAGTCCGTATGCTCCTCCAGAAGCCGTCTTTCACCGTAATCGTGATCGGCGCGCTCGCGCTGGGTATTGGAGCCAACACCGCCATCTTCAGCATCGTCAATTCGATCCTGCTTCGCCCGCTCCCCTACCGCGATCCGGACCGATTGGCAATGATCTGGATGGACAACAAACGAATGAACGTCGATCAGGACATCCATTCCTTCGCAAACTATCTCGACTATCGCGACCAGAACCAGGTTTTCGAGACCATCGCCGCGTACTCGGGCATCAGCGTCAATCTGGTTGGCGCGGGCGAACCCGAGCGAATCATCGGCTCGGCGGCCACCGCCAACCTGTTTGAAGTGCTCGGCGTCGATCCACAGAAGGGCCGTGTCTTTACAGCCGATGAGGAGCAAATCGGACAGGATAGAGTCGCGGTGCTCAGCCACGGTCTATGGCAGCGGCGTTTCGCCGGAGATCCGAATATTGTCGGCCAGGATCTTCAGGTAAGCGATGTTACGCGAACGGTTATCGGGATCATGCCGCCCGGTTTCAAGTTCCCGCACAAAGACGCCGAGATTTGGGTGCCGATGGCCCTCAACGACAATCAAAAGCGGTCGCGCGGCAGCTTTGGGTACTACGCGATCGGGCGTCTAAAGCCGGGCGTCACGATCCAACAAGCACAGGCTGAGATGTCGACACTCGCCGGCAACCTCGCAACACAGTATCCCGACCAGCTTGAAGGCTACGGTGTAAATCTGGTCCCGCTTCATCAACAAGTCACCGGCAAAGTCCGCCCTGCCCTTCTTGTGCTTCTAGGGACCGTCGCCTTCGTTTTGCTGATCGCCTGCGCGAACGTAGCCAATCTGTTGCTTGCGCGCGCGGCCGGCCGCGAAAGAGAAATCGCGATCCGGACCGCGCTTGGAGCAAATCGCATCAGACTGATACGGCAATTGCTAACCGAGAGCGCGCTGATGGGATTGGCGGGCGGTGCGGTCGGGCTTCTGGTAGCCAAGTGGGGACTGAGCGCCCTGATTGCCCTCAGCCCCGAAGACATTCCGCGGCTGGATCAGATAGGCATCGATGGCCGGGTGCTGGTCTTCACCCTGCTGATTTCACTACTGACCGGTTTGGTGTTCGGACTCGTCCCGGCGTTACAGGCATCAAAACCCGACTTGAACGAGTCGCTAAAGGAAAGCGGGAGAAGCTCGACTTCGGGCATCGAGCGCCGCCGGGTTCGAAGCGCGCTGGTGGTGCTCGAGGTCGCGCTGTCGCTGGTGTTGCTCATAGGCGCGGGGTTGATGATCAAGAGCTTCAGCCAGCTTCAAAAAGTCGATCTGGGGTTTAATCCAGATCGGCTGATTTCAATGAACATCCAACTTTCCAGAACAAAGTATCAGGGAGCCCTGAGCGCGCAGTTCTTTCGACAGCTTATTGAACGTGTTGAATCAATGCCCGGCGTTGAGTCCGCCGGCGCGACTACGGCGATCTTTATCGACGCGTTGCCAAACTCGACTAATTTCACCGTCGAAGGAAAACCGCCGGTACCCACTGCTGAGCAAATCGAAACACCGGTCGACTCGGTCACCCCGAGTTACTTCCGGACAATGGGCATCGCTCTTTTGAACGGCCGCGAGTTCACCGAGCAGGACGGATTGGAGTCGACCCCGGTCGCGATCATCAACGATACGTTCGCAAAGCGATTCTGGCCCGGCGAAGACCCGGTCGGCAGGAGATTCAAGTTCGGCGACTCCAGCTCAAACGCGCCGTGGATGACGATCGTGGGAGTCGTCGGCGACATGCGACGCACGGGGTTGGACGTGGATGTCCGCTGCGAGACTTTTCTTCCTTACACCCAGCGGCGCTTTATCGGATTTCTGTCACTGGTGGTGCGGGCAAAATCCGATCCTCGCGGGATTGCAACAGCCGTTCGCGATCAAGTCTGGAGTATTGATCCCGGGCAACCTGTCTCACACATCCGAACCATGGATCAACTGCTGGGCGGGATGATGGCGCAGCGCCGGTTGAACATGGTTTTGTTCGCGCTATTCGGCGGGGTGGCACTGGTGCTAGCGGCCGTAGGGGTCTACGGCGTCATATCGTATTCCGTCACCCAACGCACCCACGAGATTGGCATACGCATGGCGTTGGGAGCAGGCCGTGCCGATGTTCTGAAGCTGATAGTAAGAAACGGCATGACGCTGGTTTTGATCGGCATAGCGATCGGTTTGGTTGCCGCGTTTGGGCTGACCAGACTGATGACCACTCTTCTTTTTGGTGTAAGCGCGACAGATCTGGCAACGTTCGTAGCTCTTTCAGGAATCCTGTCAGCGGTCGCACTGGCAGCCTGTTTTGTGCCGGCGCTCCGAGCAATCAAGGTGGATCCGATGGTGGCGCTTCGTTATGAGTAGGGTCAGCGCTGGGAAATAGCAAATAGTAAATCGCAAATAGAAAATCGAAAACTTTCTATTTGCCATTTGCGATTTTTCTATTTGCTATTTAGAACTGGAGGCTTGATGGATACTTTCTTGCAAGACTTGCGATACGGAATTCGAACACTGATAAAAAATCCCGGGTTTACCGTAATTGCGGTCCTCACGTTGGCGCTCGGGCTTGGCGCGAACACTGCGATCTTCTCTTTGACCGATCAGATTCTTTTACGTCTGCTCCCGGTGCAAAACCCCAAGGAGCTCGTCGTGCTTCGTTCGCCGGGTCCAAAGCAAGGACACATGTGGAGTGATGGGGATGGGGCTGCTTCCTTCTCCTATCCGCTCTACAAGGAAGTGCGTGACAACAACAATGTGTTCTCAGGTCTGTTGGCGCGCTTCGCAACACCTCTGAGCGTCGCGGGCGAGGGACAGACCGAACGCGCGAAGGGCGAGCTGGTCTCCGGAAACTACTTCGACGTGCTCGGAGTTCGCCCGGTGATCGGTCGGGTCCTTAACGATGATGACGATCGCGTGGCCGGCGCAGGTCAGGTCATTGTCCTGAGTCACGGCTATTGGACCCGTCACTTCGGGGCCGACCCGGGGATTCTGAACAAGACTCTGATCATCAACGGGGTTGGAATGACCGTGGTAGGAGTATCGCGAGCGGGCTTTACCGGCGTACAAGTCGGGCAAACGCCGGACATCTTTATCCCGATCACAATGAAAGCGCAGATGACGCCAAACTGGGATGGGCTCAACGACCACCGCGATTATTGGCTGGCGATGATCGGGAGATTGAACCCTGGTCTAAGTTCCGCTCAGGCTGAAGAAGCGTTCACGCCGGTATATCGTCAAATCCTCGAAAAAGAACTTCCACTGGCCGGAAGGCTATCACCGGAAACGCAGCAACGGTTTCTTGAAAAGCGAATGCTGATGGAGCCGGGATCGAGAGGCCGCGCAGTTCTTCAGCGCGACGTCAAAGAACCGCTGCTGGTGTTGATGGGTATGGTTGGTCTGGTGCTGCTGATTGCTTGCGCCAATGTAGCAAATCTTCTGATGGCTCGAGGCGCAGCGCGGCAGCGCGAGATCGCCATCCGAATGGCAGTTGGCGCCGGCCGAGGACGGCTGGTCCGGCAATTCTTAGTTGAAAGCCTCACTCTGTCGCTAATCGGTGGCGCCGTTGGTCTGATGGTCGCCGCGTGGACGACCGGCGCGCTGGTTGCCGCGGTCCCCGAAAGCCTGGGCGCAGTAGGTCTCTCTGCCGGGCTTGATGTTCGGCTCCTCGGGTTCACGTTCGCTCTCTCGATTGCAACTGGACTCCTGTTCGGAGTAATGCCGGCGATCAAGGCTACGCGGCTTAACCTGGAAGCCACACTGCGCGAACAAGGGTCAAGCGTTTCTGGTGCTATCTCGCAGGTTCGCTTTCGCAAGGGACTGGTTGTCTCGCAAGTTGTGTTGACCACCGTGTTGCTGGTGGGCGCGGGGCTGTTTGCCAGGAGTCTCAACAACCTCAAGCAGCTCGATCTCGGTCTGCGCCCCGATCAATTGATCACCTTTTCAATCGCTCCCGAACTAAACGGTTATTCGCCGGAGCGAACCATCGCACTGTTCGACCAGCTCCACCAAAACATCAGCGCCTTGCCGGGTGTCGACTCCGTCAGCGAATCTCGAATGGCCGCATTCACCGATAGCACTGCGGGCGGCAACATTACGGTGGACGGCTACCAGCCGAACGAAGGCGAAGAAATGCAGGCTGATAAGAACTGGATCGGGCCAGGCTATTTTTCCAATATGGGTATTCCGCTTCTTGAAGGGCGGGAATTTGGGCCCTCGGATACGGCTAGCAGCCCCAAGGTCGCGATCATAAACGAAACGATGGTGCGGCGGTTCTTCGCCAACCGAAATCCGATCGGCTCGAAGTTTACCTTCGGCGCAGGCGACAAGGTCCGTCCGGATATCGAGATCGTTGGTGTCGTAAAAGATAGCAAGCACGCTACGGTTCGGGAAAAGGGCGGACCGTTTATCTGCATCCCCTACTCGCAGGACAAGACTCTTGGGGAGATTTCCTTCTACATCAAGACAAAGCAAGAGGTTGGAGCGATGGTCGCGGCGGCGAGGCAAGAAGTCGGGCGTCTGGATGGCAACCTGCCCGTATTCGGTGTGAAGACTCTAACAGGGCAAATAGACGAATCGTTGTTCAATGACCGGTTTCTGACCTTTCTATCGATGTGCTTTGCTCTGCTCGCAGCGCTGTTGGCATCGCTCGGTCTGTACGG
>DASRIZ010000139.1:0-5511 GCA_035649735.1 Blastocatellia bacterium | reverse complement strand
CATCCTCCGGAACTTTGGAGCTCCGTTACACGCAGGATGACATCGCGCGCATGGACACCGAGGGGCAAACTAGAAGAAAAGGTGGAGGCGGTAGCCCGGAAGCCCATACGCTCTCGCAGATTCTTCGAGCGGTGGGCGCCTTCGTGGATCAGAAACAGGGCCGGCTGTTAGGCGTGACGATCGAAGGGCAAGACATTGCAATCGAATACGATTCGGCTCTCAAACGAACGCTGGTCGAAAAATTTACCGTCGCTTCGCTTTACGATTATTGGGTAAAAATGTATTTGCGGCGTCGCGAGCGTTAGCCAATCCACGACGATATAATACCTCGCCGAAAAGCTCTCTGTAAATGTGACAATGCGTCTTGGCGCTAGCCAAATACACCGCTAGTCTTTAGTGGGTAGAAGTCGCAGCAGCTTTGTAATAGCGATCAACAACTCTTCCTTGAGCGGATCTTGTCCCCCTATAGTTGATCAACCCCAAGGAGCAAGTTGGTAGCGACAGCTGATTGAAACCGGGCAAACTCCGAGAGGGTGCGTTGTCTTTGGGGTATACTAAAGCTATTTGGCAGGAGCGGCGGGCTTTCGATCTCTCCGTGATCGCCCATCTGTGTTGACCGTCGGTTTGTTTAGGTCAAATCTTTAAAAGAATCCACGCTGTAACAAACGTTCCGACGATCGCTCCGCCATAGCACAGCACGGCGAGGAGTTTATTGATTGCTTTGAGCCCCGTGTCATTGAGAGTAAAGTAGAAGCGATGAGCCCAGTGATAGAGGGGCAGAACGATCAGGACAAACAGATAAAGCTTTACCCACCAGAGGCGGTACAATGCCCCGGTGTCGGTAGTCCAGCCAAGTGGTACCGCGAAGCCAACGAGAATGATGTGAATGGGAACTAAGAATGCGGCTACTACGCCACCGGCGGAGAAGAGCCCCCACCAGAGCGGTTCGATGGTTTTTTCTGTCGCCATAATTCAGCCCTTAAGCGCGAGGAATAGAACTAGAACAACGACTGAGACGATCGCCCAGGCGCCGACGTGCAGCGCCGTAACGATCGAGCGGGAAATCAAACGCTCGCCGATGCGCAGCGGCAGGACCACGGCGCTCGACTGAAACCAAGTAAAGCTGTGGTACAGCGCGAACAGCAGCGCCACCAAGTGGAAAAGAATCCAGCCGGGCGAACTGAGCTTTTGCGTGAAGGCGCTATACGCGTCGGGTCCCTGCGACAACTGATATAACTGACAAAGGTAGACAACGAGGAAGAGGGCTACAAAGACACTTGAAAGCTCGCGCAGCATGAACAGAAAATAGCTCTGTTTCGTCAGCCACCAAGTCGCTGGCATCTTTCGATGGTAAAGCTTGGATGCGTCCGGTCGCACGGCGCTCATCGTTGCCCCCAGGGCATCAGGATTGATTGAAACCAGTTTTTGGTCGTGTCCACTTTAGAGCGCTGGATCGCCGCGGCGGGATCCACATGCTTGGGACAAACGACGCTGCATTCCCCGACAAATGTGCAGTCCCAGATGCCATCGTGGTTGCCGATGATTTCGCGTTGATCCTTTCCCTGGTCGCGCGAGTCCATGTTGTAGCGGTAGCCGAGCGCGATGGCGGCCGGTCCTAAAAACTTCGGCTCCAGCCCGTAAACCGGGCAGGCCGCGTAACAGAGCATGCAATTAATGCACTGAGTGAATTGATGGAACGCCTCGAGTTGCGCCGGCGTTTGTAAATATTCACCTTCACTGACGGGTTTCTCGTCCTTGCGTATAATCCAGGGTTTAACGCTCTTCAGTTTGTCCATAAAGTCGGTCATATCGATGACCAGATCGCGGATGATCGGAAAGTTGACGAGAGGCTCTACCCGAATCTCCTGGGGGTAATAGTCACGAAGGAACGCAGCACAGGTGAGCTTAGGAGTGCCATTCACCATCATGCCGCAACTACCGCACACTCCCATACGACAAGACCAGCGATAACTCAGAGTTCCGTCCATCTGATCCTTGATGTGATTTAACGCATCGAGAACGACCCAGTCTTCCCGGTAAGGGACGACGTAGGATTGTGTGGTCGGCTCGCGATCTTTTTCGGGGCGGTAGCGAGTAACGTTCAATGTGATAGTTGGCTCTGCCATTGTCTCCTCTTGGAATTTAGCACTGAGCGATCAGCGCCGAATTCAAAATGCGCGTCGCTAATTGGCTCCCACTCGGCACTCAGCCCTCGTGGCTTAATACTTGCGCTCCTCCGGCTGCCAGCGGGTAATGGTTACTGGCAGATATTCGATTCTCGGGCCATCGGGTGTTCGGTAGGCAACCGTATGTTTCAGAAAGTTTGCGTCGTCCCGTTTCGGAAAGTCCGTCCGAGTATGAGAACCGCGCGACTCCCTGCGCTTGAGCGCGGAATTTGCGACGGTCTCGGCGACGTCGAGCATGTAATCCAGCTCGAGCGCGTTCATCACTTCGGTGTTGAACGTGCTGTCTCGATCTTCGACGATGATGTTCTTAAAACGCTCGCGCAGAGCTCTCAGCGTGTTGCAAGTCTTCTCCATGCTCTGTTCATCGCGATAGATTCCGGCGCCTTCCTCCATGGTTTTTTGCATCTCTTGGCGAATCGTCGCGATTTTTTCCTTGCCGCCGTCCTTCTTCAGGAACTCGCGATCGAGACGCTTTTGTTCGTCGGCCGCGAGCGCCTCGATTTTTGCCGAGGCGGGCGCCGAAGCGGCGGAGGCATAGGTCGCTGCAGAGCGTCCTGCCCGATTGCCAAAGACCAATAGCTCCGTGAGAGAGTTAGAACCCAAACGGTTCGCGCCGTTAAGCGAAACGCACGCGGTTTCACCCGCGGCGTAGAGTCCTTTGAGGGCCGTTTTAGCGTCGATATCCGTCGAGATGCCTCCCATCATGTAATGCACCACCGGTCGCACCGGAATGGGCTCATGAACCGGGTCGATGCCGACGTATTTGCTCGCTAGCTCTCGGACAAAGGGTAGTTTTTTGTCGATCACTTCCTCGCCCAAGTGGCGCAGGTCGAGATGTACATAGTGGCCGTAAGGACCGTCGAAGGTGCGGCCCTTGGCGAATTCCTGCATGTGACAACGCGATAGAATGTCACGCGGGCCGAGCTCCATTTTGCGGTGCGTGGGCGTATCGGTCGGCGGGCCGAGTCCGTAATCTTGGAGATAGCGGTAGCCGTCCTTGTTTCTTAGCCACCCGCCTTCACCGCGCGATGCTTCGGTAATCAAAATTCCCGTTCCCGGCAATCCCGTGGGATGGTACTGGACGAACTCCATGTCTTTGAGCGGGACTCCCGCTCGATAGGCTGCTGCCATGCCATCCCCGGTGTTGATCGCGGCGTTGGTGGTGAAAGGAAAGATGCGGCCTCCTCCTCCCGTACATAGGATAACGCTTTTGCCGGCAATGACTTCTACCTTGCCGGTATAAAGATTGATCGATGTGACGCCGCACACTTTGCCGTCGTCGACCAACAATGAAGTGAGGAAACACTCATCGTAGCGAACGATGCTTTCATACTTCAGAGAAGTCTGGAACAGGCTGTGGAGCAAGTGAAAGCCGGTTTTGTCCGCGGCAAAAAGCGTGCGATCGACGCTCATACCGCCGAAGGACCTGACGCTCACACGACCGTCAGGATCACGGCTCCACGGGCAACCCCAGTGCTCCAGCTGGATAAGTTCTCCAGGAGCCTCTTGGACAAAAGCCTCGACAGCATCTTGGTCCGCCAGGAAGTCAGCACCGAAAATAGTGTCCTTTGCATGGAGATCGAGGCTATCGAAATCGCGCATAACCGCCGCGGTTCCTCCTTCCGCGGAAACCGTGTGGCTTCTCATCGGATAAACTTTGGAGACTAATGCGATCGATAGCTTATTCGATATCTCTGCTGCGGCTATGGCGGCACGCAGGCCGGCACCTCCGCCGCCAACGATTACGATGTCATGAGTAAACATTTCGAGTTGTATTATATGCTGACTCGCTAGGTGTCAAGGCAGTGATACGATTAGAGAACAATTTTCCATCATACGGGCAAGAGAGGAGCCTGGCTGCACGAACTACTCTGTCAATCTTTCTTGGAGACGCAAAGGAAATAGTAAGGAATTGGTCTTACTATGCCGGCGCGGCACCGGCTTCTTTGGTCTGGTCCGCGGCTTCGAGCTTCATGTATTGCTCGACGATTTGCGGTACGTCTTCTTTGGTCACCTTCATGTACCAAAGCCCCTCGGGCCAAATCATCATGTTGGGGCCAAATGCGCAGACGTCGAGGCAACCGCTTCTAACCACGCGAACTTTGCCTTTGAGATTGCGTTCCTTGCAGACTTTTCTAAGCTCTTCGACAACTTCTTCCGATCCGCTGTAGCCGCACGACGGGCTTTCACCGTTGCGATTGTTGATGCAGACGTGAATTTGGCGGATATAAGGCTGCGGGCGTTGAATCACGGAGTCTCCCTTTGGGTAATTGAGCCAAAAAATTTATAACAGAAAAAAAAAAGGTTTGCACGCGGCCGGCTGGTGTACGCGGAAGGACATTTGATCGACAAGAAACGGTGGGGAGCCAATCTCTCGATCGTCACGGATCTTCAGCGAATTGCCCTGGGGCGGTCGCAGACTCAATCGTCCGGCAATGGCGGAGCGCGACTTTCGTAGAAGGTTGACAGTGTTGGAGGACGGCTTTTAGTCCGGGATTGGATTTACTGACTAAAGGTGGTCCTTAGCTTGATTCTTCAAGGCGTCATCTATTATGTGTATGTGGCGGTCTCAGGAATTTTCGCCTCACCCGCTACGGACCATAGTCAAAATCCTTCATCAAGTCTCCAGTTTACGGAGATGGCTGATACTTTGTTTCTGGTCTTCAATCAGTATATGTCCTGATCCATTGTAGTTCATTGCAGGTTGTCTGCCGACCGTCGCTGCCTGCCCCGCCCTGATCCCCGTTCCTTGATTTTTGGCGCTAGCCGCAAGTTGACCAGAGTGTCAGAGGCAACTCGCTGTTTGTGCGCCTCCGATTGAAGCTTGTCCGATAGATTCTTTGAGATTGAATAGTAGGTTGCCTCCCGTTCGAGTACCACGTCGAACTTCACTTTTCACGTCTTCCCCCAGACGTCGCTCAAGTCGTGCTGGTTCCAGTACTCGCCGATTTCCGCATAGGACCGAGTTGACTGAGGCACGGGTTCCTTTTTTCATCAGCCTTGTGCTAACAGAAATGAGCATGAGCAATATTCAACAGCTCAACCAAACGATAATCGCTTGCCGCAAGTGTCCCCGTTTGGTGGGCTGGCGTGAGGCCTCAGCAAGAAAGCCGCCGCGTCGCTATATTGGCCAGGCTTATTGGGCCAAGCCGCTGCCCGGATTCGGTGATCCAGCCGCGCGCTTGTTGATCGTCGGTCTCGCGCCTGCGGCACACGGTGGCAACCGCACGGGGCGGATGTTTACTGGGGATCGGAGCGGCGATTGGCTTTATGGCGCGCTTCACGCCGCCGGCTTCGCCAACCAGACCAACTCGGACCATCGGGA
>DASRIZ010000138.1:0-17957 GCA_035649735.1 Blastocatellia bacterium | reverse complement strand
CCCGCTGAGTTGTTCGGCTGATTTGTCCAGATCCAACTCGCTGAACCCAAGCCCCGCCAGAACGGCTTCGGCGCGAGCGTGATAGCTGAACCCCCCTGCAAACTCGTACGCGTGTCGCAGGTCGCTGTAGGAATGCATCGCCTCGTCGAGCGCTTCGCCGGTCGTCTCCGCCATTTCGTGTTCGAGGCGGGTGATCTCAGCTTCCATCGCGCGAATCTGAGTAAACACATTCAGCGCCTCTTCGCGCACCGTGTGCTCGACTTGAAAGGTTGGTTGTTGTTCGAGCAAGCCTATGCGCAGGCCTCGAAGCAGGACGACTTCACCTCGGTCCGTTTCCTCCTGCCTGGTGACAAGGCGGAAGATTGTAGTCTTACCGGCGCCGTTGCGGCCGACTAGCCCCACACGCTCCCCAGGGTTTATTTGGAAAGTGACTCCACGCAGAACTTCGGTGGCGGCGTATGCTTTATAAACTTCGTCGAGCCTGAATAGCATTCTTGCAGATACCTGAACAGCGGAGGGCAGAGGAGCAAAGGAGTTGAGGAGCAGAGAGGTGGAGGAGCAGAGGAGGGGAGGAGCAGAGGTGAAGAGGTGCTGAGGAGCTGAGAAGCAGATGGTTCGTCTCTACCGCACGCTTCTCAGTTCCTCAGCTCCTATGCTCCTCTGCTCCTCATCTCCTCAGCCCCTCTGCTCGGCCTGCCGCTCTCCTACCGTGTGTTGCTATTGCCCGCGGGCTTGTTCGCGTTTGACGAGGCGGGACGATTAGCGCTCGCCGCGGGCGCGGCGCGATTCTCATTCTCAATGCGCGGTTGTGGTTGCTGCTGTTGCTTGGATGACTGTTCCAACAACTGAGACGGGCGCATTTCGACGATCGACTGCGGGTTTTGAACGATTCTTTCAGCCAGATAGTTCTTTATCGAGCTCTCCGACAGCGTTACCAACACGAGCGCGTTTAGCAGCACCTGCTGACGTTGTTGTGTGATCGCGTTTATGATGTCCGATCGAACACGGTCGAGCGTGAGGTTCTCCGGCTGTTCCTGTTTTCGGTTCAGCTTGAAGATGTACCATGCGCCGGACAGGTTGTCTTTAACCGGCTCTGTGTACTGGCCGACGTTCAGCGACATCAGTTTTTCAGGCATATCCGGACGACTGGGGAATGTCTGTCTGAGCTGAGCTTCTGAGGCAAAGCCCAGGCTGCCTCCGCGAAGCGCCGAAGCCTGATCCTCGGATTTCTGTGCGGCGACGGTTGCGAAGTCCGCACCCGAGCGAAGCTGCTCATAGACAGCCCTTATCTTTTGTTCGGCGCCGGCTTCCCCTCCGTTGTTGGCGGGGCTGACTACGATCATCGAGATGTCGGTGCCGCGCTGAGCGACAAACTCAGATTTGCGATCATTGTAATACTTCTCGATCTCGGAGTCGGTAGGCGCGCTGACCCTGGTTCGCTCTCGTTCCCTGAGAGCGTTGATGGCCAGTTCGCGGCGAACCTTGTCCTTTACATCCTGCTCGGTGAACCCGGCTTCCTTAATCTGGTTCTGATACTGCTCTTCGGTCAACGCGGCATCTTGCTTCCGCTTCTGAACTTCCTGATTCACCTTTGTGTCGTCGGGGCCCAGGTTCTCTTTTTGGGCTTTTTGGAAGAGAGCCTCTTCCTGAATCAGGTTGTCGAGAACGCTCAACCGGGCGGCAACCAACTCGGCCGAGGTCATAGTTGCGCCGGGGCCGCTCGCATCCAGTTGCTGCTTGATAGTGCTGTCGACCTGTTTCAAGGTGATATCGCGCGAGCCGACTTTCGCCGCGACCTCGAGGGTCGAGTTGCCTGAACTGTCCTTGCAGGCCGCCAGCAGCGCAGCGCAAAGAACTAAACTGAGAGGTTTGAGGTAACGAAACACAGTGATACTCCTTATTTAAGAGTCCGACAAACTTCGAGCTTGTCGTTGAGTGGGGAATGCAAACCATTCCGGTGCTTGCGCCAAACTGAAGCTTGTAAGACTAAATGGTTTGACGAGCGATGCTCTGCCCGTGCTAAACTGTCGCTTTGCTTTCATAGCCAGATTCTCATCGGAGGTACGTAACAATGTCGAAACGCTGCGAAGTCTGCGGCAAGGGTCCTCAGTTTGGTCACCGAGTCAGCCACGCCAATAACCGCACCAACCGCCGCTTCAATCCAAACCTGCAACCGGTCCGCGCGCTAGTCAGTGGCCGCGCGCAACGCATTCGGGTGTGCACCCGTTGCCTGAAAGCGGGCAAGGTCGTGAAAGCCGCTTAGCCACGGTTGGATTTGATTTGGGCTTTTGGGTTGCAACGTAAGTCATTCAATCCAAAAGCCTAACTTAAATCCCAACTCCCTCACTTGCTACCCCGCCAAAGCGATTACATCGATCTCTATCCGCACGTCGCGGGGCAACCGCGAAACCTGAACCGTTGACCTGGCCGGTGGTATCTCTCCAAAGAAACGACCGTAGACCTCGTTCATTTCGGTAAAATCACCCAGATCCGCCAAAAACACGGTGGTCTTTACAACTCGATCCAACGAGCTGCCCGCGGCTTCCAGCACCGCGCGCAGATTGTTCATCACTCGTTCAGTCTGTTCGCGTATTCCGCCTTCGACTATTTGCATCGTCTTGGGATCCAGCGGAATCTGGCCCGACGCATACACAACACCGTTTGCCTTGATTGCCTGCGAATAAGGCCCGATTGCCTTAGGCGCATTGTCAGTCTGGATGCGGTCTCTCACGTGTGCTTGACCCCACTGTTGGGAATTATCCGGGTGATTGAAACTCAGGATTATCTCAGATGAGTTGCGCTGTTGTCTACGGCGCAGAATCAGCGGTTATAAGCCAATTGCTTCCACGAATCGAAACGAACCGCGGGCTCGTCGCAAGCCGCAAACTTGGGTCGTTGACTTGAGCCGTCGCGCCGCGGTTGCGGGTCAGACCAGGTTGATCGGTACCTCAAAAAATCGTGTCGAGCATCATGACACCTGCACAGGCTCACCGGTTGATCGCTCAACATCCATCACGCCGCGGACTGATTTGAGTGCGCCGATGATCCGCTCCAAATGTTTGAGATCGAAGATCTCCGCCGTTAGAACGAGTTGACCGCGCCCGTCGTCATCCAGCGACGCTCGTATGTCACGAATATTTGTTCCCACCCCTGCGATCGCCTGGGTCACGTCGGCTACCATCCCCGGGCGATCTTCGGTCACAAGCTTCATCGTCACCGGGTAAGCCGATTCGTGTTTGGCGTCCGCCTTCATCCATTCGACGTCGATGAGGCGCTCCGGATTCACCAGCAAGCCGGGCATGTTTGGGCAGCGATTCGAATGAACCGCCACGCCCTTACCGCGGGTTATGTATCCGATAATGTCCTCGCCGCGAATAGGATTGCAGCACCGGGCGCGATACACCATTACGTCGTCAATTCCTTTGACGACTATGCGGTCCTGCATCCCCAGCGCGCGTTTGACCACCTGCTTTAGCGTCGGTCGTTTGTCTTGTTCGATCTCTCCTACGCGATCAGGTGGCAGCAGCTTGGCGATAACATTGCGGGGAAGCACCTTTCCGTATCCGATTGCGGCGAGCAGATCCTCCGCTCGGGCAACACCGTAGTCGGCGGCAATGCGGTCAAAATCGCCGTTCGACAGGATCTTCTTTGTGTTTAGGCGGAACCGATCGGCTTCCTTCTCGAATAACTTCTTCCCAAGCTCGACCGCCGTCGAACGCTCGCTTTCGGCGAGGTAGTGACGGATTTTCGCGCGAGCGCGCGATGTCTTGGCGAAGTTCATCCAGTCGCGGGACGGGTGCGCGGAGGGAGTTGTCATTATCTCGACGACGTCTCCGTTGCGGAGCTGATATTTGAGCGGAACAATTCGGCTATTTACCTTCGCCCCGTTGCAAGTGAGACCCACTTGGGTGTGAATCATGAAGGCAAAGTCGACGGGGGTTGCCCCGCGCGGCAGTTCGATGACTTTACCCTTAGGTGTAAAGCAGTAGACCTCTTTCGGATACAGATCCAGTTTTAAGGAATCGAGAAACTCTCGTGAATCCTTTACCTCTTGTTGCCACTCGACCAGCCGCTTTAGCCATACGAACGCTTCATCTTCGTCGGTATGCGTGCCTCTCCGCCCTTCTTTGTACTTCCAGTGCGCGGCGATGCCTTCTTCTGCGATCGATTGCATCTCGCGGGTACGGATTTGTACTTCGAACGACTGACCGCCTTCGCCCACTACGGATGTATGCAGGGACTGATAGAAATTCTCCCGGGGTATTGCTATCCAATCCTTGAAGCGACCAGGAATAGGCTTCCATGCGGTGTGGATCACTCCAAGCGCTGCATAACAATCTCTGACGGATTCGGTGATTATTCGTATAGCGACAAGATCGTAGACCTGATCGATCGTTATCTGCTGCCTTCGAAGCTTTTGATAAATCGAAAATAACCTCTTTATTCGACCCTCGATATAAACGATCTGTATACCCGAGGCCCCCATCATGTCGAGGATCCGCTGTTTAACTTCCTCGAGAAAAGCTTCCAACCGTGAGCGGCGGCTCTCCACGAGTTCTTTGAGTTTTTGATATTCCTCCGGCTCGAGGTGTTTGAATGCCAGATCTTCGAGCTCGCCGCGGACGCGCGCCATACCAAGGCGATGGGCGATCGGAGCGTAGACGTCGAGGGTTTCCTGCGCGATGCGACGCCGCTTTTCACCCGGAAGGTATTCAAGCGTGCGCATATTGTGGAGACGATCGGCGAGCTTGACCAGCACCACCCGAACATCGTCCACCATAGCCAGAAGCATCTTGCGCATATTGAGCGCCTGACGCTCTTCGGTTGATGCGTGATCGAGTTTCGATATTTTTGTAAGCCCGTCCACCAGGTGAGCGATTTCCGGGCCGAAGTATTCTTCAATCTCCTCTGCGGACGTCTCCGTATCCTCCACTATGTCGTGCAGTAATCCGGTCGCCACGCAAATTGGATCGAGGTTCAGATCGACTAGAATATTTGCGACTTCCAGAGGGTGGACAAGATAGGGCTCGCCCGACTGCCGGGTCTGCCCGCGGTGTTGGCGCGCCGAGAACAGGTACGCCCGGCGCAGAAGTTCTTCATCTGCGTCGGGATGGTTCTTCCGGAGCTTCTCTATTATGGTTTCGAACCGAATCATCGCTGATTGCAAGACCGGAATGTGCCTAAAAAAAGAAAAAGGTGATCACCCTTCGAAGGGTGTCACCTGAATTCTAGCACAGGAGGGAAGCTACTTCATTTCGCGGGCGCTGCCGGCGCTTCGGTGGCAGCTTGCTGCTGCTGAGCCTTTTGCATCGCCATGTACTTGTCTTGCATCTGCATCGCCAGTGCCTTTAGCTCGTTCTGCTCTTTAGGCGAGAACTTCATCTTTTCAATGTAGACGAGCTTCTTATAGAACCAGGCGTTGGCATATTGCTGGTCTACCGAGATAGCCAGATCCAGATATTTGAGCGCTTTCTCAGCAAGCGGCGGCATCTTGTCGAGGACACTCTGCGGGATCGGTTTGTTGTGTGACACGTAGCTGGCGTTCAGATCATAGGATTCCTGCCAGTATCCAACACCGAGGGTGTAGTACACGTCAGCTTTTGTCTTAGCCGTTGCCGAAGGCAAAGTCGCCCTCTTTTCGAGAGTCTCGCGCTGCTTCGCCCTGTATTCATCCGCCTTCTCGGGGTTTGCTCGCGTAAGCTGATTGTAGATGTTCGCTTTAAAAGCCAGAGCTTGATCGACGGCATCGGGCTTATCCTGATTCTTGCTGATGATATCGTCGTAAGCGTCGATGGTTCTCTTGCCAAGGTCGTCGGTCAGGCTTTGGTCAAACTGAGCATTTAGCGCACGGGCATAGAATAGCTGGGCGTTGGTCAGGTCAGGATTGAGTTCGAGAGACCGCGCAAATTTCTCCTCCGCGAGTTGATACTTTCCCTTGTTGAACTCGCGAACGCCGTCGTTAAGGCTGTTCTTCGCGCGCAGGCTGTTGACCACGCCACAGCCTGGAGTCGTCAGCGCAACCGCCAACAATATTAGAAAGGCAAGGTTCTTTTTGATGTTCAAGACGGGTACCTCCGGTTCTTGATTCCCCGTTTTTCCGGCTATCGGGGCGAAACCTAATTCAAATAGTCTATCTGAAGCCCGATAGGTTGTGCTCCCGCTCCCTTCACTGCGTCGATGACAGAAACAATATCGCCGTACTGTTTGTCCTTCGGCGCCTTGATGAACACGGTTTTATCTGGCCGCTGTTCCAGGAGTTCCTTGAGGGTAGTCTGTAGCTCCATCAGGGTCATCGGTTTGCTGTTCAGCTCGACCTGCTGCTCGAGACCGGCGCCCTGCATCTTGACGTCAACCATCAACAAATCCGATGGCGGCACAACCGAATCCTTGGTGTCCTGCGGCTTCTGCGGGATCTGAGATTCGAATTTCGCTTCTTTCTGTGGCTGGATGACCATGAAGATGATCAGCAGCACCAGCAAAACGTCAATCAACGGCGTAACGTTGATGTTCGGGGGAGCAAGTCCCAACCCCTTCGAATGATGGACGCCTTCGTCAACTTCTCCGTGTGCCATAGTTGTTACGCTGCCTTTTGTTTAGAGCAGCATCCTCCTTGTGTTTGAGGATTAATCCGGCGGGCGCTCACAACGAGCGCCCGCATCCAATGCTACTCGCTACGGGCGATCCTGTTATTGGGTGTCGCCCGCACCTGGACCGGTTTTCTCTTTCTCAGCTACAAGTCCTATCCGGTCAAACCCCGCGTCTCGAATGGCGTCGATTATCGACACGACGGTCCCGTACTTCACGAGCTTGCCGCTCTTGATGTAAACGACCTGGTCGGGCGCGGGTTTGTCCTTGAGAATCGTTCGGATCCTCGCCGGGATGTCCGCCTGCGCGACCTTATCGCGGCCGATGTAGAATTCACCGTCGTTTGGTATCGCGACCACCGCCGATGTGTCCTTAATGATATTCGGGTCGGGTTCCGGATACTTCGACTTCGGCAATGCGACGCTGACGCCACTCTGCAACATTGGAGCGATGACCATGAAGATGATCAACAACACGAGCATCACGTCCACCATCGGTGTGACGTTGATATCAGCGACGTAGCCGCCTTCACCGCTGCCTACTGCCATTCCCATAGCGTTACCTCACTTGAGCTCGCGTCGTTTGATAAAGTAGTCGATGAGCTCCGACGACGAGTTGTCCATCTCGATCGTGAATGCCTCGACTTTGTTGGTAAAGATGTTGAATGCCCACACCGCCGGGATGGCCACCAGCAGACCGAAAGCCGTTTCGATCAGCGCTTCGGAAATGCCTCCGGCGACCGCCGCGATGCCGGTGCCCTCAGCGGCCTTCATTCCCTGGAACGCGCCGATGATCCCGATGACTGTGCCAAGCAATCCAACGAAAGGCGCCGTTGAGCCGATCGTTGCCAGCCCGGAGAGACCTCGCTTCAACTCCGCGGTCTTCAGGGCGGTTGAACGTTGGAGCGCTCGCCGTGCCGCGTCCATCGTTGTGCCCGAAATATCTGCCCCGGCCTGATGCGCTTGAAATTCCTGAAGCCCGGCATTGACGACCATCGCCAGATGCGACTTCTTATGCCGATCGGAGATCGCGATCGCTTCGTCGATGCGGTTGTCACGAAGCGCGGCGGCTACCTTTGGAGCGAACTGCCGCGACTGGTTTCGCGCTGCGTTAAACGTCAGCCAGCGCTCGACCATCACGGCAATCGAATACATGCTCATGATAGCCAGCACGATTGCCACGACCAGCGCGGGCCATTGCATCTTCTGGATCATGCCCCATAGCGAGAAATCCTCGGTTCCGCTAGCGGCGCCCTTATCAGCGGCGGCTGCTTCTTGGAGCAAGAAAAAAGCGAGCTTGTTGCCCGCCAGCCATATGTTCGATAGAAGAAGTAGCATTGGTAGAAACCCTCCAAAGTCAAATTAGATAAGTTGTACGGCGAGGCGGCGAGTTCTTCGCCGCCTCAGACCCACGCGCTCACAGGTTAAAGTTGAACGTGATCGTGCCAATGACCTTCACCGGCACTCCTGTCAACATAGTCGGGCTAAACTTCCAGCCTCTAGCTGCATTCACAGCCGCGTCCTTAAGAAGCGGATGGCCCGAAATAGCTCGAGCAGAAATAACGCTGCCCCCTTCGTCGACAGTCACTTCGACCACTACCGACCCGTTTACCCGCGCGGCTTTTGCCAGCGGCGGATAGGTCGGTTCAACGCGCCTGGTAGCCGATCCTTGAAACACGCCCCCAGACTTGCGAATGATCTTAGGCGGCTCGACCTTCTTCTCTGGTTCGGGAGGAGGAGGAGGAGGTTCCGCGGGACCCGTCGGACCAATGCCGCCCGGGACGCCACCGGGTACGCCACCCGGCACCCCGCCGGGCACGCCGCCCGGTTGTCCACCTTCAACGCCCGATGAGGCGCTCACAAAAACCGGCGGCTTTGGTGACGGTGGCTTGATGTCTTTGGGTGGTTCCTTCGCCGAAACGAATCCGACCGGCGCGTCCTGCTTAACTACCTTGACCGGAGCCGCTGCTGGCGGCGGCGGAGGTGGAGGTGGCGGGGGTGGCGGCGGCGAGAGCAGCGTCAGAAGGTTGAATTGCTCATTGAGTTTGGCATCGTAGGCCACGATTCCCCATACGATTACCGCCGTCAAAACCGCTACCCATACCGCACCGGTTACGGAGAAGTAAATCCACCGGTTTGATCGGCTTTTAACTGCCGATGACGTTACTAGTTGATCGAACATTTGACTAACCTCCGGTTAATGCGATGGGTCGGAGAAGCGTTCAACCGGCGCTGACATGAATGTGACTCAATGATTGACACGCTTCGCAGCAGAACTGCCCACGTGAGTCGCCACCGTCTCTTTGGAGAAACGGGTAAAGCAAGAAACGCCGATTATCCGTAACGCTATTGTGCTGTAGTCAGGCTGAAAACCGGCTGAGTCTACACTCGCCTTCCCATCTAGTCAAGAAGTTTTCAAACTCACAGGCAATTAGACACCACGGGTTTCTAATTTGTTCCCGCGACCTGCGAACACTAGGCCTTAGCCAGGGTCCGCTCAGCCGCTCGGGCTGTTGATTCTACCGGCCTGCCTCGACCTCTTTTGCCCCCGGTCATGTACTCCCACCAGAGCATCACCGGGCTGGCGACGGCGATTGTAGAATAACAGCCGACGATTATTCCGATCGTCAGCGCCAGCGCAAAACCCCTCAAAACCTCGCCCCCAAACAGCACTATTGCGACGACTGAAAGGAAGGTCAGGCCGGACGTAATAACCGTTCGCGAAAGCGTCTGATTTATAGCATCATTTGCAAGCTGGACGAGGCTATCCTTTCTACGCAGCCTGCTGTTCTCGCGTATGCGGTCGAATATTACTATGGTGTCATTCATCGAGTACCCGACCAGCGTGAGCAGCGCGGCGATAACGGTCAGATTGATCTCCCATTGGAATAACGCGAAGACCCCCAGAGTGACCATCACATCGTGAAACACCGCCAGGACAGCCGCAACACCGTAGATCCACTCGAATCGAAACGCGATGTACACCAGCATTCCTGCCAGCGCAGCAAGCGTTACGTAGATTGCCCGGTTTCGAAGGTCCTTCCCGACGACTGCTCCAACCACATCAGCCGAAACCACCGCGAAGGTTCCCTCGGTGAAGTAGGTTTTCATTTTGTCGAGCAGCTCCGCCGACACGTCCTGAGTTTGAATAAGGCCGATGTCGGTTATGACTCCACTGCTGTTTCGCCGGTAATCCGTAATAGCCTTAGCGGCTTTTGAATAGACCTCGGAACCTGCTCCCACTCCCAGCAGATCGATGCGGCCCAGCGACTCCTCGATCTCTCCACCACCAGCAAGGTTCAAGTCGATCTTGCCCGCATAGAATCGTTCGAAGATTACCGCCTTAACCTGGTTCTGATCGAAGCTGGGATAGCCCTCAACCGTAAAGGTGAGGGACTGCAATGCATTGATGTCCTGTAAGAAGCCTTTGTTCGGGCCGTTGCGGAAGGAGATGATCTGATCACCTACTTGCCGATAAGGATGTTCGCTGGGGAAGTATTCCGCTTTGATTTGAAGCGGATCTACCTGTCTTAGCTCGGCTTCGATGCCCGCTGCATCAATACTGTTTACGTTGATTTTGCCGGCCCCAACATCTCCGGCCGGGTTGAGACGCTGCAACGCACCAATAATTGCTCTTTTATCCTCGTCTACCCGGCGATCAGCCTCTGTCCCGACGCCAAGCTGCGGCGAGTGGATGATCAACTCGTTTGGCCGGCTGGTTACCGGCTGCAGCGTCACCTTCGACGTGTCAATATTCGACTCGTTTAGCGCCGCCCGAATCCTGTCAAGAGTGCGCACCTCTCGGAATCGCACCGTCATCATCGTTCCGCCGGTGAAATCGACGCCCAGATTGAACCCGCGAATCTGTACCGCAGCCGCTCCCAATAACAACAGGAAGATCGTGATTCCGATAAAAAACTTCTTTGCGTTGATCCAATCGATCTTAGGATCTCTGAATAGCTCTACCATAATTACCTGTTATGTATCATAGCCTTTAGTCCGTCGCCCCGGCTCGAGCCACACAGACTAAAGTCATGGTACTTCTAGATGCTCAAAGTCTCCACCCGAGCGCTGCGGTTAAGATGCCACATGAAAATCGTTCTGGAGACGAATATTGCGGTGAATAAGTTCGCGAGCAGGCCGACAACCAAGGTGACTGCAAACCCGCGTATCGGACCAGTGCCGAAGACGAACAGGAAAACCGCCGAAACAATCGTTGTAACGTGGGTGTCGATGATCGTCAGAAACGCCTTCTTAAAACCGTTCTCAACCGCCGAAGCGACCACCTTACCGTTACGAATCTCTTCGCGTATGCGCTCAAAGATCAGTACGTTCGAGTCGACGGCCATGCCGATCGTCAATATGACTCCGGCAATTCCTGGAAGAGTCAGAGTCGCCTCAAACATCACCAGTGCCGCAACCAGCAACACCAGGTTGAGCACCAGCGCCAGCACCGCATTCACGCCCGCGCCCCGATAGTAATAAAGCATGAAAAGAACAACCGCGAGCAGCCCGGCAACGGATGCGGTCACCCCTTGCCGTACCGAATCAGCGCCAAGAGATGGACCAACCGTTCGTTCTTCAAGATACACTGCCTTTGCCGGCAGCGCTCCGGACCGAAGTATCAACGCGAGGTCCTCGGCCGCTTTCTTTGTAAAGCTTCCTGTTATCTGACCGCGATCATTGATCTGGCTGTTGATATTCGGCGCCGATTTTATTTCGTTGTTCAGGATGATAGCCAGCTTATCACCGACATGCTTTCCGGTGGCGTCCGCGAAACGCCTTGCACCCTCCGGCAGGAGCGAGAAATCGATCTCGTAAGACGCTCCGCCGTATTGCGATGATGCGGCAGAGGCGTCTCGTATATCGAGCCCGGTGATCACTGGGCTCTTACCGACCACAACCCATCCTTCCTGGGCGGGGCCACCAGCTTCTGAACGCTCGCGATAAAAGATGACTTCGTATTCACTGCTGTAAGGGTCGTTACCCGGCGGAGTGGTCTTCGCGGTGGTTTCAGCCTGTTCTTTTGTAGGGTAGGGAATCTGGGTCCCCTTCGCTACAAGTTTCAGCTCCAGATTCGAATCGGCGTTTAGCGTGTTCTTGACCCGGTCGGGGTCATCGATCCCCGGCATTTGAATGACGATCTGGTAGGTTCCCTCGCCGCCCTGTCGCTGAATCGTAGGCTCGGTGACTCCGAACGCGTTGACCCGGTTCTCGATGATCGCCTTTGCTTGTTCGGTGGCCTTTTCGCGCAACTCATTCTGCTTGGTCTCGGAAAGCTCGGCGACTACTGTGTTGCCTCTCTCGTTGACTGTCCAATCAACTCCCAGATCGTTCTCCAATTCCCGTACAATATCTGAGTTCTTGGTGGTGTCGGGAACTTCCACGACCACCTTGCCGGGTGTTTTGCCGTCGACAGTGTTGAATGGCAGGTTCTTTTCCTGAAGCTTTGCGCGCGCCACTTCGGCATTTCGCTCGGTAACCTTCTGGATTACCTCGTTGGTCTGCACTTGCAAGACAAGATGACTGCCGCCGCGAAGGTCGAGACCCAGCTTAATGTTCTCCGAAAGGTTCTGCTTGATTTGCGACCAGCTGGTGAAATCCCTGGCGGTAGGCTTGTGGTGCGGGCGAAACACGATCACCAGACCGGCAATCGTCACTACCAGGATAATTAAGATTCTGTTTCTAATCTTGCTTTTCATACTGCGTCACCTGGAAAATCCTTCTTTTGAATAACAGCTTTCGCCGGCAATTAATTGCAAGAAAAAGCTTTACTGGAGCTTCACTTGACCGCTTCGACTTCCTTGTCGGACGGCTGCAATTTGGCGATCGCGCTCCGTTCCGCTTCAACCGAAACCGATTGGGCGATCCGCAGCTGTACTGTGTCGTCCTTATCCCGCACTGCGACGATCGTCCCGTAGATTCCGCCGGTCGTGACGACCTTGTCCCCGGACTTTAACGACTTCAGCATCGCATCTCGTTCCTGCTGCGCCAGCCGCTGTTTTCTTTGCTGCGGTCTGATTAACAGGAAATAAAAGATGACGAAGATAAGAATGAATGGCAGCAAGCCTACCAAACCGCCCGTAGCGCTTCCTCCTCCCTGGAGGAAAGCCAAAGAAAGGAGATTCGTTTGTATGTTCATGGATACGTGTTTGGCACTTCCAGTGGGAGGTTCCGCCCGCGGGGGCTGCGGTCCGAAATCCTTGGTGAGGATCAGTCCTGTCCGCGTGCTAGTCCGCTCAGAAAAGAATCACTAAATTCTTTAAAAGTGCCAAGCGTGATAGCTTGCCTCATCATACCCATCATGTCAAGGTAGAAGCTAACGTTGTGTAGTGAGGTCAAGACCGAACCGAGTATCTCTCCGCTCATATATAAATGCCTGACGTAAGCTCTCGAATATCGGGTGCAAACTGCGCACCCGCAGCGGTCATCGATGGGATGGTGGTCGTCTCGATATCGTGAGTTCTTGATGTTCAGTTTGCCACGGCTCGTGAAGAGCTGCCCGTTCCTTGCGTTGCGGGTCGGCATCACGCAGTCGAACATATCTACTCCGAGAGCCACCGCCTCCACAATGTCCTCAGGAGTCCCAACTCCCATCAGGTAGCGAGGGTGCTCCTCGGGCATCAACGGGGTGATATGCGAAACGACTTCAAACATCGCGCCCTTCTCTTCACCAACCGAGAGCCCTCCAATCGCGTATCCGTCGAACCCGATCTCAACCAGTCCCTCCAAGCTCCGTTCGCGAAGGTCCAGAAAAGTACTCCCCTGATTGATCCCGAATAACGCCTGTGACTGATTCACAATTCTAATTCCGGCGTTCTCGGCGGCTCCGGAAACGCCGTGTAGTTCGCTTAGCCGCTGATTGGACCGTTTCGCCCAGCGCTGAGTCAGTTCCAGCGACGCAAGAGCTTCATCGCGCGTCGCAGGAAACGGTGTGCATTCGTCGAAGGCCATTACGATATCCGACCCCAGCGCTGCTTGAATCTCCATCGATCGCTCCGGCGAAAGATACTGCTTTGATCCGTCAATGTGAGATTGAAATTCGACCCCATCCTCGGTCAACTTTCGAAGCGAAGTTAAGCTGAATACCTGAAACCCACCGCTATCGGTCAAGATCGGGCGCCCCCAGGACATGAACCGGTGCAACCCGCCAAGTTTATTAATCGTCTGGTGGCCAGGCCGAAGAAAGAGATGATAGGTATTGCCCAGCACAATCGAAGCGCCAGCTTCTTCGAGCATCTGCTGGGTGAGCGCCTTGACTGTGCCTTGTGTACCGACCGGCATAAAGGCGGGCGTCTCGATAACGCCGTGTGCGGTCGTGATTCGACCGGTACGAGCCTTCGTAGACGTGTCGCGTGCGATTCTGTTAAACAGGAACTCGCTGCCCATGGGTATCGTTTTCGATCGTTCATCTTGCCTTGTGCATTACTTGCTCGCAAGGCATCGAGGGAACTGTCCGTGCCAAATTAGTAAGGCTGTCTAGCTTACTTCAATTGGTTCGGTGTCAGGAGGGGCCTGTTTTTTTTCGGCGGGCTCAGGGAAAACGATGCGTTCGTAGATGTCGCGCAAACCCAGCGTGCAGCCAATTGAGTTGAGCGCTACGCTCTCTGAAAGATCTGTCGCCGTCGCCGCGATAACCCATTGACCGTTTGGCTGCCGGGCGAAGTGCTCGACCAGCGGGCGGTTCTGAGCCACTACGACGTAGTCGGTCAGAGATTCGAGATGCAGGCGATAGCGCAAGAATTTCTCACCCCGGTCGAAGGCTTCAGTGGACGCAGATAAGACTTCGATGATGACTCTCGGATTGACGAGCACATCGCGGTGTTCGTCGAGGAACTCCGGCTCATCGCATACGACTACCAGATCGGGATACGAATACAGTCCTTTGGCGTAGTAACCCGACGTCGGGATCGGGCCGCTGCACACTTTCATGTCTTTAGAAAAAACCTGGCACCGACCTCCTCTCAATTGACTATAAAGCTGGCCTCCACTATTGGTGCATATGGCTCCGTGTTCACGGCTTTCACCAGCCATCAGATAAATCTCTCCGTCGAGATACTCGTGGCGCTCTTCGGACTCGCGTTCCTTCGCGAGATACTCTTCAATTGTGGAGAGAGTTTCTGTCCGCGGTAAGCTCGCCATCTTTGGCCTCCGTTGCCCCCAGGGGACTGCCCCGATTATAGGCCGGCCGTGTCGACGAACCAAGCTCACGGGATGCTCTTGTCAAGCTCGCCGCCTGCTATCTGCCGTTCGTGCCGAGAATTCTCGACCGAGCGCTGACGCGTTGCGGTGTGTCATCAAGCATCGTAGGATTGGAGCCGATCAATTTCGATTCCGTCACACATTTGGAGCGAGCTGTTTATGACGAGCGCACTAGAAGGTGTTCGCGTGTTGGACCTTTCCCGAATGCTTCCCGGACCATATTGCTCAATGATGCTTGCCGATCTCGGCGCCGAAGTGATCAAGATCGAGGAGCCAACCATCGGAGATCCTACCAGACGAAGTCCTCCGATAGTCGATGGCCGAAGCGCTCCCTTCGCCCAGGTCAATCGAAACAAGAAATCAATCGCGATCGACTTGAAACAGCCGGACGGTCGAGAAGTCTTCCTGAAGCTGGCCGCCACAGCCGATGTTGTGCTCGAGCAGTTTCGGCCCGGGGTCGTCGATCGATTGGGAATTAACTACGCTGCAGTTGCCGAGGTCAATCCGCGCATCGTTTATTGTTCGCTGACGGGCTTCGGTCAGGACGGTCCGCATCGCGAGCGCAGCGGACACGATCTCAACTACCTGGCGCTATCGGGGGTGCTCGGGTTGACTACAGACGAGCATGGCAAGCCGGTTATACCGGGTGTTCAAATCGCTGATCTTGCAGGCGGGATGATCGCGGGGTTTGCGATACTCGCCGCGCTCCTTGCGCGCGAACGCACCGGCGGCGGCCAGTACGTAGATGTGTCGATGTTCGATGTGATGGTCTCGATGTTGCCTATTCCAGCGGCTCATCACTTTGCCGGTGCGACGATTCCTGTTGGCGGAAAGTATGTGTTGTCCGGCGCATACCCTTTTTACAACGTCTACGAAACTGGCGACGGCAAGTTTATGACGCTTGGCGCGCTTGAGCCAAAGTTTTGGGCCAACTTCTGCAGTAAGGTGGGGCGCGAAGACCTGGCGGCCCGCCAATTCGATGCGGGCGAGCGTCGAGAGAATCTGTTCGAAGAAGTGCGCAAGGTTTTTAAGTCTCGGTCGCAGGCGGACTGGATCGATCTAATGCTGGACGCGGATTGTTGCTGTGAGCCAGTGCTCTCGATGTCCGAAGCGTTCGGACACACGCAGACCAAAGCGAGAGACATGTTACGTAAAAGCTCGAGTATCACGGACCAACTCGGTTTTTCATACAAGCTCAGTGAGACTCCGCCACGCGAAGGGTCTCCAGCGCCGGCGCTTGGAGAGCACACCGCGGAACTCCTGACTGCTCTGGGGATAACGGCAGAAGAACGCAGACGACTCATAAAATCTGGAGTCATAGTCTAGAGGTTTAGGATTCAGAGTTTCTGGTTTCTGGTTTGTAGTTTCTGGTTTCTGGTTTGTGGTTTTAGGCTTTACGATGTAAGTGTTCGACCAGAAGCCAGAAACGACAAACCAGAAACCAGAAACTAGAAACCAGAAGCTTTGAACCCTCAAACGGAGAAAAAATGGACTACACACTCACCGAAGACCAGGAACAATTGCGGCGGCTAGCCGAAGAATTCGTCGCTCGTGATGTAAAGCCTTATTGGGAAAAGCACGGCTACGAGGACTTTCCCTGGCCGCTGTTTCGCAAACTTGGAGAACTCGGTCTTGCGGCAATTCCGTTTTCCGCCGACTACGGGGGCGGCGGTCTGGATTATTCGTCATACATAACCGTGCTTGAAGAACTCACACGGCTGGGCAGTCATCTGGGCAGCGTGCTTTCGGTCCACGGGCTTCCGCAATTGATAATCAACCATTTCGGCACCGAGGCTCAAAAACAAAAGTATCTCCCGGCGATGGCGCGGGCTGAGCTGCTTGGTGCTTTTGCGTTGACGGAGCCGCACGCTGGGTCTGATGCCGCGAACATCAATACACGAGCCGAGCTGCGAGGCGACAAATACATTCTGCGCGGTCAGAAGATTTGGATCACTCACGGCGGTGTGGCAGATGTGTACATTGTGATGGCCGTAACCGAGAAGGGCAAAGGATCCAGGGGGGTGAGCTCATTCATAGTGGAGAAGGGAACTGCCGGTCTTGCATTCGGGAAGCGAGAGCGGCCAATGGGTCTGCCGCATCACACTCGAGAAGTATTTTTCGAAGATTGCGAAATCCCTCGAGCAAACCTGATCGGCCGCGAAGGCGAAGGCTTTAAGGTGGCGATGACAGCGCTGGATTCCGGACGCATCACCGTCGCGGCGACGTCGATCGGCACCGCTCAACAAGCCTTCGATCACGCGCTTCGTTATTCGACCGAGCGCAAGGCATTCGGTCAGGCAATATCCGGGTTCCAGGGTATTCAGTTTATGCTGGCCGATATGGCTGCCGCGATTGAGGCGGCGCGGTTGGTGATGAAAAAAGCAGCGTGGCTTAGGGATCGCGGGCTGCCGTTCAACATCGAAGCCTCGATGGCCAAGCTGTTGGCGACGGATTGCTCAATGAAGGTGACCACCGACGCGGTTCAGATCTACGGCGGCTACGGCACCAGCGAGGATTATCCGGTTCAAGCTCTGATGCGCGAGGCCAAGATCGGACAGATCGTCGAGGGCACAAATCAGATTCAACGGATGATAATCGCTCGCGAGCTGCTGAAGAAATTCAGAGAGTAAGCAAGCTATTGTTACGCGAACTCGAGACGTACGGGGCGGGGAATAATCCCGGCTTCGTGAGCGCGTTCGAGTAAAAGCTTCACCGCTTCGCGGCCTCTTTCGCCATAGTCGATTGTGTAGTCGTTCACGTACATCCCAACGAACTTATCAGTCAGGGACTCTTCCATCCCGCGACCGTACTTCATCGAATGTCGCACGGCCACGCCGCGATTCTCCAATCCGTATTCGATAGACTCGCGAAGCAACTTCGACACTTTGGCGATAAGCTCCGGACCCAGCGACTTCCTGATCGCATTGCCGCCCAGCGGCAAAGGCAAGCCGGTCTCACTCATCCACCACTCGCCCAGGTCGATAACCTTGTGGAACCCGCGCTCGGAGTACGTCAATTGGCCTTCGTGAATCAGCAGACCGGCTTCTACGTCGCCGCGCTCGACTGAATCCATGATTTGATCGAAGGGAACGACGACCGTCTTTACATCACCAACGCACAGCCTTAACGCAAGATAGGCGGTGGTCATAAGCCCCGGCACCGCGATCGTCG